>JASHTF010000223.1 GCA_030040715.1 Gammaproteobacteria bacterium | reverse complement strand
TGTGCGTACCATAGTCGGTACCCTCTCGCAGCACGAAATACTCGACCACACCTCGCAACGCTTGCTCGGATAGTTGCGCGTAGGGAATCTCGATCGCCTCGGGTTCAGCGCTTTGGCCATCAGCGGTTTGCACGCGGCAAAGGTTACCGCACTGGCGCCGTGGCACGTCGACCAGGCGCTACCAGGACTCGCCTTTCCCGAGCCGCCTGTGGATGCTTGTCAACTCGGGCCACGGAAGACCCGAGGAAGAGGGAGCATGACGCGATTGGAGCGCATCGCCACCGATCAGCGACGCCCGATCGCGGGCATGGTATTCAAAGTGATCCCGGCTGAACCCAGCGCCTCTCTGTTTCGCGATAAATTTTGAGTCAAACGCAACGGCGGCTCGGATGGACGCGCGCCGTTTCACTTAACCCACCTTAGCGCTTCCGCACCGGATCGGTGCCCGGCGCCACGGGTCTATGAAGAGCAAGATCCAAGTGTCAGATTACGAGACTTTCAACACCTCGGACGAAGAGACCATCTCACCTTTCGAGGGACGCTGAGCATACGACTGCTACTCGATACGTACGCGCAGGCGACCTTGTCGAGGCAATGATTCGTTGGCGTCGGCTACAGGCTACTTCGCATAAGGTATAGCAAGTGTCCGGCGGAACGAGTATCGGGCTGTTCTCGCTTCTGATAAAGTAATACCTTACGGGTTCGAGGTATTACTCCATGTCGACCACTATCACGTCAAAGGGCCAGGTCACCATTCCAAAAAGGGTTCGAGATCTATTGGGTCTAGTTCCCGGTTCGTCGGTCGACTTTGAAGTTTCCGGTGAGGGTCAAGTCACACTGCGCCGGGTCGGTCGCCAATCTAAACGCCGAGAAAGCCGATTCGCCAAGTTGCGCGGGCGAGCAACCGTAAAGATGCGGACTGAGGAGATTCTGGCGCTCACTCGCGGTAGTTAAGAGCCGCGTTGGTCCTCGTTGACACGAACGTTCTGCTGGACGTCTTTCTTAACGATCCGAATTGGAATCGCTGGTCGATAGAAGCGTTAGACGCCGCGAGTGCTCGGGGCCAACTCGCAATCAATGCGGTGATCTACGCTGAAGTCTCGATAGCGTTTGTGCGCATTGAGGAACTTGAGCGGGCGCTCACCGAAGCGGCGGTGACGATAGAGCCGATTCCACGGGAGGCTCTGTTTTTAGCGGGAAAGGCTTTCCTGGCTTACCGGAAGCGGCACGGTTCAAAGACCAACGTGCTGCCAGATTTCTTCGTGGGTGCTCACGCAGCCGTTGCCGAGATGCCGATACTCACACGGGACATCAGCAGGTACAGGAGTTATTTTCCAACCGTCGAGCTAATTACGCCGCCGACCTAATAGAGGCTACTGGCGATGTTACACTTTACAAACCAGGGTGATAAGTCCATGATTCGGCCATCAAGGAGCCGATGTCATGAACTCCAATCTCAACGCGCCACACTTCAAGGATGAGCAAGCCGCCTACGACTACGTAGAGACTCAGCTGTGGCCAACCGGGCCGATTTGCCCGCACTGCGGGAACTGCGATGCCGCCCGAATTCGAAAGCTCGCTGGCAAGTCCACCCGGCCGGGGCTGCGCAAGTGCAATGAGTGCCGAGCGCAGTTCACCGTCAAGATCGGGACCATCTTTGAGGACAGCCACGTTCCGATGACCCACTGGCTTCAGGCGATCTACCTGATGTGCTCCAGCAAGAAAGGCATCAGTACTCGCCAACTTCAGCGGATGCTCGGCGGGTCGATGAAAACCGCATGGTTTATCGGCCACCGGATTCGCCATGCAATGGCTTCTGCGGCGTCCGTAGGCCCGCTGGGCGGTCCTGTAGGACTGTTGAAGCCGGCCGAATTCGACTTCCGCCGCAATACTCGCGCGACGCTCGGAATTGACGAGGCGATTCGCGATCATTGAGCAGTTAGTGTTTGATTGGGTTATCGCCGATCGGAGGAAGATCCGTGGCCGGAAACCGTGAAGAGAGCGAGTCCTATCGCCTTCAGATGCTCAGGACTCTTGAGAAGATGGATAGTGGCCCGCCGCCACCCGAAGTCGTAGAAGCAGAGAAAACGATAGCGAAGTATCGCGAAAAACAAGCCCAAGCCTGCGAGGCCATATCGCGCCTGAGTTCGCCACTTCCAGATGACAATTTGTGTCCGCAGTGCTGGTTTATGCATGGTAGAAGATGCTCTCTCTATGCGATCCCACATCCCGATCCAGATAACTGGGATAGGTGGAAATGCAGGATATGCGACTACATAAGCGACGTGAGCTCACGCCCATGAGCAACGCTAAAGTACGGAAGCCAAGGCCAAAAAGAATGACACCGGAACAGCAGCACGCGCGCTTCGTTGAGGCGGCGAAACGTGCCGAGGTGGATGAAGCGCCGGGCGCTATGGATAAGGCTTTCAAGCGACTCTCCATCAAAAAGGGTTCACGGGCCCAGTAGGGATAGCCAGCCGCTCGGAAACGCTTTGCCGTGAGCAAAAGCCCCTCGCGACCCTACTTCGCATAAGGTATATTATGTTAAATATTATCTGATGCTCAGATTGGAACTTGAATCGGTGGGTTTCTAGACTCACCTACCCAGTCGGCGCCTCTGCTCCCCACCAACCCCGTGACCATTCAACTGAACCACACGATCGTTTCGGCCCACGATCCGCGCGCATCCGCGCGCTTTCTGGCGGAGATTCTCGGACGCGAGCCGCCGCGCAGTTTCGGTCCGTTCTACGTGGTGCCACTCGATAACGGCGTGACACTGGATTACATGCACAGTGACGGTGACATCCCGCCACAGCACTATGCATTCATGGTTACGGACGCCGAGTTTGACGCCATCTTCGAGCGCATCCGGGAGCGCGAATTACCCTATTGGGCCGATCCCGGGCATCATCAGCGCGGCGCCATTAACCACCGCGACGGCGGCCGCGGGCTTTATTGGGACGACCCGAATGGCCACTATCTCGAGATTATGACTCGCCCCTATGGTGGCGGCGGCTGACTCGGTCTGAACGCTCCGCCGTTACAGCTGCCGGCTGGTACCTATGAAATACGTATGCCCATGGCCGTTGCGAGGCCAGGGTTTTTCGCGGCGCAGGATCACCAGAAACAGCAGGAATACGCCGGCGACTCCGAACAGAAGTTCCTTCATGTTTTCCCCTAACAGCTCAAGGACACGGATCGCAGCTCTATTATTTTATCTGCCTGCGCCGGCGCATGAAATCGGGGAGCTCCTACATTTATACAACATACGTAATATTGCTGAACATATTTTGATGCGCGGACGCAACATAGGGTTGCTTGTGCGCGGAATTAGGCCGCGGAACCGAGCGATAGCCGCGCACCAGCTTGATGGCTTCAAGCGGCTTCGCTCGGGGCGTCTGATCGCCGGCGAGCAGTGTCTGGCGGCGCTCCTCAGGCAGGCCTGGCATGCGCATGTCGCCCGGCAGGATGTCGAAGCGCTCGCGCGCCGTCCGTGCGCAGCCCTCCATGTCATCGTCCGCGGGTGTACGTTATCGGCCGCCCGTCCCCGCAGGAGCCGAGCGGCAGCCATGATTCGCAGCAGTCTGCACTATTTTCCGATCGCCTGGCCGTTCCTGGTCATGTTGGCCGCGCTCCTTGGCGCGTGCGCTGTTGTCGTCGCGGTCGGTGCCCTGAGATTTGCCTCGGCCAGTATGGGGATTTCCGCGCCAGCAATGCTGTTCCTGTTGCTGCTCGCGCTGCTGGGCAGCTACGTCAATGTCCCGGTTGCCTATCTGCCGGAGCACGCGGTACGCGGTGCGCACGTGATCCCGTTCTTCGGCATGCACTACATCGTCCCGGACACCCGGGAGTGGCGGGGAACGATCATCGCCGTGAACGTCGGCGGGGCGATCATCCCCACGCTACTGTCACTCTACGTGATGGCGAAGAATCGCCTCTATCTCCTGAGCCTTGTCGGCACGGCAGTCGTGGCGATCGTCTGTCATCTGATCGCGCGCCCGGTCCCGGGTTTGGGCATCGCCGAGCCGATATTCATACCGCCCTTCATCACGGCTTTGACGGCCGTCGTGCTGTCGCTGCGTTATGCGGCGCCGCTCGCCTACATCAGTGGCAGTCTAGGCACTCTGATTGGTGCGGATCTGCTCAATCTCGGTAAGGTGCAGGGCCTCGGCGCACCGGTCGCATCAATCGGTGGCGCTGGGACCTTTGACGGTATCTTTGTGACCGGGTTGGTGGCTTTACTGTATGCGGGTCTCGGCATCCACGTCGGACGCGAAGAGCAGCGTCTGTTTGCGCATTGGAGACTCTTCGGCGCGAATGGCTCTACACCCAATAGGTAGCGAGGCGGTGTCTTAACGGGTCTTAAGGCGGCGAGCCGTGCCCTGCCCTAGCGTGACGGGCATCTCAGGTGGTCGCGGCGGACGCTGCTACAGTGACCGCCAGCCGAAGGCGCGCCGCCCCGCGCGCCGACAAGGAGACTCCGTGGCTGCTGTCGTACTGCTCGCGATCCTGCTGGTCGCGTTGGTTTACACGGTCATGCTCTACAACGGTCTGGTGACGCTGCGTGAAAGCGTGAAGCAGGCCTGGGCCAATATCGACGTGCTGCTCAAGCAGCGGCACGACGAGCTCCCGAAGCTGGTCGACACCTGTAAGCGTTACATGCAATACGAGCAGGAGACGCTCGAGAAAGTAATGCGCGCCCGCGCCGCGATCAGCGTTGCTCAGGACCAGCGCAATCTACCGGCACTGCAAAGTGCGGAGACCGAGCTACGCGGCAGCATTGGGCGGCTGTTCGCGGTTGCCGAGAACTATCCCAATCTAAAGGCCGACGAGACCTTTCAGCAGCTGCAGACCCGCATCAGTAGTCTCGAGTCGGCGATCGCCGATCGGCGCGAGTTCTATAACGATCAGGTGCGGCTCAACAACACGCGGATCGCACAGTTTCCGGCGGTCATGATCGCGCAGACATTCGGCTTCAAGGAGGCGCCGCTGCTCAAGATCGAGGATGAGGATCGCCGCGACGTCGATGTCGGAGCGCTGCTGCGGACACCCTGACGAGCCCAGTCATTCGATTGCGCGCGCCGGCGCTCAGCTGACAGCTCACCATGTATCATTCAGGTCAGGCCTGGCTGGTCGCCGGCCATCCCGGCGAGCTGCTGCTGATATTGCCGATAGCAGCTTTGGTCAGTTTTTATCTCACCTTTCGGTACTGGAGTCTGGCGCGCAGCGTCGCCGACACCGCGCTCGCTCGGGTGCGCTCGGCACCGCACGGCTACGTCGAGCTCTACGGGCGCGCCGAGTTTGATCCTCAAACAGAGCAGCGCAAGGCCCCGCTCACGGGCCGCAGCTGTGTCTGGTGGTCCTATACCATCGCGGAAAAATCGGGCCGTAGCTGGGCGATCGTGGACCGCGGCACGAGCGCTGAGCCGTTCGTGTTGCATGATGACAGCGGTGCCTGCCGCGTCGACCCCGATGGCGCAATGATCAAGCCCAGCAGTCGAACTGTTTGGTATGGATCGGAGTCCTGGCCGAGTGCACCCTACAGCACCGGTGGTTTGATGGGCGGGCGCTATCGCTACACCGAACAGCGTATCGATGAGCTTGCCGGTGTCTGCGTGCTCGGAGATTGCGCCACCGTCGGCGGCCTCGCCGATGGCGGCCTCGAGACCGACATCGCGGCGGTGCTGCACGTTTGGAAGGATGATCAGGCGACGCTGCTAAAGCGCTTCGACCGCGACGGCGACGGGACGCTCAACGCGACCGAGTGGGAACAAGCACGCGAAGCAGCCCGGAATCAAGTTCTTTCGCAGCGCGCGCAAGCACCGACCGTCAAGCAAATGACCAAGCCCCGGGATGGGCGGGCGTATCTGATAGCAGCCAGCGATCCGGCACATCTGGCGCAGCGCTATCGGTGGCAGGCTGCCGCCGGACTCGGTGGTTTCTTCGTCAGTGTAGTTCTCATCGCGCACCTCTACCTTTAGACGCGCACCGATAATGCGGGCGTGCGCCGGCGCGCTGGAATTGCCCGACTGCTCGGATGGGTCTCGGCGCGAAGCGAAAGCTCGCTGCCGTCCGTGCTCAGCGCAGCGGCATCTGCCGCTCGCCGTTGACGACGGGCGGGAAGTCCTTGAGCTCCATATACACCTCGCTGATGAACCGTTCCTTGCTCTCCTTCGTGTCGCCCAACGTCGTCGCGTCATAGGGGGCGGTCAGATCAGCCGCCAGAACCTGCTGCAACGACTTACCCTGATCGCGCAACTGCTGCACCTTTGCCAGGATGTCGACCAGCATGGCTCGGTAGCCGAGCAGATCCTGCTTCTTGACCAGTGTGCCGTGACCGGGGATGAGTGTGGTGTCGGGACCGGAGATGTTCTCGATCAGGTCGATCGCGTTGACCAGACCTTTGATCGAGCCGCCGTTGGCTTGGTCAGCGAATGGATAGCCGTAGTTGCGGTAGAAATCTTCGATATAAATCGCGTCCGCCTTGCGGAAGCGCACGATGGTGTCGCCGGCCGTGTGCGACGGCATCATCGGGATGAAGTCCACCGTTTCACCGTCCATCTGAATCGTGACTGCAGGCACTCCCGGCGCTCGATAGCGGTAGGTAACCGCCGGGACGCCGGCTGGATCGGGCCGGGGCACAGCGCTGCCCCGATGTGGCGGATCGAGCATCTCCTCGCGCAGATTCTCCTGCGAGAAGATCAGCGCTCCCTGCTTGCCGAAGAAGACATTGCCGCCGGTGTGGTCGCTGTGAATGTGCGAATTGACGACAATCTTGATGGGTGCGTCCGTGAACGAGCGAATCGCCGTCAGCGTCTTCTCGGCCACCTGCTGATTCTCGGTGTCGACCATCAACACGCCATCGGCGCCGAACAACACGGCGACCCGGCCGCCGGAACCGTCGGGATGCGCCGGATCGAGGCCCTGGGAGCCATGCAGGATGTAGAGATTGGGCGCGATCTTTTCCGTGACCATGATCTGGATCCTGGCCCAGGGTGTTTGATAGCCCTGCGGAAACTCAAACGGACCCTTTCCCGGCGGGATCACCGTGATCGGGTACCCCGCGGTCTGTGCCCACAGGCTCGTAGAGAAGACCGACAGCGCCGCCAGTTGGCCCAGTCGCAACCACATCTGTCTCATTGGTTTCTCCCTTCAGGGTGGACGTCAATCGGCGCGGCTGAATCAGCCACAGTACCCTTCATGCTTGGTCAGGCGGCGGGCTGTGGGAACATCGCCTCTTGGCCGCGCCTGCCAGCAGCCGCTCGCTGGACACGATCGCGCGCGTGTGGTGGCCGCTGCCGATGAGTCCGGCTTCGTCGAAGGCGGCGACGTCAAATAAAAAGATCTTGCCGTCGCGGCCGGTGTAGGTCGCGACGGCGCGCACCCTGGCGCCTAGCGGCGTAGCCGCGGTGTGCCGCGTGTCGATGGAGACTCCGACCGACATTTCCCCGGCCCGCAGCAGCGTACGCATCAGGCGAGCCGCGGCGAGCTCCATGAGGGCGACCATGCGCGACGTTGCGAACACCGGTGGAAAGGTGTCCCCGGAGGCGATTGACAAGGCTTCTGCGGTGTCCGCGGGTGTAACGATGAACTCCGCAGCAGCCGTATCGCCGACGTTGATTGCCATGCGACACTCCTGGGGATGAGTCAAGGCACGCAGCCGAGCGACTCGGGGCTGCGTGTGTCATGGTACTCGCGGCTGTCGGCCGGAGCTTGCGCGCGCTCGCGCATGCCGTAGTCACGCACGACGCTCGCGATCCGCAGTCGATAATCGGCGAACACCGACTCGCGGCCGAGATCCTGCGCCTCGCGGTGGGCCGTCGTATTTCGCCAGGTGCCGACGGCGCTCTCGCTCTCCCAGAACGATAACGACAGGACTTTGTCCGGGTTGGCCAGGCTTTGAAATCGCTCGACGGAGATGAAGCCCGGAGTCGATACCAACTGGTCCTCGAGGGAGGCGGCGACGTCGAGATATCGGTCGCGTCGGCCCGACGCTGGTACGACCTCAAAGATGACCGCAATCATGAGCTGACTCCTTCGGGGTGGAGTAACTTGGGGTTCTCGCGCATTCGGCGACGTCGATAAAGTACGGCGCAGAAGCACTACGACGTCATATGTCGGATCGTAGCCGAATCGCTACGCGTTAGAACCACCCTATGGTAGGCCGTTGATTGTAGGGGGCTTAGAGCATCTCCCCCAATCTTGTAAAGCGACTGGTGCGTCGCGTCGGCAACGCTCCGGGGAGTGAATGACCCCAAGCGGACCTACATCACCTTCCACTCGCAGGGGTGGCGCTATGCTCCGAACGTGACAGACGCGCTG
>JASHTF010000222.1 GCA_030040715.1 Gammaproteobacteria bacterium | reverse complement strand
ACACCTGGGTCGATCAGCACAACACCTTCGGCCTGGGCGCGAATGTGCCGATCGCGACCGGTAATCTGTTCGATGGCATCCATGCGTTGGTGGACGGAAAATTTGCGACCCTGCGTGTCCCCTATCCACTGGGCTTCTACATGAAGGGCATGGAAGGACGCATCGATGATGCCAATACCGGCTGGAAGGGCCGTGGCATCTGGGCTACAGAGGGCGATCGCACCCCCGCGCACAAGGAGGGCGGCGGCAAGCCCCTGATCGTGCACTTCCAGATGCGTCCCAATCCCTTGGCGGATTAGGCCGAGATTCGCCGACGGGATTTGCCCACCGCAAGCGGGCAGGCGCGCGCGATCGCCCGCGCCCCCGACTCGTGCCTTTCAGTTATGGCCTATGCCCTTCAACCGGGACGACCATGACCGCTGCGGACCTCGTTCCCATGAAAACGCGCCATCCGATCGACGCGATTGCGCGCTCGGGACCGGTCCCGGTTCGGCTCACCACTCGCCGGTGTTGGGCATCGAGATCCAGGGCTCACGCGCCGGTAACGCCTCTCCCATCTGCAGCAGTTCGATGGAGATGCGATCGGGTGAGCGCACGAAGGCCATCTTGCCGTCGCGCGGCGGTCGATTGATCGTGACGCCGTGCTCCATCAGGCGACTGCAGGTGGCGTAGATGTCCTCGACCGCATAGGCAATGTGCCCGAAGTTGCGTCCGCCGGGATAGGGCTGAGGATCCCAGTTGTAGGTGAGCTCGATCTGAGCTGACTCATCTCCAGGAGCCGCCAGGAACACGAGCGTATAGCGGCCCTTCTGGTCCTCCCGGCGACGCACCTCGCGCAGTCCCAGTGCGTCGCCATAGAACTTGCAGGACGCCTCGATATTCGTGATGCGGACCATGGTGTGTAGATATCTCATAGCGACGAGTTCCTCCGCGTGCGCGATGGATCCTCTATGGACCCTGTTATGGATCGCTTTCCCGAGCCACAGCATTGCACCGCGGTCCTGATGATGCCGCAGCGTGCGGCCACGACCAACAGCGGAACGCCAGAGACACAACTGCTGCGGCCAAGGCCGATTTGTTATAATCGACGACCTGCCCGCGCCGGAGAAAGCCCCATGGCCTACACGATCACGGTGAACGGCAAGCAACGCACGGTGGACGTCGACGCAGAAACCCCGCTGCTGTGGGTGCTGCGGGACGAGCTGGACTTGAAGGGGACCAAGTTTGGCTGCGGTATGGCGCTGTGTGGCGCGTGTACCGTGCATCTGAACGGCGTTCCGATCCGCGCCTGTTCCACACCGATCGCCGCGGTCGGATCTTCCGCCATCACGACCATCGAGGGCGTGGATCAATCTGAGGTGGGACGCAAGGTCAAGGCCGCGTGGCTCACACTCGACGTGATGCAATGCGGCTACTGTCAGTCTGGCCAGGTGATGGCTGCCACCGCGCTACTTGCGCGCAATCCGCGCCCGAGCGATGCGGACATCGATCAGGCGATGAGCGGCAATCTATGCCGCTGTGCGACCTACGTGCGCATTCGCGCCGCCATCAAGCTCGCCGCGGGGCTGCCCACGGCGGACACACGGGAGGTGTGAGATGCTTGACAGTACCTCATTCGATCGGGGATCGCGCGCGTCGGCTGCCGAGGACTCCGCCCTATCGCGGCGCGCGTTTTTGCAAGCCGGCGTGGCCGCAGGCGGTGGGCTGGCGCTCGGGCTGCTGTGGGCAGACGCGGCTGCGGCGCGTGCCACGGTCGCGAGCGCGTCCGCGGAAGCCAAGCTCAATGCGTTCATTCGCATTGCGCCCGATGGCATCGTCACCATCATGGCGAAGAACCCAGAGATCGGGCAGGGCATGAAGACCACCCTGCCGATGCTGATCGCCGAAGAGCTCGATGTTGATTGGAGCAATGTGCGTGTGGAGCAGGCGTTGCTGGATCCGATCTACGGTCCGCAGTTTGCTGGTGGCAGCTACGCGACACCGATGAACTGGGAGCCCATGCGCCGCGTCGGAGCCGCCGGCCGGCAAATGCTCATCGAGGCGGCGGCGGGCGGCTGGGGTGTGCCGGCGAGCGAATGCGATACGCACGTGGGTGTCGTGCGGCACCGCGCCAGCGGGCGCGAGCTCGCGTACGGCGCTCTGGCGCGACGCGCGGCGGCGGTCCGGCCACCGGACCTGCAGCAGGTGCAACTCAAGCAGCCCAAGGATTACCGCATCATCGGCAAATTTACCGGCGGCGTCGACAGCGCCCGCGTGCTCGCGGGCGAGCCGCTGTTTGGGATCGACACCGTCGTCCCGGGCATGCGCTACGCCGTGTTCGAGAAGGGGCCGGTATTCGGCAGCAAGGTCGCGAGCGCGAATCTTGCCGCGATCAAGGCGCTGCCCGGCGTGCGCGATGCCTTCATCGTACGCGGTCAGGATCCCGACGCGGCCATCAGCCTCGGCCTGGTCGATGGCGTGGCGATCGTGGCCGACCGCTGGTGGCAGGCCAACAAGGCGCTCGAGCAGCTGCAGGTGCAGTGGCAGGCGCATCCGACTTCCTCGCAGAGCACGCAGCGATTCGAGCACCAGGCGACGGAGCTGGCGGCGCAGTCGCCGCAGCGCGTCCTGCGCAAGGACGGCGACGTCGACGATGCGCTCGCGCGCGCAGCCAAGATCGTGCAGGCCGCCTACGCCTATCCGTTTCTGGCACACGTGCCGCTCGAGCCGATGAACTGCACCGCACACGTCAAGCCCGACGGCAGCGTCGAGATCTGGGCGCCGACACAGGGTCCGGAGGACGGCCAGAAGCTGGTCGCGAGCACACTCGGCATCGATGCCGCCAAGGTGACGGTGCACATGATGCGCGCCGGCGGCGGGTTCGGTCGGCGCGGTTACGTCGACTACATGGCCGAGGCCGCGATGATCTCGAGGATGGCCGGCTGCCCCATCAAGCTGCTCTGGAACCGTCGCCATGACATCCAGCACGACGCCTACCGCCCAGCGGGCTACCACTACCTCAAGGCCGGGCTGGACGCCCGGGGCCGGATGATCGCGCTGCGCGACCACTTCATCACCTTCGCTCAGGGCGAGAAGGTGGCTGACTCGGCGGGGCTGGACCCTGATCAGTATCCGGCGGGGTTTGTCTCGAATCTGGAATTTGCGCTGTCGCTGATGCCGTTGGGTGTGCCCACAGGCTCCCTGCGCAATCCGGGCAACAATGGCATCGCGTTCGCATTCGAGTCCTTCATCGACGAGTGCGCGTATGCCGCCGGCAAGGACCCGCTGCAATTCAGGCTCGACCTGTGCGGCCCGCCGCGTGTGCTGCCCCCGCCGCCGCCACGGTTCGGTATGAAGCGGCCGCCGTTCGACACCGGCCGCGTGCGCGGCGTGCTCGAGCTGGTCGCGGAGAAGTCCGGCTGGGGCAAGCAGACGTTGCCGCCGGGAACCGGCATGGGCATCGCCTCCTATTACAGTCACCTCGGCTATTTCGCCGAGGTCGTGAAAGCGAGCATCGATCGCGACGGCATGCCGAAGATTCACAAGGTGTGGGTGGCGGGAGATATCGGCCGCCAGATCATCAATCCGGCCGGTGCATACAACCAAGTAGAGGGCGCGGTGCTCGACGGACTGGGGGCCGCGCTTCATCAGTCCATCACGATCGAAGGGGGCCGGGTGCTGGAGACCAACTTCGATACCTATGGTCTGCTGCGCATGAGCGAGGCAGCACCGCTCGAGGTGCATTTCCGCATTACCGATAATCCGCCCACGGGACTGGGCGAGCCGCCGCTGCCACCGGCACCTCCGGCGCTGTGCAACGCTCTGTTCGTTGCCACGGGCAGGCGCATCCGCAAGCTGCCGATCATCCCGCAACTGTTGGGGGCTTGAGCGCTGGGAGTCACTCGGCCGCGACTGCGGCGATCGGGTCGGCCTGTGGCCTCAGCAACGAGCGCCACGCATCCAGCACCTGCGTGGGCGAGATTCCCAGCAATGAGGGCGCTCCGGCGCTCGGCGCCACCAGGCCGCGGACCAGCGCGCCCGGGCCACGCGGCAGGTACATATTCATCTTCTCGCGGCTATCAAACAGCGTGAGCACGCGACCGCCGAGCGCCGCGGCCACATGCGCCGGCCCGGTGTCTACCGACACCATGCCGAACGCGCGGCGCGCGAGCGCCATCAGCCGAAGCACGGTCATTTCGCGGGCGAGGTTGTGTGTATCGCTGAGACGCGCGATTGACAGGATCTGATCGTTCAATGCCGCTTCTTGCGGCACACCCAGCAGCAACAGCGCGTGCTGCGGGTGCAGCGTGCGTAATCCGCGCAGCACCTCCGCCCAGTGCCCTTCGGGCCAGAACTTGGTGTTGCTGCGGCGCTGGCGCGCGCCACGGCGCATGGTGCGCTTATTGCCGACCTGAATCAGCACGAACGGCCGATTGCCGATGCCCAGCGCCTCCAGCCATGAGGACAACTCGGCAACGGACCGCGCCTCGACGTGCAGCTCCGGATAGGCTTCGTGGTCAGGGGGCGCATGGCGTGCGCCGCCGAGAGCCGGGGGGTCCAGCAGGGCAAAGCGTTGCCAGCGATCGCAGAAATGCTCCTGCGCGATATCCGGCAGCTGGCTGAGCGAGGCGAACTGCTCATCGACCCAGCCGGCACGCTGCAGCAGCCAGCGCGTCTTGTCATTGTGGGCATCGAATAGCCACGTCGGCCCGGCACCCCGCTGGCGCAGGGCGCGTAGCAGTCGCCACTGATTCGGACTGAGCAGGAATGGATGGCTGCGACTGCGCAGCAGGTAGATCTCGCCCACTCCAGGCTGCGAGCGAAGCAGCGGGCGCGTCCAGGGGCCCGATCCGAGGATGTCCACGGGCTGCCCGAAGCGCGCGTGCAGCAGCCGGAGAGCGACCGTCATCAATACCATATCGCCGAGTGCGCCCATGCGCACGAGCAACGGCCGAGCACTCATTGTGGGGCATCTTAGCGCAGTTGGGTCCCTGCCAGCCGCGTTAGAACGTCAGCAGAGTCGCCGCAGCGGCGCACTCAAGTCACCGCTGCAGCTACCACCCGCTCGAGGTTCGATCAGGCGTCATCCTCCGGCGGCTCGTCGGCTTCATCCTTGAGCTGCTCTTTGGCATCGCCGTAGCTCTTCCGAACGTTGCCGGCGATCTTCTCGACCAGGCCGCGATTCAATGAACGCGCGTGTGGCGTCGGTGCCACGCCGCAACCGCCGTGCCGAGCGGCCGGCGGAGACGTCGCCGCGCACTTCACACGGCCGCCGGGCTGGTGTGACCGATTATCAGACCGCGCCCAATCGTTATCGGATGAGTGGTGGCGTAGTTCAGAAGCCGCCGACGCTGGCTTGGGCAGGCGGCTCGAAGCCCGGCGAGCTCCGGCCGCTTATAAGTAAGGGGCAGGTGACTGAGCCCTTCGGCGGCACGCCGAGAACCCGGGCAGCGTGCCCGTGAGCAGGAGCGAATATGCTGTACTACGCCATCGTGTTCCTCATCATCGCGCTGATCGCAGGCGTGCTCGGATTCGCCGGCATCGCAGGCGCGGCGGTCGGAATCGCGAAGATCCTGTTCTTCGTGTTCCTGGTGCTGTTCATCGTCTCGCTGCTGTTAGGCAGGCGCTCGCGCACCGACCTGTAGCAGTTGCCGGGCAGACGGCGGCGGGAGGCGTCACGGGGTGCCACGGGGCCACCGTGACGCCCCGCGCTGCAGCCCGGTCAGGCGCGCGGGCGGGCTACAACGCGAGAGTGATGCTCACGGGGCAGTGATCGCTGCCCATCACCTCGGGGTGGATGTCCGCCGTCTTTACCGCACTGCGCAGTTGTCCCGACACCAGCACGTAATCGATGCGCCACCCGACGTTGCGGGCACGGGCGTTGGCGAAGGGACTCCACCAGGTGTAGTAACCGTTACCTTGCCGGAACAGCCGCAGCGTGTCGATGAAGCCCGCGTCGAGCAGGTTCTGAAATCCCCGGCGCTCCTCTTCGGTGAAACCCTTCTTGCCACGGTTGGATTTCGGGTGCGCCAGATCGAGCTCGGTATGCGCAACGTTGAGATCACCGCACAGGATGACGGGCTTGCGTGCCTCGAGCCGTCTGCAGTAGGCGAGAAAGGCTGGGTCCCAGTGCTGAAAGCGCAGCGCGAGACGGCTGAGATCGTCTTTGGTGTTCGGCGTGTATACGGTCACGACGAAGTAGCCATCGAACTCGGCGGTGATGAGCCGGCCCTCCCCGGCGCTGTCGCGCTGCAGCTCATCGGCGAACCGGTAGCGTCCAGCAAATTCCTCCGGAAAGCCGTTAGTCACGGCGATCGGCTGTCGGCGCGAGAACAACGCCGTGCCCGAGTAGCCCTTCTTCACCGCGGAGTTCCAGTACTCGTGATACGCCGGCAGATCGATCTCGATCTGCCCGCGCTCGGCCTTGGTCTCCTGCAGACACAGCACGTCAGGGGCGTGCTTGCGCAGAAACGGCTGCAGCCGCCCCTTGCTGAGCAGTGAGCGGATACCGTTGACGTTCCAGGAATAAAGTCTCACGCCGGCGTGCCTACCGGCTGCGCGCCGGCGTGCCGGTGCCGGCTGATAGCACAGCGCGACCGGCGCCGCCAGGCGGATTCGCGCCCGCCCACTGTCGTGCGCGCTCCCGCTGGGCGCATAACGCTGCGCAACAAACACGATGCACTAAGCAGCGGCGATCGCCGCAAGAGAGACCGCAAGTATGCTGTTTCGCGGAGTACAAAAAATTTATTATGCCAGCCGCATCAGGGGCTGGCCAGCCGCTGGAGGATCGATCGGCAGGCAGCTCGCAATGCGTCTCGCCCACCAGAGCGCCCGTGTGCGCGCGTTCGCACTCGCCGTGTACGACCAATGCACCCGCCCTCTGGCACTGCACTTGCATCGTCGCTTCCAGGTGCAGCGTCACTCAGGTCGCATTTATGAGAGCATTTATCGTGCAGCAGCACGCACTGCGGTGAGGAACGAGTTGACGCGATGGCGCATCTAATATTACACGGTGCCTATGGCGGCGAGATGCTGGCGGACGGCGGGCAGGTGAACTCTGGTGGCACGTTCTGCAACTGCGACCAGACTACGACGCGCCGACGGGCATCTCCGGGCACAGTCGTGGAGGATTCATGATGGTTTCGTCGCCGCGTGACGCAGATCTCAGGTCGAGCGAATTCGTCGACTCGCTGAGCGAGTACAGCAAGCTGCATCGGGCCAAGCGCTGGCAAGGCACCTTCGGCGAGTTCTTGACCGAGATCCTGCCCACCGCACCCGCGGCACTGGCGCGCACCAGCCACGAATACATCTGGAATATGCTGCAGTGGCACGGCCGCCCAGGCAGCGGCGGTGACCTGAGCAAGGCGAGCGAGCTGTTCAAGCGTGAGCTGTTCGGGGTCGATGAGCCGCTGTCACGGGTGGTCGATTACTTCAAGGCGGCGGCGGCGGGCTCGGATGTGGGGCGGCGACTGCTGCTGCTGCTGGGTCCTCCTTCGGGTGGCAAGTCCACCCTCGCAATTCTGCTGAAGCGGGGCTTGGAGGAATACAGCCGCACCGATGAGGGCGCGCTCTACGCCATCACCGGCTCGCCGCTGCGCGAGTCGCCGCTCAATCTGGTACCGGCGAGCTTGCGGCCCGCATTCCGCGAGACCTATAGCGTCGACGTCACCGGCGAGCTCAGTCCCTGGGCGCGCGATTTTCTCGAGCGCGAGTGCGAGGGCGACTACCTGCGCGTGCCGGTCGAGCGCGTGTTCCTGTCCGAAGCCGCTCGCTGCGGTATCGGCACTTATGCGCCGCATGATCCTTCCACCGCGGACATCGCCGACCTGGTCGGTTCGGTCGACCTGTCCAAGGTCGCGCAGATCGGCGATGAGGGCGACCCGCGTGCCTGGTCCTGGTCGGGCGCGGTCTATTCGGCCAGCCGCGGGCTGCTCGAGATGATCGAGATCCTCAAGGTCAAGCGCGAATTCCTCTACCTGCTGCTGACCATGACGCAGGAGAAGAACGTCAAGGTCGCGCGCTTCCCGCTGATCTATCTCGACGAGACGATCCTGGCACATACCAACCTGGCGGAATTTCATAAGTTCCTGCAGGAGAAGGAGAACGAAGCACTGCTGGATCGCATGGTAATCATCAAGTTCCCGTATGCGCTGTCGTATCAGGACGAGGCGCGTATCTATCAGAAGCTGGTCTACGGCGCGCCGGCGTTTCGCCACATACATCTCGACCCGCACGTGCTCAATCTGGCGGCTGTGTTCGCCATCCTCACGCGCCTGAGCAAGCCCGAGCGCGAGGGACTGGACGTACCGAAGAAGCTGCGGATCTACGCCGGCGAGGCAGTCGAAGGCGTGTCGGAGAACGAAGCCACGCGGCTGCGCGCCGAGGCGCCGGACGAGGGCCTTACCGGAGCGAGCCCGCGATTCGTCATCAACGCCATCTCCGCGGCGATCACGCGCGGCGACACCCACAGCCTGACCAGCATGGAGCTGCTGCTGGCGATCAAGGACTCGATCGAGAGCGACGCGCGCATCGATGCCAAGCAGAAGAAGCAGTGGTTCGATCACCTGGTGACGGCACGCAAGGAATTCTATAACCGCTGGGTCAAGGAGGACGTGCACCGCGCACTGTTTGCCTCGTTCGAAGACGAGGCGCAGCAGCTATTGGAAAAATATCTGGACGAGGTTGAGGCATCGTTGGACCAGCGTCAGGTGAGCGATCCGATGACCGGTGAGAACCGCGCGCCCGATGAGCGCTTCTTGCGCTCGGTGGAGGAGAAGATCAAGGTATCGGAGTCGGGCAAGCAGTCGTTCCGCCAGGAGGTGGTGCGCAAGGCGATGGTCGCGTTCAAGGCCGGAGAGAAATTCCGCCTCTCGAGTCACGCGCGCATGCGCGAGGCGATCGAGCAGTACCTGTTCGAGGAACGGCGCGACGTGTTGCGGCTGGTGACCTCCGCGGCGCGACCGGATGAGGAAGCGCGCCACAAGATCTCAGTGGTCCAGGAACGGCTTGTGAAGGAGTACGGCTACGACGAACATAGCGCCAAGGAGGCGTTGAATTACGTGACGACGCTGCTGTCGCAGGAATAGAGTCGGTCTAATGTCGCGGGACGTCATCGAATCGGTCGACCGCTGCGTATCAGCCGCAACCTCTGCATGAGTCGCCGCACGCGTATGAGTCGATAGCGTCGTTACAAACTGCTCGAGCGCCGCCATGAGCATCGGAGACAACAGCGGGGAACAGCCAGCCATCAATGGGTGGTATGAGCTGTTCTCACGCGGCTCGCGCGACTGGCTGCGGCACAGTGAAAAGGTACGCGAAGCGGTTCGCGAGCACCTGCCTCAAATCGTCGCCGGATCGGACATCATCAACTCCGGCGCACGTACCGTCCGGATACCGGTCAAGCTGCTGGAACACTATCGATTCCGTCTGCGAGCAGCAGCGGATGCACAGGGAGTCGGGCAGGGCAAGGCCAAGCCGGGAGACGTGCTCGGACAGCCGAGTGCCGACGCCGCGCCGGGGCACAAGGGTGCCGGTGGGACCGAGCGCGGTGCCATCGAGTTGATGCTCGAATTCAAGGTCGACGACATCATCGACTGGCTGTGGGAGGATCTGCGGCTGCCGAATCTGCAGCCCCGCGGCGGTGGGTCGGAAGCGGTCGATTGGAAGCGCGAAGGCTGGGATCGTCACGGCGCCCGCTCGCGGCTCGACCGGCGCCGCTCTCTCAGGGAGGCCACCAAGCGGCGCGCGCTCGAGCCGGAGTCGCCCGCGTTCATCGATGAGGATCTGCGCTACCGGCAGCTCACGCGCCGGCCGCAGCCGGCGGTGCGCGCCGTGGTGTTCTTTCTGCTGGACGTCTCGGGCAGTATGACCGAGCGTGACCGGCAGATGGCCAAGACGTTCTTCTTCTGGGTGGCGATGGGGCTGCGGCGTGAGTATCGCTACCTCGAGATCGTATTCGTCGCGCACACCACCGAGGCCTGGGAGTTCAGCGAGGCCGATTTCTTCCAGGTAGCGGGTACCGGCGGCACGGTCTCCTCCAGCGGCTTTGGCAAGGTGCGCGAGCTCATCGAGAGCCGCTTCAATCCCGGCAGCTGCAATATTTATCTGTTCTATGCCTCGGACGGCGACAACGCGCTCGACGATCGGGCACGCTCGCGCGAGGAGCTGGAGCTGCTCGCCAAGCTGACGCGCTATATCGGCTACGTCGAGATCTCGCCGAACGCGCTGCGCACCGTGCGCACCGAGACCATCCGCCTGTTCGACGAGATGACGGCCGCGGGCCATTCGACCAGGCGTTTCTCGGTCACCAGTAGTGACGATATCGCCGCGGCGGTACGGCACTTCTTCACCGCCGAGGCTCAGGCGGGCCCGGCAGGCGGCGCGGCATGACGGCGGCGTGGCAGACCTATATCCCCAAGCTCGAGGAGCTGGCCCGCAAGCTCGGACTCGATTGGGATCCGGTGGTCTTCGAGCCGGTGCCTGACAGCTTCATGACCGAGGTGGCGGTCTACGGTCTGCCGGTGCGCATGCCGCATTGGTCATTCGGCGCGCGCTACATCTATCAGCTGGTGCAGCGGCACATGGGCTATTCGCGCCTGTTCGAGATCGTTTTTCCCGGCAATCCCGGGCATGCGTACGTCGCCGCGAGTAACGGTCTGGCCGACAACATCCTGGTCACGGCCCACGTGCTCGGGCACGCGGATTTCTCGCGCAACAACCTACTGTTCCGGCGTTGCCAGGAGCAGGTCAGCGAGCACATCGTCGAGCATGCCGCGACCCACGCGCGCCAGATCGAGCGCCACATCGAGGCGGTCGGCACCGAGGCTGTCGAGCAGGTGCTCGATGCCGCCCTGTCGCTCGAGCAGTACGTGGACGTGGACCTGCCGCTGCGGCGGGAACGTTATCCCGAGTACCTGCCTGCGGCGGCGGCACTGGCGGATGATGAATTCCGTGCCCGCTATAGCGCACTCGAGGCGGCCGCCGCGCCGCCACTGCCGCGCAAGGTGCGAGCTCCCATTCCTCCGCGCCCGGAGCGTGACCTGCTGTGGTTCATCGCCACCTACGCGCCGGAGATGGAGGACTGGGAGCGCGACATCTTTCTGGCCGTGCGCGAGGAGTCATTCTATTTCTATCCGGTGTATGCCACCCAGGTCATGAACGAGGGTTGGGCTTCCTATTGGCATGCGCGGCTGCTGCGCGAGGCGGACTTCATTCCACAGGAGGCCTACCTCGACGCCATCAAGTGCCACTCGGACGTGGTGCGGCCGATCGCGGCCGGGGAGCAGGCCGCGCTCAGCATCAATCCCTATCATGTCGGCTTTACGCTGTGGGAGCGAATCGTCCGCGACGCCGGCCTCGAGGCTGCCAGGGCGCTGATGCGTGCCGATGATGACTTCAGTTTCATACGCAACCAACTCACCGCGGAGCTGGCCTCCGACATGGAGCTGTTTCGCTACCAGCGGCAGGAAAACGGCCAGATCAAAGTGGCGCCCGACGACATCGATGCGCTGCGCGAGAGCTTGCTGCAGGAGCGCTACAATTTCGGTGCGCCGCGCGTGACGGTCGCGGAGCTGCGCCAAGACGGTACCCTGGTGCTGCAGCATGATAGTCAGATCGATGGCCGCGGACTCGATCCGGAGCGTGCGCGCAAGGTGCTGGAATATGTGCAGCGCGTGTGGCGCCGTCCGGTGCTGGTGCGCACCGTCGATGCGGCCCTGCAGGCCTTCGAGGTCGCGGCTCCGGGTGTGAGTGCGCGCCGCGGATCGGCTCACACCAGCGGTCTGACCTCGTGAAAGTGCCGGTAATCGAAGTGATCCACGCCCTCGGCATCGGTCGTGAGGATGTCGACGAAGGTTTGATTCCAGCGCAACGATGACGGCCGATAGGCGTGCCGCGCCATCAGCGTCTGACCGGTGGTCTCGTCGGTGCCGCTGATCGAGAGCAGCAACAGCGCGCGTGCCGCCTCGAGCGATGCAATGGTCGCTCCGGCGAGCGGGCTGTCGGCATCGATCACGTGCATCAGGGTCCAGCCGAATAGAAAGATCGGATGCTGATAGCGCCGTAGCGGCAGATCGTACAGTCGGCGGATCGACTGGCCTTCCAGAGTGCTCTCATCGCGCACCAGCCGCAGGCGCGCGTTCGCCTCCATGACGATGCTGGTGCGCGCATTGGCGGTGCGCAGCGCCAGCGTCAGCTGGCCATCGATGGGATGAATCACCGCGTAGCGAGCAAACAGGAACTTCGCCCTCGGGCGCGAGAAGCGGGCAAACATCAGTCCTGTCATGAGCGCAAAGCTGCTCACGCCAATGAAGGTCTCGATACTGGCGCAGACGTGGGTGTACACGGCCTGCGGATGCATGTCGCCGTACCCCAGGGTTCCGGAGGTCTCGATACTGAAGAAGAAAAAGCCCCAATAGCCGGGTGGATTGACGTTGGCGACGCCGTTCGGCTCGAGGTAATACAGGCCAGCAAACACCAGATTCAGCGCCACGAAGAAGGTCGCGAGATAGAAGAACAGCAGCGGCCAGCTGATGGTCATGAGCAAGTGATACAGGTCCTGCCACACCTCCCGTCGCAGCCCGGAGATGACGAATTCGCGCCCGGAGATGCCGCGGCGCCGACGGATGCGGTGGATTGAGGCCATCAGCGTAGTCTAGCGTCTCTTGCGTCCTGCAACGCATCGTTGACACCAAGGTGTATCTAACTGTCCGACGCGTTTTTGTTAATCAAAAAGCGTCAGACAGTCAGATACTCCTGACGCTGATGAGGCATTGAAGGGGCGTTAGATCAGGCCCATGACCGCGTGCCACGCACGTACCCACGCTGCCCAGTCGGTGATCGCGACGAACGCCAGACCGGCGAGCGCGCCGTCAAAGTGGGCTTGATAGTTGATCTGCCCGCGCGGGTGTCGGGCCGAGTAGTAGCTATAGGCGAGAAACAGCAGCGCGAACAGTGGCGCCGGCACCGGGATTGGCAGCGGCAACAGCACGATGGAGCTGCGTGGGAAGTAGACGATGGCGGCAAACAGCACCGCCAGGATCGCTCCCGATGCGCCCAGTGATGCGTAATCGGGATCGCGTCGGTGCTGAAAATACGTGCCGATATTGCTGGCGAGCAGTCCGAGTAAATACAGCGCCAGGAAGCGGCCCTGACCGATCACGCGCTGAAGCGGAAAGGCAAAGAACCAGTAGCTCAGGCAGTTGAACACCAGGTGCGCCAGATTCGCGTGTACCAGGCCGTTGGTGAGGATGGTCCAATACTGGCGCCGCGGCAGGAACCAATAGGGGCGGAACAGATTGCGCTCGATGAGCGCCGGGCGCGCGAGCAACCCGATCAGGCTGACCAGCACGGTGACGCCGAGAATCGCTGCCGCCGCCATGGGAGCCGACAGCCCTCAGCCGGCGCTCTCAGCGCTGTAGCGCGCGAGCAGGCCGCTGCGCACGACATTGCGGTACACGCGCAGGAACAGCCATGAGGCGAGCAGGACTTGCGCCAGCGCCAGACCGGCCCCGGCAGCGAGCGCGCCTACCGAGTAGGCCTGGCCGGCAAGCGCGGCGCGCATGCTGGCAAAAACATACGACGGCGGCAGCAGCTGCCCGACCACCTGCATCCAGCGCGGCAGCACCGACAATGGATAGAACACCCCCACGAACGGCGACAGCAGCGCGGGAATAGGCCACACCAGCCACTCCGACACGGGACCCAGACGCAGTACCATGGCGCTCGCGAGTACACCGAGGGCGATGCCGAACAAAAATAGCACCAGCAGAAACGGTACCAGCAGCAGTCCGAGCGCGAAGAACTTCAGCCCGAAGAGCGTCGTCGCCAGCAGCAGCATGACCGCCAGACCCACCGCGCTGGTGACGATGCTGCTCACGACCAGCCCGGTGAGGTATTCGGATATGAGCAATGGGCTGGCGAAGATGTTGAAAAAGTTGCGCGACCACACGTCCTCGAAGAAGGTCAGGGTGACACCCTGCATCACGCGCGTGTAGAAATCCCAGAACAGCACCGCACCCAGCAGAGTCGCAGTGAAATTGATACGGCTCGCAGCCACGCTGTTGAGATAGCGCGAGATGAATCCCCACAGGATGATGTCGACGGCGACCCAGATGACGATGGGTAGGGCGCGCGTGGGGCCGCTGCGCATCAGATAGTACTGTCGCACGGCGATCGCGGCGATGGGACGCAGCTTCATCGCGTGTTGCTCGCATCGCGGGCGCTCGGATAGCGGGCAGTCTCGTGCGGCTCGACGAGCGGCTCGCGTGCCAGACGGATGAACAGCTCCTCGAGCGACGCTGCGCCATGGGTGCGCGGCAGCTGCTTGGGATCACCCTCGAGCAGGATCCGGCCGCGCGACAGGAACAGCACCCGATCACAGGTGTCCTGCACCTCGTACATGTTATGCGAGGTCCACAGGATGCCGCAGCCGCCGTCGACGGCCAGGGCACGGATCCGCTCCCGCATCAAGGCGGCCGCCGATGGATCGAGCGAGGCGGTGGGCTCGTCGAGCAGCAACAACCGCGGCCGATTCAGCAGCGCTTTCGCCAATGCGAGCCGGGTCTGCTCGCCCGAGGACAGCAGGCCGCAGCGCGTCCGGCGCAGCCGCTGCAGATCGAATTCGCTCAGCAGCTGCTCGATGCGCGCGTCGGCGTTGGCCACATCGTAGATCAGACTGAAGAAGCGCAGATTCTGTTGCACCGTGAGGTTACCGGGCAAGGTCGCGTAGACCGCAGCGAAGTTGGTATGGGCGAGCGCGCGCGAGCGCTGCTGCGCGAGTGGAATGCCCTCGATCTCGATGCTACCCGAGCTCGGCTGCAGGATACCCAGCACCATGTTGATGATGCTGGTCTTGCCAGCACCGTTGGGTCCCAGTAGGCCGACGATCTCAGCGCCGCGCACACCGAACGAGACCTCATCGACCGCGAGCGTGCTGCTATAGCGTTTGCGCAGCCGCTCGATCCGCAGCACCTCGGGTACGCCGCCACCGGCTACAGGAGCGGCCCCGACGGCAATTCGCAGCGCGCTGCCGCTCGCAACATTTACAACGGTTCGCATGTGCAGCAGCTATTGTGCCCATAAAGCGACAGGCTGTCGCCGCACTCGCACTCGCACTCGCACTTGCACTCGCACTTGCACTCGCACTTGCACTCGACGCTGTGCTTCATGTTTAGTTATTCTTGCGCGCCCATGACCAACAACCGTCGAAGCACCCGGGATAGCGTCGTCGATGAGCTGCGCTATCAGAGCGAAGAGCGCTTTCGCCTGTTGGTGGAGTCCGTCAAGGAGTACGCGATCTTCATGCTCGATTGCGACGGCTTCGTCGCCAGCTGGAATGCCGGCGCCGAGCGCATCACCGGCTATGTTGCCAGCGAGGCGATCGGCGCGCACTTCGCCCGCTTCTACGCCGAGGAAGCACGCGAGACGCGTTGGCCGGAGCATCAGCTCAGCGTCGCCGGACGCGATGGACGTTTTGAGGAGGAGGGTTGGCGCTTCGGTAAGGGCGGGGAGCGCTTCTGGGCTTATCACACCATCACGGCGTTGCGCGACGGCGAGGGTACACTGCGCGGCTTCGCCAGCATCATTCGCGACCTGTCCGAGCGCCGGCGCCAGGAAGACCAGGTCGAGCAGAACGAGGAGCGCCTGCGGGCGCTGCTCAGCAGTGTACGCGACTACGCCATTTATATGCTCGATGCGAACGGCGTGATCGTCAGTTGGGGCGAGGGAGCTCAGCGCATCAAGGGCTATCGTGCCGAGGAGATCATCGGCGCGCACTTCTCGCGCGTCTATCCGCCGCAAGCCATCGAGCGCGGCTGGCCGGAACACGAGCTGCGCGTGGCCGCGACCGAGGGGCATTTCGAAGACGAAGATTGGCGCATTCGCAAGGACGGCACGCGCTTCTGGGCCAACGTGGTCATCACGGCGCTGCGCGACCGCAATTCCAGGCTCATCGGCTACTGCAAGATCACGCGCGATCTGAGCGAGCGGCGGCGCAATGAGGAGGCGCTGCGGCAAAGTGAGGAGCGCTTCCGCCAGCTGATCGAGAGCGTACACGACTACGCCGTGTACATGCTCGATCCCTGCGGACAGGTCCAGAGCTGGAACTCAGGAGCGCAGCGTATCACCGGCTTCGATTCCGCGGAGATCCTCGGCAAGCACTTCTCGCGCTTCTATCCTCCCGATGAGATCCGCGCCGGGACCCCGTGGCAACAGCTTGAGGCGGCGCGCCTGCACGGGCGCTTGCAGGTGGAGGGGTTGCGTGTGCGCAAGGATGGCACCACCTTCAGCGCTCAAGTCATGATCGCCCCCGTGCATGACGCAGAGGGTCGCTTGCAGGGGTACTCGCATATCACCCACGATCAGACGCAGTTTCGTCACATGCGCGCGCTGGAGGAATCGAGTCGCCGCATGAATGAGTTCCTGGCGGTGCTGAGTCACGAGCTGCGTAATCCGCTGGCGCCCATCCGCCATGCGGTCGCCTGGATGAAGCGGCGGCCCCATCCCGATCGCATGTTCGAGCAGGTGCGCGAGATCATCGATCACCAGGTGTCGCATCTGGCGCGCGTGGTGGACGATCTGCTCGATGTCAGCCGGGTCGTGCACGGTGCCATCACCATCGTGGCGACGCGCATCGAGATTTCGACCGTGGTGGCACGCGCTCTCGAGACCCTCACGCCGCTGATCGAGGAGCGCAGCCAAACCGTGCACATCGCTCCGTTCGAGGCCGATCTGGCGGTGAGCGGGGATCTGGTGCGGCTGACGCAGATGCTCTCGAACCTGCTCGACAATGCCTCCAAGTACACCCCGGAGCACGGCGAGATCTGGCTGAGCGTGCGGCGGACCAACGGTGAAATCGAGATCTCGGTGCGTGACAATGGCCGCGGAATCAGCGCCGAGCAGCTGCCGCATATCTTCGATTTCTTCCGCCACACCGACCAGTCCTTGATGCGCGGCACCAGCGGACTCGGTGTTGGACTCGGACTGGTCAAGCGCCTCGTCGAGCTCCACGGCGGGCGCATCGTCGCGCGCAGCGCCGGAGCGGGCTGCGGCTGTCAGTTCGATGTCCTGCTACCGGCCGACCCCGGCTTGCTGCTGGCAGCCCCGGAGCCGCGCCGGCTCATGGCCGAGGCGGCGCGCCCGCGCCGCGGGCGGCGCGTATTGGTGGTCGACGACAACGTCGACTCGGTCACCAGTCTCATGCTGCTGCTGCAAACCATGGGACACGAGGTCGCGAGCGCTTACGACGGCATCGAGGCACTCGAGGCGGCGCAACGCTTCGAGCCAGACACGGTGGTGCTGGACATCGGTCTGCCGCGGCTCAATGGCTATGAGGTCGCGCGTCGCCTGCGAGAGCATTCCGATCGGCGCTATCGGTTGATCGCCCTGACGGGTTGGGGTCAGGACGAGGACCGGGAGCGCGCGCGCGAGGCCGGTTTCGATCACCACCTCGTCAAGCCCGTGGACGTGGACCAGCTCGGACGGCTGCTCGAGACCGACAGCGCTGCCGCCTCGGTCGTCACGCACTGAGCT
>JASHTF010000221.1 GCA_030040715.1 Gammaproteobacteria bacterium | reverse complement strand
GCACCATTGGGCGCGGGCGCGACAATGACTGGGTGCTGGCCGATCCGAACTGCTACCTCTCGGCGCACCACGCGCGCATCGAATGCCGCCGCGGAACCTTCTACCTGCTCGATACCAGCACCAACGGGGTGTACGTGAATGGCGGCACGGTCGCGATCGGCCGGCGCAATGTCTATCCGCTGCGCGACGGTGATCGTCTGCGCTTGGGCGATTTCCTGATCGGCGTTCGCATCGAGTCGGACGCCGAGCACGCCCCCGAGGCGAGCGCGATCTATCCGGTCACTCCGCAGTTTCCCTCGACGGGCGCGGAGGCCTCCCAGCCCGACATCGGCGTAACGCTCGACCTGCAGGAGCTGCTGGGTACCGTCACTCCTCCCGGCACCGGCACGCGCGCCGTCGATGCGTTCGGTCAGCAGGTGCTCACCGAAGATACCGGGCTGCTGGAGTTTGATCGCGGCAACCAATCGAGCTCGACGGGCGCCACTGCCGCGCCCTCGGCGCGCACCCGCGCCGAGCTGCGCGCCGCCGTGCAGGCGCTCGCTGCGCGGTCCGAGCCTCAGGGCAGCGGCGCGCGCGGGCCGGCGATCAGCGAGCCTGGAGCGGTAGACGCCTTCTGTCGTGGTGCGGGTATCGATGGAGCGCGACTGGCGGGCGAGCCTCCGGTGCAGCTGCTGCATCGAGCCGGGCTGCTGCTGCGCGTCGTGCTCGGCGGAATGAAGGGTCTGGCGCTGGCACAGCGCGAGCTGCGCGATCAGTCGCGCATCAAACTCGAGCGTGAGGCCTCGTCGCAGCCGCAGCCGCAGCCGGACATGGCGGCTCTGGAGCTCGAGGAGCTGCTGCTGCAGCTACTGTCGGTGCAGCAGCATCAGCTCGACGTGGTGCAGTGGCTGCGTGACTCCATCGATGGCATGCGTCAGCACGAGCTGGCGTTGCTGCGCGCGCTGCACAGCGCGCTGGCCGAGTTCGTCGGACGACTGGACCCACGTGCGCTCGCGCAGAGCAGCCCCGAGCGCGCCGGTGTGGCCCCCGAGGAGAGCTCGGGCCTCACCGCGCGCTTTCGCAGCATCACCGATATGTCGGACGGCGCGCTGCCGCATTTGTTCGCCGAGGCTTTTGCGCGCGCGTTCGCGGTCGAGTATCCGCGCGACGGATCGGCCATCGCTGAGACTCGAGCACACTCCGACGGCCGATCCTAGGGCGCCGCGGCCGGGGCGTCGCCGGGTGAGGCGGCAGGGACGGTGCTGCTCGCCGTCACACTCGGGCCGGCGCGCAGCTGCACCGGATCACCGCTCAAGACCGAGTCCGGTGGATTGATGATGACGCGATCGTGGGCGTCGATGCCGCTCAGGATCTCGATCTCTTCGCCGAAGTCACGGCCGACGCGCACGCTCTTAAGCAGCACGCGATTGTTGGCATCTACCGTCGCTACGTGCAGCCCATCGGCGCGAAACAACAGCGCATCGGAAGGTAATCGCCAACTCGCCAACCCGGGCGGGAGCGGCAGATGCACCTGGGCGTAGGCTCCCGGCAGCAGCTCACCGCTCTCGTTATCCGCTTCGAGCTCGGTGAGCAGGGTGCGGGTGGTGGAATCGATCGCCTTGGCGGTACTGACCACCTTGGCGGGATAAGAGCGGTTGGGTCGCTCGGCGAGTGTCAGCTGTGCCACCAGGCCCGGCCGGATCAGGCTCGAGTAGGACTCCGGCACCTGGATATAGATACGCAGCCGCCGGGTGGCGGTCATGTGGAACAGCTCCTGTCCGCTGGTGCTGCCCTGGGTAACCAACGCTCCCACGTCCACCTTGCGGGCGGTGACGACGCCATCGAACGGGGCGGTAATGCGGTTGAAGGACTTTAGTTGCTCGAGGCGATCCAGATTCTGACGCGCTGATTCCAGCTGCGCCTTCTTTGCATCGGCATCGCCCTGCGCGTTGTCGACGTCCTGCTGCGCCACCAACCCGGTCGCGCGCAGCTTCTGATAGCGGGCCGCGGTGATCTGAGCCAGGCGATTGTTTGCCTCGGCGGTGGCGAGATCGGCCTGCGCCTGTCGGTACTCGGCATCGACCTCGGGAGTATCGATCTCCGCCAGCAGCTGTCCCGCCTTCAGGTGCGTGCCGATGTCGGCGTACCAGTGGGTCAGGTAGCCGTTGGTGCGCGCGTAGATCGGTGCGTCACTGAACGCCTCGACGTTACCGGGTAACAGCAGCTCGCTGGCGAGTTGACTCTTCACGGGCGTGACTACATCCACGACCGGCACCGCGGTCTGCTGGGCGAGCTGTGCCAGCGCGGTGCGCGACTGCAGCCGCGTATAGATGCCCCAGGCCGCGACCACCACGCCCGCAATCAACGCCACCAGTGCCATCCGCTTCAGTGGCCGCAGCTGCGATTGCGCGCCGCCGGCATCATGGGCGGGTGCGGGACCCTCGCGCGCTGTTGCGGGGTCGTGCCGCCGAGCCGCACCCTCACGTCCCGTGTCCCGCTGCCGATACTCGATGTCATTCATATCCAGGCACTCATCTCACTACGCCTGCAGCGCTCCCGGAGTTGCGGCTGCGCGTCGCCCCGCGCGTCGCTCGTGGATAACCGCGAACACGACCGGCACGAACAGCAGCGTGGCGAAAGTGGCAAATACCAGCCCGCCGATAACGGCCCGCCCGAGCGGGGCATTCTGCTCACCGCCCTCGCCCATTCCGAGCGACATCGGCAGCATACCCACCACCATCGCGAGAGCCGTCATCAGCACGGGACGAAAGCGCACGAACCCGGCCTCGACCGCCGCGGCGGTCGCCGACAACCCCTCGGTCATGCGCTCGCGCGCGTGACTGACGACGAGGATGCTGTTGGCTGTTGCCACACCCACGCCCATGATCGCGCCGATCAACGCCGGGACGCTGATCGTGGTAAAGGTCACGAACAACATCCACACCATGCCCGCGAATGCCGCCGGCAATGCGGTGATGATGATCAGTGGATCGAGCCAGCTCTGGAAGTTGACCACGATCAGCAGGTACATCAGCACGATCGCGCCGATCACGCCGTAAGCTAATCCCGAGAATGAGCTGCGCATGGTCTCGATCTGCCCGCGCACCATGACGTCGCTGCCGCGCGGGAGAGAGGGCCGCGCCCGCGCCACGACTGCGCGCACAGCCGAGGCCACGCTGCCAAGATCGGTGCCATCCACGGAACCATAGATATCGATCACGGGGCGCGCATTGTAATGGCTGACCACTCCCTGGCTGACACCGCGGGTGATGGATGCGACGTTGGCGAGCAGCTGCGCCGACCCCGCGCCATTGCCATTGCCCCCCGGCGCCATATCGTCGCTGCCGCCGGTGAGCGGCGTGGCCGCCAGGTCCTGCAGCGACGTCAATCGATACTGCGGCGTCTGCGTCGTGATCGAATACTGCACACCGTTTTTCGGGTCGACCCAGAAGGTGGGGTTGATCTGGAAGCTGCCGGACAGCGATACCAGCAGATCATTGGCGACGTCCTGCTGCGTGAGCCCAACGAGCGCGGCATTGGTACGATCGACGTCCACGTTGATCTGTGGATAGTCGAAAGCCTGCTGAATACGCAGGTCCGCGGTCCCGGGAATGGTCCGCAGCCGGCTCAGCAGCGCATCGGCAAACGGGCGATTGCCGGGACTCTCTCCCACGATCTGCACATCCAGCGGCGCCGGCAAGCCGAAATTGAGGATCTGATTGACGATATCGGCCGGCAGGAACGAGAACGTGACCGAAGGAAACTCCGCGCGCAGCCGTGCGCGCAGCGCGCGCACGTATTTCTCGGTCGGCTGATGTCCTTCTCGCAATGAGATCATGATGTCGGCATCGCCCGGGCCGATGGGAGCGGAGGTGCTGTAAGCGAGATTGATGCCGCTGTTGGGCAGGCCGATGTTGTCGATCAGGTGCTCGAGCTCTCCCGCCGGAATCGTGCGGCGGATCTCGGCCTCAACCGCATCGCATAGCTCTGCGGTCTGC
>JASHTF010000220.1 GCA_030040715.1 Gammaproteobacteria bacterium | reverse complement strand
CAAAGAAAAATTTCAGCGCACCAAGCCGCACGTGAACGTGGGGACGATTGGGCACGTAGATCATGGGAAGACGACGCTGACGGCGGCGCTGACGAAGGTGATGGCGGAGCTGAACGGTGGGGCGTACGTGGCGTACGACCAGATCGATAAGGCGCCGGAGGAGCGAGCGCGAGGGATTACGATAGCCACGGCGCACGTGGAGTACCAGAGCAAGGCGCGCCACTACGCGCACGTGGACTGTCCGGGGCATGCCGACTACGTGAAGAACATGATCACGGGGGCGGCGCAGATGGATGGGGCGATTTTGGTGGTGTCGGCGGCCGATGGGCCGATGCCGCAGACGCGCGAGCACATTTTGCTGGCGCGGCAGGTGGGGGTGCCCTACATCGTGGTGTTTTTGAACAAGGCCGACATGGTGGATGACAAGGAGCTGCTGGAGCTGGTGGAGATGGAGGTGCGGGAGCTGCTGTCGACGTACAAGTTTCCTGGGGACAAGACTCCGATAGTGATTGGCAGTGCGCTCAAGGCGTTGGAGGGGGACAAGGGGGAGCTTGGGGTGCCGGCGGTGGTGAAGCTGGTGGAGGAGATGGACCGCTACATACCGGTGCCCAAGCGGGAGGTAGACAAGCCGTTTTTGATGCCTGTGGAGGATGTATTTTCGATCAGCGGGCGCGGGACGGTGGTGACGGGGAGGATAGAGCGCGGGGTGGTGAAGGTGAACGATGAGGTGGAGATCATTGGGCTGAGGGCGACGGCCAAGACGATCTGCACTGGGGTGGAGATGTTTCGCAAGCTCCTCGATGAGGGGCAGGCTGGGGACAACGTCGGGGTGCTGCTGCGAGGCACCAAGCGCGAGGAGGTAGAGCGCGGGCAGGTGCTGGCCAAGCCTGGGAGCATCACGCCGCACACGCATTTTGAGTGCGAGGTGTACGTGCTGACCAAGGAGGAAGGCGGGCGGCACACGCCGTTTTTCAAGGGGTATCGGCCGCAGTTTTACTTTCGCACCACGGACGTGACCGGCACGATTGAGCTGCCGGCCAACACCGAGATGGTGATGCCAGGGGACAACATCAAGATGAACGTGGAGCTGATCGCCCCGATCGCCATGGAGCAGGGGCTGCGCTTTGCGATCCGCGAGGGCGGCCGCACCGTCGGCGCCGGAGTGGTATCCAAGATATTGAAGTAAGGCGTTCGCATTGAAGCAGGCGTTCACAGGCCAGTAGCTCAATTGGCAGAGCGGCGGTCTCCAAAACCGCAGGTTGGGGGTTCGATTCCCTCCTGGCCTGCCAGCTCTCGGTCAAAACGGCCAACGTTGCCCGTGGTGGATGGAAATTCAAGTCGATGAATGATGCGGCTCCACAAGGTGAGGAGATCGGCGGCAGCGCCGACACCATCAAGTTGACGGCGGCGATCGTGCTGGTGATCGCCGGTCTGGCTGGGTTCTATGTGCTGCAGGCGCGCGCCGACTGGCAGCGCTGGGGCGCGGTAGCGGCCGGGATCGCGCTCGCGATCGCGGTGTTCGCAACTTCGGCGCGCGGCAAGGCGCTGTGGCAGTTCGTGCTCGATTCGCGCATGGAGCTGCGCAAGGTGGTGTGGCCGACGCGGCAGGAGACCGGCATGACGACGGCAGTGGTGTTCGGTTTCGTGATCATCGTCGGTCTGTTCTTCTATGGACTCGATCTGTTCCTGTCGTGGGCCACGCGGCTGCTGACGGGCCAGGGAGGCTGAGCGTGGCGCTGCGCTGGTACGTGGTACACGCCTATTCGAACTTCGAGCACCGCGTGGCCGAGGCGCTCAAGGCGCGCATCAAGCGCGACGCGCTGGAGCAGAAGTTCGGCGAGATCCTGGTGCCGACCGAGGAAGTGGTGGAGATGCGCGAAGGTCAGAAGCGGCGCAGCGAGCGCAAGTTCTACCCGGGCTATGTGCTGGTGCAGATGGAAATGGATGAGCAGACCTGGCACCTGGTGCGCGACGTGCCCAAGGTGCTCGGCTTCATCGGCGGCACCAGCGACAGGCCCGCTCCGATCTCCGAGAAGGAGGCGATGCGGATCCTGCAGCGCGTCGAGGAAGGAGTCGACAAGCCGCGGCCGAAGGTGCTGTACGAGCCCGGGCAGGTGGTGCGCGTGGTGCACGGTCCGTTCAATGATTTCAACGGTGTGGTGGAGAGCGTGAACTACGAGAAGAACCGCCTGCAGGTCGCGGTGCAGATTCTCGGCCGCTCGACGCCGGTGGAGCTCGATTTCTCACAGGTCGAGAAGGTCTGACATGGCTAAGAAGGTTCAGGGCTACATCAAGCTGCAGGTGCCGGCGGGCACGGCGAACCCCGCCCCGCCGATCGGGCCGGCGCTCGGGCAGCAGGGCGTGAACATCATGGAGTTCTGCAAGCAGTTCAACGCCCAGACCGCGAAGATGGAGAAGGGCTTGCCGATCCCGGTGGTGATCACGGTGTATTCGGACCGCAGCTTCACCTTCATCATGAAGACCCCGCCGGCCTCGGTACTGATCCGCAAGGCACTGGGTATTGAAAAAGGCAGCGGCACCCCCAACACAGCCAAGGTTGGGAAGATCACCCGCGCGCAGCTCGAGGAAATCGCTCGCTTGAAGCAGCCTGACCTGACGGCTGCGGATCTGAGCGCGGCCGTGCGCACCATCGCGGGCAGCGCACGCAGCATGGGCGTGGATGTCGAGGGTCTGTGACATGAGCCGCATTGCGAAACGTGTCCAGCCCTGGAAGAAGCGCCTGGTGCCCGGCAAGCACTATGCCCTGGATGAGGCGCTGTCGCTGGTGAAGGAATTCGCCACGGCGAAGTTCCCCGAGTCGGTCGACGCGGCCGTCAACCTCGGCATCGACGCGAGCAAATCCGATCAGCAGGTGCGCGGCTCGACGGTGATGCCCCACGGCACCGGTAAGACGGTACGGGTGGCGGTGTTCACGGGCGGGAAGAACCAGGAGGCGGCACGGGCTGCCGGTGCCGACATCGTCGGGCTCGAGGACGTGGCGGAGAAGGTGCGCGCCGGCGAGATCAACTTTGACGTCGTGATCGCCAGTCCCGACGCCATGCGCGTCGTCGGCCAGCTCGGCCAGATTCTCGGCCCGCGTGGTCTGATGCCGAACCCCAAGGTCGGTACCGTGACCGCCGATGTCGCCGGTGCGGTGCGCAACGCCAAGGCCGGACAGGTGCGTTACCGGGTCGACAAGGCCGGCATCGTGCACTGCCCGATCGGGCGCGCCAATTTTGACGTGCCGGCGCTCAAGGCCAATCTGCTGGCGCTGCTGAGCGACCTGCACAAGGCCAAGCCGGCGGCTGCCAAGGGCATCTATGTGAAACGGATTACCGTGTCCTCGACGATGGGACCGGGCATCGCCGTCGACCAGGCGACGCTGGGGCTGTAGCCCTAGCGCTGGTGCGGATCAGCGGGTGACGGATCAGCGGATGAGGAATTGATCGCTGTTGAAGAGTTGGTCGTTGTTTTGGTGCGGGCTGGCGTGAGGCGCCGGCCTCATCGAAGACCGCAGGCGGGCCGATCGCCGCCTCGAGCTGCAGCGCCGGCTCCGCCGGTGACGCGCCTCGAGGAGTGATGAGGCTCTTAATTGGAACCGTGAAATGGGAACAGCCTGCGCAGATGAGGGTGACACCGTGGGACCGGCTGGTGCCTGTCGGATCACCGTCAAGGGCGCGGGCGCCGTACGGCGCCCGCGAGGCGTAGGGTGATCTTCGAGGCCTGGAGGTCAGATGGCTCTCAACCTGGAAGATAAGAAGGCGTTGGTGGCCGAGGTAGGCGCGATGGCTCAGCAGGCGCTGTCGGCCGTGGCCGCGGAGTATCGCGGCTTGAGCGTGGCGCAGCTGACCGATCTGCGCTCCAAGGCGCGTGCCGCCGGGGTGTACGTGCGGGTGGTGAAGAACACCCTCGCGCGGCGCGCGATCGCGGGCACCTCGTTCGAGTGTCTCAGCCCGGTGCTGAAGGGGCCGTTGGTGTTGGCCTTTTCCAAGGACGATCCCGGAGCTGCGGCGCGCGTGGTGCGTGCGTTCTCCAAGGATCACGACAAGCTGGTGCCGACGGCGGTGGCGCTCAGCGGGCAGTTGCTGACTGCCCGGGATCTGGAGCGGGTCGCGAGCCTGCCGACGCGCGCGCAGGCGTTGGCGACGTTGATGGGCGTGATGAAAGCGCCCCTCGGCAAGCTCGTGGGCGCGTTGTCGGCGGTGCCGTCGAAGCTGGTGCGCACGCTGGTCGCGGTGCGCGAGCAGAAACAGGCGGCTGCGGCGTAGTGCAAGCATTTTTTTAGGAGATGACAACAATGGCTGTGTCCAAAACTGAGATCCTCGATGCGATCTCGAAGATGAGCGTCATCGAGGTGGTCGAGCTGATCGCCGACATGGAGAAGAAGTTCGGCGTGACCGCTGCCGCTCCGGTCGCCGTGGCCGCGGGCCCCGCCGCGGGCGCAGCGCCGGCCGCAGCGGCTGAAGAACAGACTGAATTCACCGTGACACTCAAAGAATATCCGGCCGATAAGAAAGTCACGGTCATCAAGGTGATCCGCGAGATCACCGGCCTGGGCCTGAAGGAAGCCAAGGATCTGGTCGAGGGCGTGCCCTCGACGGTCAAAGAGGCGATCTCCAAGGCCGACGTCGAAGTCATCAAGAAGAAGCTGGAAGACACCGGGGCCAAGGTGGAGGTCAAGTAACCTCCATGCCGCAGCTGGAACTTGGGCGGCGGCGCCCGAGGATCCGCAGCGCTCGACGCGCGGGTGGGTCGGCGATCGTGCCGACTCCGCCGTGCGGGTATTCATGCTTTCGTAGAGGGTGACACACGATGCCTTATTCATTCACCGAGAAAAAGCGCATCCGCAAGAACTTCGGCCGCCAGCCGAGCATTCTTGAGGTGCCGTATCTGCTCGCCATTCAGCTCGACTCCTACCGCAGTTTCCTGCAGGCGGATGTCGCGCCGACGACGCGGCAGAACACCGGTTTGCATGCGGCATTCAGGAGCGTGTTCCCGATTTCGAGCTACTCGGGCAACGCGGTGCTCGAATACGTGGACTATCGACTCGGCGAGCCCGTGTTCGACGTCAAGGAGTGCCAGTCGCGCGGATTGACCTACGCCGCGCCGCTACGCGTCAAGGTGCGCCTGGTGGTGTATGACAAGGAGGCGGCCGGAGCCAAGAAGCCGGTGAAGGACGTGCGCGAGCAGGAGGTCTATCTCGGCGAGCTGCCGCTGATGACCGAGAACGGCACCTTCATCGTCAACGGCACTGAGCGCGTGATCGTCAGCCAGCTGCACCGCTCCCCGGGCGTGTTCTTCGATCACGATCGGGGCAAGACCCACTCCTCGGGCAAGCTGCTGTTCTCGGCTCGCATCATCCCGTATCGCGGCTCGTGGCTCGACTTCGAGTTCGATCCGAAGGACTGCGTGTTCGCGCGCATCGACCGGCGACGCAAGCTGCCGGTGTCGATCATCCTGCGCGCCCTCGGCATGAGCGAGACCGAGATGCTCGATACTTTCTTCGAGAAGAACACCTTCGAGCTCAAGGGCGACAAGGTCGCCATGCGGTTGGTGCCGCAGCGCCTGCGCGGCGAGACCGCGACCTTCGAGATTCGCATCGGCGATCAGCTGATCGTGGAAGAGGGTCGCCGCATCACCGCACGCCACGTGCGCCAGCTCGAGGACGCGGGCGTCAAGCAGCTGCCGGTGCCGCAGGAGTATCTGTACGGCAAGATCCTGGCGCACGACGTCGTCAACACCGACACCGGCGAGATCATCGCCAAGGCCAACGAGGTGCTCACCGCCACCAGCGTTGCCAAGCTGATCGAGGTGGGTATCGCCGAGATCAATACCTTGTACGTGAACGATCTCGACCGTGGCCCCTACATCTCCGATACGCTGCGCATCGATCCGACCAAGACCCGCCTCGAGGCGCTGGTCGAGATCTATCGCATGATGCGACCGGGTGAGCCGCCGACCAAGGATGCGGCCGAGAACCTGTTCAACAACCTGTTCTTCAACAACGAGCGCTACGATCTGTCGGCGGTCGGGCGCATGAAGTTCAACCGCCGCGTGGGTCGCAAGGAGATTACCGGCTCACCGATCCTGTCGAAGCAGGACATCCTCGATGTGCTGCAGGTGCTGATCGACATCCGCAACGGCAACGGCACCGTCGATGACATCGATCATCTCGGCAATCGGCGCGTGCGCAGCGTCGGCGAGATGGCGGAGAACGCCTTCCGCGTCGGCCTGGTGCGCGTCGAGCGCGCCGTCAAGGAGCGCCTCACGATCGCCGAGTCCGAGCCGCTGATGCCGCAGGAGATGATCAACGCCAAGCCCGTGGCTGCGGCGGTGAAGGAGTTTTTCGGCTCCTCGCAGCTGTCGCAGTTCATGGATCAGAACAATCCGTTGTCCGAAGTCACGCACAAGCGGCGCGTGTCGGCACTCGGGCCCGGCGGACTCACGCGCGAGCGCGCCGGCTTTGAGGTGCGCGACGTGCATCCGACGCATTACGGACGGGTATGTCCGATCGAGACCCCGGAAGGACCGAACATCGGCCTGATCAATTCGCTGTCGGTGTATGCGCGCACCAACCAGTACGGCTTTCTCGAGACGCCCTATCGGCGGGTGGAGAATGGCCGCGTGACCGATCGCATCGACTATCTGTCGGCGATCGAGGAGGGTGAGTTTGCGATCGCGCAAGCCAACGCCCGTACCGGGCCGAGTGGCGAGCTGGTCGATGAGCTGGTCTCGTGCCGCTATCAGAGCGAGTTCACGTTGATGCCGCGCGAGCGCATCCACTACATGGACGTCTCCCCGAAGCAGATCGTATCGGTGGCGGCCTCGCTGATCCCGTTCCTGGAGCACGATGACGCCAACCGCGCCCTCATGGGCTCGAACATGCAGCGCCAGGCGGTGCCGACGTTGCGCTCCGAGACCCCGTTGGTCGGGACCGGCATGGAGCGACCGGTGGCGATCGACTCGGGCGTGGCCGTGGTAGCGCGGCGCGGCGGCACGGTCGACTCGGTCGATGCCTCGCGCATCGTGGTGCGGGTCAATGACGATGAGACGCTGGCCGGCGAGCCGGGTGTCGATATCTATAATCTGACCAAGTACACGCGCTCCAACCAGAACACCTGCATCAACCAGCGGCCGCTGGTGAAGGCGGGTGATGCGATCGCGCGCGGCGACGTACTGGCGGACGGTCCGTCGACCCATCTCGGTGAGCTGGCGCTCGGCCAGAACGTGCTGGTCGCGTTCATGCCCTGGAACGGCTACAACTTCGAAGACTCGATCCTGATCTCGGAGCGCGTGGTCGAGGAGGACCGCTTCACGACCATCCATATCGAGGAGCTGACCTGTGTCGCGCGCGACACCAAGCTCGGCCCCGAGGAGATCACCGCTGACATCCCCAACGTCGGCGATGCGGCGCTGGCCAAGCTCGATGAGGCCGGCATCGCCTTCATCGGCGCCGAGGTGCGCGCCGGCGACATTCTGGTCGGCAAGGTGACCCCGAAGGGTGAGACGCAGCTCACTCCCGAGGAAAAGCTGCTGCGGGCGATCTTCGGCGAGAAGGCCTCGGACGTGAAGGACACGTCGCTCCGAGTACCGCCCGGGATGGACGGCACCGTGATCGACGTGCGCGTGTTCACGCGCGACGGCATCGAGAAGGACTCGCGCGCCCAGGCGATCGAGAAGGCCGAGATCGAGCGGGTGCGCAAGGATCTGCTCGATCAGCGCCGCATCCTCGAGGAGGACCTGTATCAGCGCGTGCGCGGCATGCTGCTCAACCACACCGCCGTCGGCGGCCCGAAGAAGCCCAAGGCGGGCACTCGCATCGACGAGGAGTATCTCGACTCGATGCCGCGCGAGGAGTGGTTCCAGATCCGCGTCGATGACGAGGAGGCCAACACGCAGCTCGAGGCGGCGACCGAGCGCCTCACGGCGCAGCAGAAGGACTTCGAGAAGCGTCTCGAGGCTAAGCGCGCCAAGATCACCGCCGGCGATGACCTGGCTCCGGGCGTGCTGAAGATGGTCAAGGTGTATCTGGCCGTGAAGCGTCGCATCCAGCCCGGCGATAAGATGGCCGGCCGTCACGGCAACAAGGGCGTGATCTCCACCATCGTGCCGGTCGAGGACATGCCGTATCTCGAGGACGGCACGCCGGTCGATATCGTGCTCAATCCGCTGGGCGTGCCCTCGCGCATGAACGTCGGCCAGGTGCTCGAGACACACCTCGGCTGGGCCGCCAAGGGGCTCGGACTGAAGATCGGGCGCATGCTCCAGGCGCAGGCGCAGGCGCAGGCGGCCGAGCTGCGCGGCTTTCTCGAGCAGATCTACAACCAGACCGGGGGGCTGAAGGAACGGCTCGCCGAGCTCAGCGACGCCGAAGTGATCGAGCTCGCACGCAACCTCAGGGACGGGGTGCCCATGGCGACGCCGGTGTTCGACGGCGCCGGGGAGCGCGACATCAAGGGCCTGCTCGAGCTCGCAGAGCTGCCGGTGTCGGGGCAGACGTGGCTGTACGACGGTCGCACCGGCGAGCGCTTCGATCGGCAGGTCACCGTCGGCTACATGTACATGCTCAAGCTCAACCATCTGGTGGACGACAAGATGCACGCGCGCTCGACCGGGCCGTACAGCCTGGTCACGCAGCAGCCGCTCGGCGGCAAGGCACAGTTCGGCGGACAGCGCTTCGGCGAGATGGAGGTCTGGGCGCTCGAGGCCTATGGTGCGGCGTACACGCTGCAGGAGATGCTCACGGTGAAGTCCGACGATACCGTGGGACGCACCGCGATGTACAAGAGCATCGTCGACGGCAACCATGAGATCAAGGCGGGCATGCCCGAGTCGTTCAACGTCCTGGTCAAGGAGATCCGCTCGCTCGCGATCAACGTCGAGCTCGAGCAGGACTGAGACACTCAAGGTGAATCCATGAAAGATCTACTCAAGCTGTTCAAGCAACAGACTCCGGTCGAGAACTTCGATTCGATCAAGATCGGGCTCGCCTCTCCGGAGATGATCCGCGCCTGGTCTTACGGCGAGGTGCGCAAGCCCGAGACCATCAACTATCGCACCTTCAAGCCGGAGCGCGACGGCCTGTTCTGCGCCAAGATCTTCGGCCCGGTGAAGGACTACGAGTGCCTGTGCG
>JASHTF010000027.1 GCA_030040715.1 Gammaproteobacteria bacterium | reverse complement strand
CGCCGTACAGCCGTCCGGCGAGTGCCACCAGCGCATCGTTCTCGTGTGTCGCCTTCTGCGCCTGCGCCAACCGGTCCTTGTAGCGCTTGCTGTCCTTGAACTTGAGCGGGTCGTCGGGCATCACCGCGGCGCCGATCTCCTCGAGGGGCTGCGGATCGAGAAAGCTGCGCAACCGCTCGCGCGCACCGATACGCATGTGATGGCTGCATTTGATACAGACGTTGAGGTTGCGCTCGAGCTCGGCGCGGTACAGCACCGCGTCGCAGGCGGGGCACTTCATCCACAGCCCTTCGGGCACCGAGCGCGAGCGGCGCTCGGTCTTGATGCGCGAGGGGACGATCTTCTCGAACCACGACATCGGCGCGGCGCCCTCAGCCAGAGCCTGGCCAGCCTGGAGGTGTGTCGATCATATCCGAATCGGAGGGCAGCTCGAACTGCGGCGGGTACTCGACCCGCCACAGGTACAGCCCGCAGGCCGGCGCGGTCACCGTGCAGGCAGCACGCTTGCGGGACTCGAGCTGACGGCGCGCCTCTTCCGGCGGTGCCCGCCCGAGGGCGATGTTCAGCAGCAGCCCGACGATATTGCGCGCCATGTGATGGAGAAAGGCGTTGGCGGTCATCTCGATGCAGATCCAGTCGCCGCTGCGCCCGATCTCGACCCGCCGCAGCATCCGCACCGGAGAGCGCGCCTGGCACTCGAGGGAACGGAAGGCGGTGAAATCATGCTCTCCGAGCAGACTTGCCGCCGCCGCGCGCATCGGCTCGAGGGCGAGCGGCTGGTGCACCAGCGGCGCGCGCGCGGCCGCGAGTGCCGAGCGGGCCGCGCGGTTGAGGATCCAGTAGCGGTAGGTGCGTGACAGTGCGCTGTAGCGCGCGTGAAAGTGACTCGCAACCGGCCGCACCCAGCGCAGGCTGATATCGGATGGCAGATGAGTGTTGGCGCCGAGCAGCCAGGCCCGCGCGCGACGGACCGCCTGGGTGTCAAAGTGCGCCACCTGCGCGCGCGCATGCACGCCGGCGTCGGTGCGTCCCGCACAGATCAGCGCCACCGGTGCATCGGCGACCCGACCGAGCGCGGACTCGAGTGCGGCCTGAATGCTCGCAGCCTGCGGCTGGACCTGCCAGCCGCGGTAGGCGCTACCGTCGTATTCGATGCCGAGCGCCAGACGTCGCGGTGGCCTCAATGGGAGGGGGCCATCCTCGACCGGACCGAGCTTCAACCTGGCAACGCGTCCATCAGCCGTCGGGCTTCCTGCTTCTGCGACATCGAGCCTTCGCTCATGACCTCGGAGAGGATGCTGCGCGCACCCTCGGGGTCACCCATGTCCATATAGGCCCGCGCCAGATCGAGCTTGGTGCCGACCTCGCTGAGGGTAACCGGCTCCAGATCCGGCAACGACATATCGTCGGACACCAGCGCATCGCCGCCGCTGAGCTTCTGAGTGTCGGCGTAGCTGCCCTCGGCCGCTGCAGGCGCTCCGACGTCGAGATCGACACCGTTACCCGCCTGGCCCTTCTCGGAGCCCAGATCCAGATCGAGATCGCCGCCGTCGGAGCGCAGTGCCGCGAGCGCCACGGAGGTCGCACCGGCCTCGACGATCTGCGGCTGCTGGGCGAGCTGCGTGATGACCTGGGTAGGCGCCGCCTTCGCCACCGGCGAGATCTGGGCGAAATCGGTGTCGGTGAACATCCAGGTTCCGGTCGCACGCGCCCCCGCGACCGCCGGCGCACGCTGCGTGACATCGGTGCCGTGCGCGTCCGCCGCTTCGGCCTGCGCCTCGTGGTCGCGTTGCGCGCTGCCCTCGGCCGCGCCGGACTCTGCGGCGGTGTGCGCACCTTCGAACATGCGCCGGGTATCCTCGTCCACTCCCGCGAGCAGCGTGGGCGCATCGGGATCCGCCGTGAGCGGCTCATCGCTGCTCTCCAGCGCCCCGAGGTCGAGACCGAGATCGTCGATCGCGAGCTCTGCGGTCTGCTCGCCGCTCACCATGCCGCTGCGCGCGGCCGCGTCGATCTTCTGGCGAATCGTGCCGTGATCGCCGCCGTGAAGCTGTGGCTGCTCAACCGTAGGTGCCTCGGTTTCCGCAACCACACGCATCGTCTCCGTGGAGCCCGAGCCGGAACCGGACAGCGCCGGTCGCAACCCGGACATCTCTCGCGTCTTGGCGCCGGCGGCTTCGGGCATCTCACGCGTGGTGCCCGTGGCGTCGTTGTGCGCGGGTGCATCCAGGTCGAGCTCGACGTCGCTGCTCGCCTCCATCTGCGGCGCCTCGCCCGTCGCTTCCGTGGCGCTCGGCTCACCGAGCGCGGCACTCAGATCGAGCTCTACTGCCGCGTCCTGCGGCGCGTTGCCGAGCGAGGGCTCGCCGAGCAGATCGAAATCCACACGGTTTTGTCCACCCTCGAGGTTCAGATCCACGACTTTGCCGGCGCCTGCCACGCCACGGCTATCGGTAAACAGCGGATCGTCGGGCGCAATCTGCCGCCCCATGATGAGAATCTTTTCCCATTCACCCGCGGGCGCCTGATCGCGGCTGCCGGCGAGGTCGTGAGCGGTCTGCAGGAAGCGGTCGCGGTTACCCCAGACGAAGAACACCTCCAGCAGCTTGAGCTTCAGGTCGCGGCGCTTGGGCTCACGCGTAATCGCAATTTGTACCAGCTCGGCGGCCTGGTCATACAGGCCGTAGGCCATGTGGAAGTCGGCTTCCGCCAGCGGGTCGCCCTGGTCCAGGGCCACTGGGGCCTCTCCCGGCACGGGCTCTTCCACGGCCACCTGCTGGCGTGGCTGCACGGCGGCGGCTGGGACCGACTGGCTAAAGTCCGGCCGCTGATGAGTGCCCGACTCCTCGACGCGATAAGAAGGCTCCTGCCGCGGGCCGGCGATGGTGCGCACCGGGACCGTATCGGTGCGCGGTGCCGGCGCCGGGCTCTCGGGAACGTCCGACAACTCGCCGAGCGAGCGATCGAAGGCGTCCTCCTGACGCGTGCGCATCCAGCGCAGCGCCAGCGCAACGACCAGCAGCGCCAGCAGCGCGGCCGGCACGTACCAATATTGCAGCAGCAGATCGACCACCGAGCCGCTCTGCTGCGCAGCTTTCACTGGCGGATGAGCCGCCCGCGCGGCGATGGGCGCGCGCGCAGCGGCGCTCACCGTGGGAGGCGGAGGATGGGGCGTAGCCACGGCCACGGGCGCCGGAGCCGGCGGCGGCGAAGCGCTCGGCGCGACCGGCGGAGGAACAACCGGAGCTGCCGCGGGCGCCGGCTGGCTTGCAGGCTGGGTCGCAACCGCCGGCGCTGGAGGCGCTGGGGGTGCCGGCGCGCGAGCGGCGCCGTTCTGACCCTGCTGCTGGACGCGCGCCTGCAACGCGGCAAGCTCAGCGTTACGGAGCTGCAGCAACCGCTGCGACTCGGCCAGCTGCGCCTCGAGCTGCTGCACGCGCTGCTGCAGGGCTACATTGGCCGCTGCGCCCTTAGCCGCGTTAGCACCGCCCTGAGTGCTCGATGCGGCGCTGCTGGCACTCGGTGCGCTGGAGGTAGCGGGGGCCGGTTCGCCGCCTTCCTGCGGTGCCACCAGACGTAGCTGCCCGCGCGCCCCGTGCGTACCCTGCGTATTCTCGGCGACTTGCTCACCGCCGTGCTCGCCGCGCCATTCGTCGTATTGATGTCGAACCTCGGCGACTGCCTCGCCGGGACCGATGGCCTCGAGCTCGGAATCACCGGGCAGATTCAGCACTGCGCCCGAGTACAGCGTGTTCATGTTGTCGTGAAACGCCTTGGGATTGGCGCGGTAGATCGCCACCAGTGCGCGCGCACGGGTGCTCGAATCGCTGCCATAGTTCTCATCCGCAATGCGCGACAGCGTGTCGCCGCGGCGCACGGTGTAGCTGCCCGGCGCTGCACGGGACGAACCGCTGCTGCCCGGGCTGCTGCTGGCAGTGCTCGCACCGCTGTTGCCGCTCGTGCCGTTGGTACTGCCGGTGCTCGTGCTGTTGCCGCTCGCGGGACTCTCGGATGCGAGCGACGGTGGCGCGGACGCGCTGCTCGTGCCCGCACTCGTAACCGCTGCGGGGGCGGTGGCCGTGCTGCCGCCAGAGGCAGTGCTGGCGCTCGTGTTGTTGGCTCCCGGCTCGCTGTTACCTGCGGAGGCATTAGCGCTGGCCGTGCTGCCCGTGTCGCTCGGATTGCTTGCCGATCCGGAGCTGGCGCTGTTATCCGTCGACGGCGCGCTGGCGGTCGAGTTGCTCGGGGCGTGCTCGACCAGACCGCTCTGGGCGCTCGCGCCGGCCGCCGGGGCAGCGACGTTGGCGTTGGTGGGCGTCTGCGAGTTGAACACCGGCGGATCGAGCAGCAGCGTGTACTCGCGCACCAGATGCCCGCGCGACCAATCGACTTCCACCAGCAGCGTCGCGAATGGCTCGGCGGCGGGGCTGGCGGAGTGCACGTGGAGCACGGCACGCCCGTCCGCTGTGCGCTCGGGGGTCAGCGTCACCGTACCGAGGAAGGACGGGTAATCGGCACCAAAATGCTTGAAAGTATCGCGCGGCGCCAGGCTCGCCTTGAGCGTGGACAGGTCTTCAGCCTCTGCGTCCACCAGATCGATGTCGGCATCCAGTGGTGCATCCAGCGTCGACTTGAGGTGAATGTCTCCCAGGCCCAGCGCCAGGGCGACGGTCGGCGAGAGCAATGCCAGCAGCAGCAACTGGCCACATTGGCGCGCAAACTTCATGTTTCCCTGTGCCCCGCGGTTCAAATTGCCTTGTCGTACAACGAGTTAGCATGAGACATAAGCTCCATGCCAACGTTACGGCAATATAACTTATAAGTATTCACGAGCCAAAACCTCTGCGATCTGCACGCTATTGGTTGCGGCACCCTTGCGAACGTTGTCCGACACAATCCACAAATCGAGGCCGCGCTCATACGACATATCTTCGCGGATGCGCCCGACGTAAACCGTGTCGTGGTTCGCTGCTTCGGTAACCGCTGTAGGGTAGCCCCCGGGCTTGCGCTCATCTATTACCGCCACACCGGGGGCCTTGGCGAGCAGGGTACGGGCCTCAGATGCTGAAATCTTGCGCCGCGTCTCAATATTGACCACCTCCGAGTGGCCATAAAAGACCGCCACCCGCACCGCCGTGGCATTCACCCGGATCGACCGGTCTTCCAGGATCTTCTGCGTCTCCCAGAACATCTTCATCTCTTCCCGGGTGTAGCCGTTGTCCTGGAATTGATCGATCTGCGGCACGCAGTTGAAAGCGATCTGCCGGGCGATCACTCGCGGCTCGGGGATCGGGCGGCCATTGAGCAGGCTGGCGGTCTGCGCGGCCAGCTCCTCGACCGCCTCTTTGCCGGCGCCCGAAACCGACTGATAGGTCGCCACGTTGATGCGCTCGATGCCGACGGCGCGGTGGATAGGATTCAGCGCCACGACCATCTGAATGGTCGAGCAGTTCGGATTGGCGATGATACCGCGATTGCGGTAGGCCGCCAGCGCGTGCGCATTGACCTCCGGCACCACGAGCGGGATGTCCTCTTGGTAGCGAAACTGCGAGGTATTGTCGATCACGACGCAGCCGGCGGTCGCGGCCTTGGGCGCGAACTCGGCCGAGACCTCGCTCCCCGCGGAGAACAGCGCAATATCTGCTTGCGAGAAGTCAAATCCGGACAGCTCCTGCACCGCCAGCTGCCGACCCCCGAACTCAACCGTTCTTCCGAGCGAGCGATTGCTGGCGAGCGGATAGAGCCGCTCGACCGGGAAATTGCGCTCCTCGAGCACGCGCACCATGGTGTCACCGACCAGGCCGGTGACACCGACTACGGCCACGCGGAAGGATTTGCTCATCGTCGCATTACGTCCCCTGAGCGCGCTGCGTTCCCTATCAAGTGATCGCAACTCAGAAGCGCTGCCGCGATCATGTCGCGCTGCCCTTTGCGGCGGCGCGCGCGATGTCGGGTGTGGGCGATACCACATCGGCGTTCTGCGCGCGGTGACGCAGATAGTGATCCATCAACACGAGCGCCAGCATCGCCTCGGCGATCGGCACCGCGCGCAGTCCCACACACGGATCGTGCCGCCCGGTCGTGACCACTTCCACCGGGTTGCCCGCCACATCGATCGTGCGTGCCGGCACCTGGATGCTCGAGGTGGGCTTGAGGCTCAGATGCACCACGATCGCCTGGCCCGAAGAGATGCCTCCGAGAGTCCCGCCCGCATGATTGGAGAGGAAGCCCGTCGGCGTCATCTCATCACGGTGCTCGCTGCCGCGTTGGGCGGCTACCGCGACTCCATCGCCAATCTCCACGGCCTTGACGGCATTGATACCCATCATCGCGTACGCGATATCGGCGTCGAGCTTGTCGAACACCGGCTCGCCCAACCCGGGGGGTAGCCCCTCGGCGCACACGGTCACGCGCGCGCCGATGGAATCGCCGGCGGCACGCACCTCCCACAGCAGCTGCTCGAGCTCGGGCACGCGCTGCGGGTCGGGACAGAAGAATGGGTTTTGGTAGGCCGCCGCGGGCTCGACCGGCTCGATCCTGCGATTACCGATCTGGCTGAGATAGCCGTAGATGCGCACCTGCGCACGCGTGGCCAGGTACTTGCGCGCGATGGCACCGGCGGCGACGCGCATGACGGTCTCGCGCGCCGAGGCACGACCGCCGCCGCGATGATCACGGAAGCCGTATTTCTGCTGGTAGGTGTAATCGGCGTGACCGGGGCGGAAGCGGTCCTTCAGGCGATCGTAGTCGCGCGAGCGCGCGTCGGTGTTATCGATCAGCAGCCCGATCGGCGTGCCGGTCGTGCGGCCTTCGAACACGCCCGAGAGGATGCGCACGGCGTCCTCCTCGCGGCGCTGGCTGACAAAACGCGATGTTCCCGTGCGGCGTCGATCGATATCCGGCTGCAGATCAGTCTCGCTGAGCGCCAAACCGGGCGGGCAACCATCGACGATGCATCCGAGTGCCGGGCCGTGGCTTTCGCCGAAGGTGGTGACCGCAAACAACCTACCGATGGTGTTGCCCGACATGCTGATCGTTCCCGTTACGCCCGCGTCGCCTCGAGGTCATGCTCGCCTTGCGTGGCGGCCGGGCGGACAGTTGTTCCCGTTCCAACAAAAACACTCCGCCGCCGCCGCGCTCGAACGCCAGCCACACAAATGGCAGTCGCGGAAACGCGCGCCGCAGCGCCGTTGCCGAATCGCCGACCTCGACGATCAGCAGTCCTCCGGGATTCAAATGCGCTGCTGCGTCGCGCAAGATGACGCGCGCCGAATCCAGGCCGTCCTCGCCGGCTGCGAGCGCCAGCCTGGGCTCGTGCCGATACTCGCGCGGCAATCCCTGCAGCTCGCGCTCTCCCACGTAAGGCGGGTTGCTCACAATAATATCGTAGCGCGCGCCCCTGAGGGCACCGAAGTGATCCGAACGACGCACGCGCACGCGCCGCGCGAGGCGATGGCGCCGCACATTCACGCGCGCCACCGCCAGCGCAGCCGGCGACAGGTCGACGGCATCGACGCGCGCGCGCGGGAACGCGCGCGCGCAGGCGATGGCGATGCAGCCCGAGCCGGTGCCGAGATCGAGGACGCGGCGCACCCGCGCGGCGTCGATCCACGGGGCGAAACGCCGCACGATCAGCTCGGCGATGGGTGAGCGTGGAATCAGTACCCGCTGATCGACGTACAGTGCAATTCCGGCGAACCAGCAGCGCCGGGTCAGATACACCGCCGGGATGCGCTCGCGTATGCGGCGCGTCAGCAGCTGCGCCAGGCGCGCTCGTGCCGCCGCGCCCGCGGGACGTCGCAACTGCGGCCACGTCAAGGGTCGGCGCATCCCCAGCGCGTGCAGCACCAGCGCCGCGGCCTCGTCGCGCGCATTGTCGGTGCCGTGGCCGTAGTGCAGCCGCGCGGCACGCAGGGCTCGCTCTGCGTGCTCGATCAGCGCGCGCACCGTGGTCGGCCCGCGCGCACCGCTGCCTGCTGGGTCCGGTGGGCGTCGCGCGCGCGAGTGTGCCTCGCTCGCCTTCATTTCATGCCGGTGGCGCCGCAGCGCGCGGCGAGCGGTATGCAATAATCACGGCGAGTGGCCCGCCTGTTCGTCACGCTGCAGTACCTGCTGCCGCACCATCTTCTGTGTCGCATCGTCTATGCCCTCAGTCGCTCGCGGCGACCGTGGCTGAAGAATGCGCTCATCCGCGCGTTCGTGCGTCACTATCACCCCGAGATGGCCGGGGCGCTCGAGCCCGACCCGATGCGCTATCGAAGCTTCAACGAGCTGTTTACGCGCACGCTGCAGCCTGCCGCGCGTCCCATCGATCCGGATCCGATGCGCCTGGTGTCGCCCTGCGACGCCATCCTCAGCCACACCGGATTGTTGTCGAGCGACGAGCTGGTGCAGGCCAAGGGCCGTCACTACCTGCTTTCCGCCTTGCTCGCCGGCGATACAGCCGCGGCAAGCTTCCACGGCGGCGCCTACACGACGCTGTATCTGGCGCCGCGCCACTATCACCGCGTCCATATGCCGCTGGCCGGAACTTTGCGCGGCGCCTGGCACGTGCCGGGCCGCCTGTTCTCGGTCAATGCCGCGACCTGTGCCCGCGTTCCGGCGCTGTTCGCACGCAATGAAAGGGTGATCTGTCTGTTCGAATCCGAGTTCGGCCCGTTTGCGGTGGTCATGGTGGGTGCCCTGCTCGTCGGCAGCATCAGCACCGTTTGGCACGGGGAGGTCACACCGTGGAGGCGCGTAGCCCCGGGGGCACCCGCAGCGCACGCGACCGCGAGCGCGCCGCGGGCCATTCATCAGCTCGAGCCGCTGCCGGGCAGCGAGCTGCGCCAACCGCGGGGTGCAGAGCTCGGCCGATTCAATCTCGGCTCGACCGTCGTGCTGCTGCTGTCGCCGGGCCAGGTGCGCTGGGATGCAGCGCTCATGCCCGGCGACACGGTGCGGATGGGGCAGGCGCTGGGCGCGCTGATGCGATGAGCAGCGATACCTGGCAACCCAACGCCCCGCTCGCGACCCTGCGGCTGCGGGCGGAGCTGCTCGCCGCGACGCGACGCTTCTTTGCCGAGCGCTCGGTGCTCGAAGTCGACGTGCCGGCACTGATCAATCACCCGGTCACGGCACCGCACATCCACTCGGCTCAGGTGCAGCTGCCCGGTCAGGCGCGGCCGCTGTTCCTGCACACCTCTCCCGAATACCTGATGAAGCGCCTGCTCGCGGCCGGGAGCGGCGATATCTATCAGATCGCTCATGTATTCCGGGGTGACGAGCAGGGGCGGCTGCATAACGCCGAGTTCACCCTGATCGAATGGTATCGCCGCGACTGCTCGCTCGAGCAGCTGATGAATGAGGTCGGCGAGCTGGCGCGCGAGCTGCTGGCGCTGCCGCCGACCTTCCCCAGCGAGTCGCCGCACTATGCCGCGGCGTTCGCGCGCACATTCGGCTGTGATCCGCTGGTTGCATCGGATGCAGCGCTGCGCGCGCTCGGGCTCGAGCACGGGCTCGATGCGCGCCTCGGTGCCCAATGCACGCGCGACGAGCTGCTCGATTGGCTCATGGCGAGCATTGTCGGCCCGCAGCTGGGGATGAACGCGTTGTGCCTGTTGCATCACTATCCGGCCAGTCAGGCGGCGCTCGCGCGGCTCGATCCCGCCGACCCGCGCTGTGCGCTGCGCTTCGAGCTGTATTTTCGCGGCGTCGAGCTCGCCAACGGCTTCGAGGAGCTGCGTGACCCACTGGAGCAGCGGCGGCGCTTCGAGGCCGAGCGGCAGGAGCGACGACGTCTCGGTCTGATGGTCCCCGAGATCGATGCGGCGCTGCTGGCCGCCCTCGCGAGCGGGCTGCCGCCAGTTGCCGGGGTGGCGGTCGGCTTCGATCGGGTGCTGATGCTACGCAGCGGCGCGAGCGCGCTCAGCGCCGTGCTGCCGTTCGCGCTGGAGCGCGCCTGAGCGGCTAGCGCGCGCGCGAGATATAGGTCGCGGTGCGCGTATCGACCCGGATCGACTCGCCCTGGTTGATGAACAGCGGCACCCGCACCACCGCCCCGGTCTCGAGCTTGGCGGGCTTCTGGCCACCGGTAGCGGTATCGCCCCGCACGCCCGGGTCGGTCTCGACTACCTTGAGCTCGATGTGCGGCGGCGGCGTCACCGTGATCGGCACGCCGTTCCACAGCGTCACGATGCACACGGTGCCGTCCTTGAGCCATTGGGCGTTCTCGCCCACGATGCTCTTGTGAGCCGCGTGCTGCTCGAAGTTCTCGGGAGCCATGAAATGGAAGAAGTCCCCGTCGCTGTACAGGTACTGCATCTCCATGTCGGTCACGTCGGCGCCTTCGACGCTCTCGCCGGATTTGAAGGTGCGCTCGATCACGCGTCCGGTCTTCAGATTACGGATCCGTACGCGATTGAACGCCTGCCCCTTGCCGGGCTTGACCATCTCATTTTCTATGATCGAGTACGGATCGCCGTCGATGAGGATGCGCAGACCCGCCTTGAACTCGTTGGTCGAATAGCTAGCCATGTGTTGATCGCCGGTGGCGGCCGCGCGCCGGCGGCGAAAGCAAGGGGCGCGTATGATAGCGGCATCCCATCGGGCTCGCCAGCCACACGCCAACCCTGCAAGCAACCACGCGCCGGCCCGGATAGACGCTGCCGGCACCGCTCCGCTGCGATCTGCTTCACAGCCGCGGCGCCGTGGACTGCCTAGAATTTTCCTCGTTCCCGGGAGGTCTAGTTGGACGACACCACGGCGGTCCCGCTGATCGTGCACAGCGCGCACCGAGATTCCGTGGAGGCCTTGAACAGCCTCCTGCGGCGCGCGGGCGTAGCCGCGCATTGCACCTGGATCTCGGCGCTGCAGGACCTGCCCGACGCTATCGAGCAGCTCAATCCGGAGCTGCTCATCTGCTGCCCAAAGGATCTGGAAGAGCTCAAGCGCGTGGCGGCGGTGCGCGACCGCAAGTCCAGCCTGCTGCCCATAGTCGTGCTGCGCGAGCAGGTCGATGAGGCGGTGATCGCCGATGACATGGCGCGTGGCGTACGCGATACGGTATCGCTGCGCCAGCCCGCGCGGGTACAGGCGGTGATCGGCCGGGAACTGCACGCGGCACGTCTCGAGCGCACCCTCAACGCCACGCTGCGCGCCTCCAGGGACTACCGCAGTCAGCTCGAAGGCGTGCTGCAGCGCTCGAACGATGCCATCGCGCAGGTGCAGGAAGGGATCCTGGTCGACGCCAACGCGGCCTGGTTCGAGCTGTTTGGTTTTGACGAGGGGGCCGAGGTCACCGGGCAGCCATTGATGGATCTGTTCGAGGAGGCGACACAGACGCCGCTCAAGGCCGCGCTACAGGCCTGTCTGCAGGGACGCTGGAACGACCTGGCGCTCAAGGTAGGAGCCCAGCTGGCTGACGGCTCGGTGATGCCGCTCGAGCTCATGCTCGCGCTCGGTGAGTACGAGGGCGAGCCGAGCGTGCGCTTGATCGTGCCGGCGCGCAAACACGACGAGCAGGAGCTCGCGCGTCAGCTCGAGACCGCGATGCAGACCGATCCCGGCACCGGGCTGCCGACGCGCCGTCACCTGCTAGCCGCGTTGCAGGAGCGGTTGCAAAAGCCGATCGCCGGCGGCGTGCGCTACCTCGCCTGCGTGCGTCCGGACAAGTTTGCCGCGATCGAGCGCGATCTCGGCGTGCTCGCCAGCGACCAGTTCCTGATCGCATTTGCCAACATCGTGCGCTCGGCGCTGCTCCCGAACGATCTCGCCGGTCACTTCGGCGGCACGACGCTGCTGCTGCTGCTCGAGCGCGGTAATCCGCGCGACGTGGAAGCCTGGTGCGACAGTCTGATCGCACGCGTCGGCAAGCACCTGTTCCAGATCGGCAGCCACTCCCTGCACGCCACCTGCACGGTGGGCCTGAGTGTCGTAACCACGACCAAGCCCGACCTGAGCGCCACGGTGTTCGACGCCCTGGAGGCGCTGCGGCGCGGGCGCGAGCATGGCGGCAATCAGCTCGAGGCGGTCGATCGCAGCGATCACGACACCCGTGTCCAGGCTTACGATCAGATCTGGGTCAAGCACATCAAGGCGGCGCTGATGGAGAACCGCTTCCGTCTGGTGCAGCAACCCATCGCCGCGCTCGCCGGCGGCCAGAAGAAGATGTTCGACGTCGCCATCCGCATGCTCGACCATCAGGGCAAGGAGATCCTGCCGTCGGAGTTCCTGCCCGCTGCCTCGCGCAATGACCTGTTGAAGAACATCGATCGCTGGGTCATCGGCGCCTCGCTCTCGTTTGCCTCCAAGCGCAAGCCGGATCTGCTGTTCGTGCGCCTCTCGCGTGACAGCGCGTTCGACGCCTCGCTGGTGAAGTGGCTCGAGCAGCAGCTGAAGGCGACCGTGGCAAACGCGCCGCGGCTGTGCCTGCAGATCACCGAGGAGGTGGCTGCGAAGCATCTGCAACAGACGCTCGAGATCGTCACCGCGTTGCGCTCCCGCGGCCTCAAGTTCGCGCTCGAGCACTTCGGCAGCGGTCGCGACACCCAGGGCGTGCTCGCCAAGCTGCCCCTCGATTTCGTCAAGATCGATGGCTCGTTGATGCAGGGAATCGCCGGGAGTGCCGAGCTGCAACAGCGCGTGCGCGAGATCGTGCAGGCGGCCAGCAAGCGCGGCATCGAGACGGTAGCCGAGCGCGTCGAGGATGCCAACACCATGGCGGTGATCTGGCAGCTCGGGGTGCAGTATATTCAGGGCTACTTCGTGCACGCACCCGAAGAGGTGGTACTGAAATCTTGACGTCCTCGGCGTCATCGACCGGCGTGCCGGCGGCGCTCCTCGTCGGCGCGCTCGGCGTGCTCTCGGGATGTGGCGCCGGCGCGGGCGGACCGAATATCTCGGCTCATGTGATCCGTGTCGGCGCCGCACTGGCGTCCGAGCAGGTTCTCGCCCGCACCCTCGACGATGCGCCGCGCTCGCTCGATCCGTCGCTGATGACCGACGTGCCGGCCCAGCACATCGCCGATGACCTGTTCGAGGGGTTGACGACGCTCGACGTGGCGGGACGCACCGTCGCGGGCGTCGCCTCCAGCTGGGAGAGCAGCGCCGACGGCAAGAGCTGGGTGTTTCATCTGCGGCCCGACGCGCGCTGGTCCAACGGTGCTCCGGTGACCGCGGGCGATTTCGTCTATGCCTGGCGGCGCGAGGTCGACCCCCGCACCGGTGCGCAATACGCCCAGGGGCTCGCGCCGCTTCAAAACGCGCTCGCGATCGCTTCCGGCAAGGCCCCGCCCGCGACCCTCGGCGCCGAGGCACTGGATGCGCACACACTCACGGTGCACCTGGTAGGACCGACACCGTACCTGCTCGAGCTGCTGGCGCAGAATTATCTCTATCCCGAATACGCGCCCACGGTCGAGCGCTATCACGACGGCTGGACGCAGCCGGAGCACATGGTCGGCAACGGCGCCTTCGTGCTGCGCGAGCACATCATCGGCAGCCGCATCACTCTGGAGAAGAACCGCTACTATTGGGATGCCGCCCACGTCCATCTGCAGCGCGTCGTCTACTACGTGGCGCCCGACCGCAGCGTCGCGGCGACGCGCTTCCTCGCCGGCGCGGTGCAATGGACCGACTCCTACGCCGCCAACCAGCGCGCCTGGCTCATCAGTCAGCTCGGCAGCCAGGTAGTCGACTCACCGTATTTCGGCACCTACATGCTCGCCTTCAACGTGGAGCTGGCGCCATTCAAGGGTAATCGGGCGCTGCGTGAGGCACTGGTGCTCGCGCTCGATCGCGAGCCGCTGGTGCACTACCTGCGCTTCGGCATGTACCAGCCGGCCTACACCCTGATGCCGCCGCTGCCGAACTATCAGCAGCCGGTGCCGCAGTGGGCCGACTGGTCGGACGGCGCTCGGCATGCGCTGGCTGTGCGTCTCTACCACGAGGCGGGGTACTCGGCGACCCATCCACTGCGCATCGACATCGACACTTCGATCCAGGGCAGCGATGAACGCCACTTCTTCGAGGCGGTGGCTGCGAGCTGGCACAGCCTGCTCGGCGCACAGGTACACGTGGATGAGCGCGAATTCAAAGTGCTGATCCAGGATCGCGTGCTGGGCAAGCTGCCGCTGTTCTACGCCTCCTGGATCGGCGATTACCCCGATCCCAACACCTTCATGCAGTTGTTTCACACGGGCAACGGCAACAACAACGGTGGCTATTCCAATCCCGCGTTCGATCGCCTGCTCGATGAGGCCGGCGAGCAGGCCGACAATGCACAGCGCTATCGGCTGTTCGAGCAGGCCGAGCGGTTGCTGAACCAGGACGCCGCGTACGTGCCGTTGTACTACTACGCGACCCGTCACCTGGTGAAGCCGTACGTGCGCGGCTGGCAATCCAACATCACCGACCGCAACCTGTCACGCTATATGTATCTGCTGGAGCACCAGGGATCCTGAGATGGCGCGCTATCTGCTACGCCGTCTGCTGGGCGCGATTCCGACGCTGCTGGTGATCGCGACCATCGCCTTCCTGCTGCTGCACGCCGCACCCGGTGGTCCATTCGACAGCGAAAAGCGCATGCTGCCCGAGATCCAGCGCGCCATCGAGGCGCGCTACCACTTGAACGAGCCGCTGTGGCGCCAATACGTCCGCTATCTGTCGGATCTCGCGCACGGCGACCTGGGCCCCTCGTTCCAGTATCGCGGTGTCTCGGTGAATCAGATCATCGCCCAGGGACTACCGGTGGACGCCACCGTAGGTTTGAGCGCCCTCGCCCTCGCGCTGCTCGCCGGCGGCGCCATCGGCGTCAACGCCGCGTTACATCGAGGCACGCGCCTCGACTATGTGCCGATGGCCGCGGCGGTGCTCGGCATCTCGCTGCCGGTGTTCGTGATCGCGCCGCTGTTGATCCTGATCTTTGCGGTCGATTTGCACTGGCTGCCGGCGGGTGACTGGGTCGCCGGCTCGCCGCGTCACCTGCTGCTTCCGGCCGTGGCGCTGGCGCTGCCCTATACCGCCTACGTCGCCCGCATGATGCGCGCCAGTACCCTCGAGGTGCTGCACAGCCCGTTCATGCGCACCGCGCACGCCAAGGGACTGCCGCCGCGACTGATTCTCTGGCGCCACGCGCTGCGCCCGACCTTGACACCGCTGATCTCGTTTCTCGGACCGGCCATCGTCGGACTGGTCACCGGCTCGATCGTCGTCGAGACCGTATTTGGGTTGCCCGGCATCGGTCGCTATTTCGTCACGGCCGCACTCAATCGCGACTACACGCTGGTGATGGGCATTACCGTGCTGTATGGCATGTTGATCATCCTGTTCAATCTGCTGGCCGATCTGTGCTACGCCTGGGTCGACCCGCGAGTGCGCCTGCATTGAGTCCGCATCGAGCCCGCACGGGCACGGGAGAGTTCTGGCGGCTGGCGGCGCGCAGACTCGGCGCGCAGCGCGGTGCTATGAGCGCGCTGTGCGTGCTCGCCGGCATCATCCTCGCCTGCCTGCTGCTCCCGTGGCTCTCGCCGTACGACTACTACACGCCGCACCTGGAGCTGCTGTCGCGCGGCCCGATGCTCGCCGGAGGCCATATCCTCGGCACCGATCCCCTCGGACGGGATCTGCTGGTACGGGTGATGTGGGGCTGTCGCATCTCGCTCGGAATCGGTCTCGCGGCGAGCCTCGTGAGCGTACTGATCGGTGTCGCCTGGGGGGCGAGTGCGGGCTACGCCGGCGGACTGATCGACGCAGCGATGATGCGTCTGGTCGATATTCTCTACTCGGTGCCGTTCGTGCCGTTCGTGATCGTGCTCACGGTGCTGTTCGGGCGCGAGCTGTGGCTGATCTTCGTGGCGATCGGCGCGGTCTCGTGGCTCGATATCGCGCGTATCGTGCGCGGCCAGACCCTGTCGCTCAAGCAGCGCGAGTTCGTCGAGGCGGCACGCGTCGCCGGCGTGCGCGGCATCCGCATGATCGAGCGTCACATCGTACCCAATCTGATCGGCATCGTCGTGGTTTACGCGACGCTGACGATTCCGACGGTGATCCTGTTCGAGGCATTTCTGAGCTTCCTCGGCCTCGGCGTGCAATCCCCGCTCGCCTCGCTCGGCTCCATGGTGGCCGACGGCGCCTCGGAAATGCAGTCGCATCCACACCTGCTGATCGTGCCGGCAGCCTTCCTGAGCGCGATCATCTACAGCTTCAACTATCTGGGCGACGGACTGCGCGACGCCCTCGATCCACGCGAGCGCTGAGGCGGGCGCGTGAGCACTCAGCACGGCGCCGAGGGCGGATTGCTCCAGATCCGGAGCCTGACGGTGAGCTATCCGCACGCCGGCGCGCAGCTCGATGTGGTACGTGACGTCGATCTCGACGTCGGCACCGGCGAGATCGTCGGACTGGTGGGCGAGTCGGGTTGCGGTAAGACCCAATTGCTGCTCGCACTGCTCGGGCTTAACGGTGCACGCGCGCAGCGTCGCGGCAGCATCCACTATCGGGGCCGCGAGCTGCTCGGAGCAGATCCCGCGTCCCTGCGCCAAGTACGCGGTGCCGAGATCGGCATGGTGTTTCAGGATCCGATGACGGCGCTCAATCCGTATCTGACCATCGGCCAGCAGATCACCGAGATGCGCCGCGTTCACCGCGGAGACGGCGCGCGCGCGGCCGAGCGTCATGCCATCACGATGCTCGAGGCAGTGCACATCGCGGACGCGGCACGGCAGCTGCGGCGCTATCCGCACGAGCTCTCGGGTGGAATGCGCCAGCGTGCCATGATCGCCATGGCGCTGAGCGCCGAACCCCGCCTGCTGCTCGCCGACGAGCCGACCACCTCGCTCGACGTGACGGTGCAGGCCCAGATCCTCAGCCTGTTGCGCGAGCTGCGCGAGCGCACCGGCATCGCCATGGTGCTGGTGACGCATGACATGGGCGTGATCGCGGAGATGGCCGACCGGGTTGCCGTGATGTACGCCGGCGGCATCGTCGAGCAGGCCGGCTGCGAGCAACTGTTCAGCCAGGCGCGCCATCCCTACACCGAGGCATTGCACTACTGCGTGCCGCGGCTCGACGAGCCGCCACCGCCTCGGCTGACAACCATCGGCGGGGCGCCGCCGAGCCCCGCGGCACGACCCGCCGGCTGCGCCTTCGAGCCGCGCTGCCTGTACCGCAGCGACATTTGCCGGCGCCGCAGCCCAGCGCTGCTCGAGACGACGCCCGGGCACTGGAAGGCGTGTCACCACGATGGCCCGCTCGGAAAGCTGCGCGAGGCGGCCGCATGAGCGGCGCGTCCGCGCCGCTGCTCGCGGTACGCGACCTGCGCGTGAGCTATCGGGTCGGCCCCGGCGGCGCACGGCTGCAGGCCGTCGCTGGCGTGAGCTTCGAGCTCGCACGCGCCGAAACGCTGGCTATCGTCGGGGAATCGGGCAGCGGCAAATCGAGCATCGCGCGCGCGCTGCTGCGCCTCACGCCGGCCGACTCGGGCGCAGCGTTGTTTGCCGGCGATGACCTGCTGCAGCTTGCCGGCGTGCGGCTGCAGGCCATGCGCCGCCGCGTGCAGCTGATCTTCCAAGACCCGACCAGCTCGCTCGACCCGCGCATGAGTATCGGCGAGAGCGTCGCCGAGCCGCTGCGTGTGTTCGAGCCGCAGCTCGGCACCGCGCAGCGCGCCGCGCGCGTGCTCGCGATGCTGCAGGTCGTAGGGCTCGCGAGCGAGCACCTCACCCGCTTGCCGCATGAGTTCTCCGGCGGTGAGGCGCAGCGCATCGCGATCGCCCGCGCTCTGATTCTGCACCCGGTGCTGCTGGTGTGCGACGAGCCGCTATCGGCGCTCGATGTCTCGATCAAGTCGCAGATCGGTAACCTGCTGAAGGATCTGCAGCAACAAATGCAGCTGTCGCTGCTGTTCATCTCCCATGATCTGACCGCGGTGCGCTTCGCCTGCGATCGCGTGCTGGTACTGTATCTGGGGCGCGTGATGGAGACGGCCTCACGCGATGCCCTGTTCACAGAGCCACGTCACCCCTACACTCGGGCGCTGCTCGCGTCCGTGCCCGTGCCGGATCCTTCGGCCGCGCGTGCGCGCCGCGCCAGACCGCCGCTGCAGGGTGAGATTCCCTCGCCGCTATCGCCGCCGTCGGGCTGCGTGTTCCGCACGCGCTGCCCGCTCGCGGTAGAGCGTTGTGCGCGCGAGACCCCGGCGCTACGGGCGGTAGGAGACAGTCAAGTGGCGTGTCATCGCGCCGAGGAGCTGGCGCGGACTGACGCTTAAGGTATCAGTCCTTCCAGACGTTGGCCTGTGCGGCGAAGTCCGACCGCTGCACGCGCACGACGCAGAACCGCTGCCCGGTTGGCGCCTCCATCACGCACCAGGTGCGAACGCAACCGATGCGCTTGGCGCCGAGCTTCTCGAGGCGCTGCACCTCGGCCTCGACGTCATCGGCCTCGATATCGAGGTGCACGCGGCTCGGATGATCGACCTTCTGCACTTCCACGTGAGCCTCATCCGCCGCGGTGTCGAGCGTGCGGTAGTTGGCATCGGCCGGGTCGGTCACCGGCCTCACCGTCAGCCCGAGCGCTCGGCTCCAGAAACCGGCCGCTCCATCGAGGTCATCGGTCTGGCAATCGATAATGAATCCGGCGAGACGACTCTTGTGCATGCGGCGGGCCCCCGGTGGCGCTGCGTGCGCCGATGGCTAGGTGGAAGTGGCGAGTGGCTGGATGCGCTCCACCGTGCGCCAGCCGCGCGGCAACAGTGCGCCGCGCTGCGCGCGTGCGCCGCCGTAGGCGCGCAGATCCGCGGGCGAGAGCTTCATCTGCCGTTCGCCGCTGAAGACGGCGAGCGGCTGTTCGCCGGCGAGCACGCACATCGCCACCAGCAGCTCCTCGCGCGCCTGCGCCTTGCGAGTCGGAATCCCGAATAGCTTATTACCCTTGCCGCGCGGCAGCTCCGGAATTTGGCTTACCGCATAGAGCAGCAGCCGCCCCTCGGAGTTCACCAGCGCGACCCGCGCGTCCGCCGCCGGCGGCGCCGCCTCGCTCGCCGCGGCACCCGTCTCTCCGGCGCGGGCCGTGGAAGTAGCCGATCGCGGCACCGGCGCGGGCGGCAGCACCTGTGCAGCCGGCGTGAGTCGCAGCAGCGCCTTGCCGCCGCGATTGCGCGAGTAGAGCTCCTTGAGGCGCACCGTAAAGCCGTAGCCGGCGTCGGTCGCGAGCAGCCACAGGTCTTCGGGCTCGCCGATCAGTACGCCGACGAAGCGCGCGCCGTCGGGCGGATCGAGCCGCCCCGACAAGGGCTCGCCCTGACCGCGTGCGGACGGCAGCGTATGCGCCGGCAGGCTGTAGGCCCGTCCGGTGCTGTCGATGAACGCCGCGAGCTGAGTGCTGCGGCCCCGCGCCTCGCCTTGAAACGCATCGCCGCTCTTGTACGACAGCGCGCGGCCGTCGATGTCATGACCCTTGGCGGAGCGCACCCAGCCGCCGGTCGATAGCACCACCGTGACCGGCTCGTTGGCGAGTAACTCCGTCTCCTCG
>JASHTF010000026.1 GCA_030040715.1 Gammaproteobacteria bacterium | reverse complement strand
GAGGTTTTGCAGAGCGGCTCGGCCACGGCGGTAGCGACCGCTGCCGCGAGCAGCGCTAGAACGATGGCGGCTTTCCGGCACCTCATTTTGTCGAGCTACGTCTGCGTCGCAGCCGCGGGAACTCAGAGAACTCCCGGGAGCGTACCGCAAGGATGGCGCTACAGCCATCCCGGCGCCGTTAAATCCAGATTGAAAATGCTCTGGTACGAAGCGCTCGAGTAAGAATCTGTGCGTCGGGCCGTCTTTGCGCCAGGAAAAGTTTCTTGCCGCGAGCTTGCGTATCCCCATGCGGGGCCCGGTAGTCGATGATTTTGAGCCGATCGAGCCGCAGCAGCACGTTGATCAGCTGATTCTCGTTCATTCCGAATGCGGTCACGATCTCACCGAACTTCCAGTCATTGACCAGTGTTTCATTCAGACGCCACAGCTGCATTCGGCACACCATGAGCTGGATGTCCACACCCATAATTTCGGTGACATCGCTCTGTCGGATAGACTTTTTGGAGCCTATAGGGACATGACCGATTTCGCGGCGCGCTGCGGCTTCCCGCAAGCTGCGGAGGACAAGCTGGCCGCGATGCTCGCGTTGGGAGACGTCTACGCCGGATAGGGCGGCTCGGACCGAACCCGAGCCGTCATGGTACCGCCTCCGGTCCATACCCGGGCACGGCAGCCCGCGCCCACAGCTGCGGCGTCAAGCGATATATGACGTGTATCTGTCCCCATCGTGGTGCCTCCTCGGCGCCGGTGAGTTCTGCGCCGAGCTTTTCCACTGCGCGGCGTGAGCGCAGGTTGTGCTCGGCGACCATGAACTGCACCTGCTGCACGTCCGTGAAGGCGTGCCGCAGCATCAGCCGCTTCATCTCCGCGTTCACCGGGCCGCCCCAATGGCTCCGTGCGAGGAAGGTGTACCCGATCGAGATCCTCTCGCTTGGTACGTAATTGCTATATCGGGACCAGCCGATGACCGACGGCCGCGCCGCATCGATCGCGACCAGGCAGGTCTTCGACTTCAAAGCGTCGTCAAAGAACGGCGCAAAGCCCTCCGGCGTGCCGCGGCCCGGATCCGGATGCTGTGCCCAAACCAGCGGATCCGATGCAGCGGCCGACAGCTCCTGGAAATCTCGCGCTACCAGCGGCCGCAGCGTGATGCGTTTGCCGATGAGAGTCGGCTGTAAATCGAGCATGCGTGCGCTCCGATACGCCTCCGGTCTGAATGACCGTCTTCTTGCGTCACTCGCACATATCGTAAACTGCCGGCCCAAGTCTGCCGTAGTGAGTGATGCGTGATGCGCATGCGAAGACTGTGGCGCGCACGGCGCCGATCGCCGCCGCTGATGCTCCTGGCGCTGTGTGCGGCGAGCACCAGCGCGCTTGCTGCCGATAGCCCGGCCGCACCGGCCGGTAGTCTCAAGACCATGGCCGATGTGCTCGCCGCCTCCAAGCCCTCCGACTGGCGCGCCCTCGACCCGGAGAACACCCTCTACATGGAGCTCGCGAGCGGCCGGGTCGTGATCGAGCTTGCGCCCCGCTTCGCTCCGAAGCACGTGCTGACCATCCGAGCCCTCGCGCGGGAGCACTACTACGATGGACTCGTGATCGAGCGCGTGCAGGACGACTACGTGGCGCAGTGGGGCGATCCGGATGACAGCCGTTCGACCGGGACCGTGCCGCGTTCGCTTGCGGCCGAGTTCTCGCGTTCCTCCGACGGGCTGGATTTCGCTCGTTTGCCCGATCCCGACACGTATGCGCCTGAGACTGGCTTCGTCGACGGTTTTCCAGCGGCGCGCGATCCGGCGTCGCATCTGGCCTGGCTCACGCACTGCTACGCTATGGTCGGCGCCGGTCGCGACAACGACGCCAACAGTGGCGGGGGGCGCGAGCTCTACGCGGTGATCGGTCAGGCGCCACGCAGTCTCGATCGCAACGTCACGCTGCTCGGCCGGGTGGTGCAGGGCATCGAGTTGTTGTCCTCGCTCCCGCGCGGCAGCGGGCCGCTCGGCTTCTACGCGCACCCGTCCGAGCGGATTCCGATTCGCTCGATCCGCGTCGCCGCCGACGTCCCCGAAGCGCAGCGCGCGCGGCTCGAAGTGCTACGTACCGACACCCAGACCTTCACCGATCTCATCGAGTCGCGGCGTAACCGCCGCGAGGCGTGGTTCAAGGTACAGGCCGACCGGATCGACGTGTGCAATGTCCCGCTACCCGTGCGCAGCGCGCCCGCGGGCGACGGCTCTTGAAAGCCCTCATCCGAGGGTCATGCGCCATGTCATCGGCTTCCAGCGGCCGCTCCTGACGCTGACGGCAATCATCACCAGCGCCGCGGTGAGGCCGACCACGATCGCGATCACCGAGGCCTCCGGGCCGAATTGCCCGCCCGTGAGCAGTCTCGGTCCGGCGAGCGTCACCGCGAACACGCCCTGGCCGGCAGCGTCGCCCGACACGGAAGCGCCGAAGATGCCGCCCTCGGTGAAATTCCACCCGAAGTGCAGTCCGATCGGCAGCCACAGGTTGCCGGTAAGCCGATAGGCGGCACCGAGCAGCACTCCCGCCTCGATAGCGATAGCCGCCGTGGATACGACGGTGGCGCCGGGGTTCAGCGCGTGCAGCAGACCGAAGATCGCCGCGGAGACGACGAGAGCCGCCGAGGTGCCGCAGCTCTCCTCGAGGATGCGGAACACTCCGCCTCTGAGCGCGAGCTCCTCGCCGACCGCCGCGAGGATCGAACCCGCCAGGACCGGTACCGCATCGAAGTGCGCAGACATTCCGAGCAGCCGTGCCGATCCGGCGACATGAATCAATCCGAGTACGGCAACGAACAGCACCAACCCGAGAACCACGCCCGCCAGCGCCTGCCCCACGCCGGGTGAGACCTCAGTCGCCTTGCGGCGCTCCATCCCGTGAACGAGCGCCGCGTAGATGCCGATCAATGCTGCCGCCAGCGCAATCGATCCACCGAGCACCACCGCGTCTGCGACGCTCACCGGTGCGCGATGGAACGCCCATTCGAGCGCGAGCTGGGCTGCTGCGTCACCGGCGACGAGGACGACGAAGAACACCGCCAGCCGCACCGGCGCCAGGCGGTAAAGCGTTCGCCCCGCGAGCTTGCGTCCGCTCTCCGGCAGCAAGGTGTAACCGAGCCTCTAGGGTGCTTCCCGGCAGCTACGGTAAGTGAGCAGGGACAGGTCCGCAACCGAGCGGCGATAGATCGCAAAAAAAGCCCCCGGTTGACGCAAACTCGCGCTCTGTGCCGTTCTACAGCAATGAATATCCCGGGACCAACAAGGCAACCAAAGCAGCCGATCCGCTCGGCCGCGGTTGCACGGCTGCGATGCGTTACGTCGACCGCACCGCTTGGCCGGCTCTCAGGTAGAGCTGCGACGCGGACGGCGAATCGCTCTTACCTTGCCGCTCGTCGCCCCTCCGCAAAAGAATCGGTCGTCGCCGTCGGATTCGAGCCCAGACACCTGCACACCCGCCGGCATTTCGATCTTCTCCAGCACCTCGCCCGTTTGGGAATCGATTCGTCTCAGCTCACTGGCGTCTTCTTCCAGTGTGCCGTGCCAGAGCTCCCCGTCGACCCAGGTGACGCCGGTCACGAAGCGGTTCGATTCGATAGTGCGCAGAATCTTTCCCGTCTGCGGGTCGATCTGATGAATCCTCCGATCGCGATACTGTCCGACCCACAACGTCCCCTCGGCCCATGCGAGCCCCGAGTCTCGGCCACGCCCGGGTGCCGGGATGCTGGACAGGACTTGTCCGGTCGCCGGATCGATTTTCTGGATGCGATCTTTCGCGATCTGAAAGAGATACCGCCCATCGAATGCAGTCCCGGCATGTGCCGCGACGTCGAAGGATCGCAACACCTTACCGCTTGCAGGATCGAAGGATTTGAGCGTCTGACCGGCGGCAAACCAGACGTGCTCACCGTCGTAGGAAACGCCGTGCACGTGCTGGATCCCTGGGAAGGTGTACTCACGGAGCACTTCGGCTGCGGATCTCTTCATGGCAGCATCCTGGTCTCTAGGGAAGCGAAGCCGGGAGTAACAACGTCGTCGTGAATCCCGGTGCAGGCGCGGTCACCCAGCGGCGTGCACGTCCGCGGCCGAATGTCTGCACCTTGCCGGACGCCGCCAGCGCCTCGAGCGAGCGCTGCATCGTTCGTTGGCCCGTTCCAAGAGCAAGCGCGAGCGCCGAGCTCGACCATGATTCACCATCGGCGAGAAAGGCGAGCACGGCCGCGTTCTGGTCCTCAACCGGCGGTGCTACTACTACGATCGCGCTTGCATCGCGCGGGGCGAGCGCAAAGCCGCGCCGGGTCGCGCTCACGCGCGCGAGTGTCCGCAGCTCCTTGCGCAGCCGACCGACCTCAACCCGCAAGCGCGCGCGGTAGGATTCATCCGCCCGTCTGCCCCGGAAAGCACGTGCAACCAGGGAATCCCTCGTCACGTCGAGAGGCCATGCCTCGCCGAGCGCGCGCGCGAGCGCAAATAGCACCGGACGCCGGGCGAGCGAGACCGCAGTGCTCGCGTCACGTACCACGAGACGGCAGGCGTCTACGATCAGGGCCCCGGACTGATGCAGGGCCTCGACATCCTCGAGCAGGAGCAGTCGATCCCTACCGTCCATGATCACACGAGCCGCCGGCGTCGTGAGCACCCGCGCAGCCCTTTCGACCTCCGCGCTCAAAGCCGGGATTCCCGCTTTTCGTGCAGCCTGCTGCGCCTCGGCGAGGGCGTCGCGCGCCGCTCGCATCCGCAGGCGCCGCGTGGCGATCGCGGCCATCGCCAGCCCGTGAACAACCCGGAGCGCCGGCGGCAGCCCTTCGGGATCGAGCAGGGCGAGCATCTTGTCGGCCTCATCGAGGCGTCCGATCAGTACCAGACGTCGGACCTCGAGATATCGTGCCTGAGCGGCATTGGCGCGATCGCCGTGCTCTTCGAGCACCAGGCGTGCCACCTCGAGCGACTTCGCAGGCCAGTTGAGCTCGCGCGCGGCGAGCGCGACTTCGGCCTCGGCCACCGCGCAGCGGGCGCGCGCCACGGGTTCCTTCGGGCCGAAGCCACGCGCGGCACGACGCAAAAGAACCTTCGCTCTGACGAGGTCTCCGAGCTGCGCCATCGCGATGCCTCGGAGCGCGAGCGCGGGAGGATCATCCCGCAGCGCGACTCGCTTCAGCGCGCCCAGAGGATCGCCGGCGGCGAGTGCGCGCGCCGCGGCCGTGATCAATGAGTCCATCGAAATCCCGACACACTTGTCACTCCCAGCCTTCGCTGGGCGGCAATTAATTTAGCACCTGACGCCGTCGTTCCGCGCGCTGCTTCCGGTATCCGGGTCGGTCGTGGAGCGGTGGCACAATGGTGTGGCCAGGGCGCTCGAGCGGCAGTTCGCTGGCTTGGTCACCGGCGGCGCAGCCTGAACCCAGATCAAGGAGGAGCACATCGTGAGCACAACCATGAACAACTCGAGCATCACGAATCATGCCGTCGTCTCGCAGGAGCAGTGGGTCGGCGAGCGCAAGAAACTGCTGGCGCGAGAGAAGGAGCTCACGCACCTGCGCGACCAGGTTGCCCAGGAGCGGCGGGCGTTGCCCTGGGTACGGATTGACAAGGTCTATACGTTCGAGGCGCCCGAGGGCGCGCGCACGCTCGCCGATCTTTTCGAAGGCCGCGGCCAGCTGATGGTGCAGCATTTCATGCTTGGCCCAGGGTGGCAGGAAGGTTGCTCGAGCTGCTCTTTCATGGCCGATCACACCGACGGCATGAACGTGCACCTGGCGCATCGCGACGTCACATTTGTCGCCATCTCGCACGCCCCACTGAGCGAGATCGAACGCTTTCGCCAGCGCATGGGCTGGAAGTTCAAGTGGGTGTCGTCGTTCGGTAGCGACTTCAACTACGACTTCCATGTGAGCTTCACGCCGCAGGAGGCGAAGGGGCAGGTCTACTACAACTATGGCATGCAGCCCTTCGAGTGCGACGAATTGCCCGGCATCAGCGTGTTTTACAAGGACGGCGCGGGTGACGTCTTCCACACCTACTCGACCTACAGGCGCGGCGTGGAGGCGATGATGGGCACATACACCCTGCTCGATCTCACACCCAAGGGTCGCGACGAGCGCGATGGGAGGGGCATGGCGTGGGTGCGCCACCACGACCGCTACGAGCCGGTGTCGGCGGTGAAGGCAGCCGCAGCCGCCTCCTCCTGTCACACCTAAACCCAAACGCAGGGATCCAAGGCGCGTCGCCGGGAGAGATCGTGGTAGAGATCATGAAGAGATTTGTGGCCTGCGGTGCGGGCGACTGGCTGCGACTCGCGGTTGAGG
>JASHTF010000219.1 GCA_030040715.1 Gammaproteobacteria bacterium | reverse complement strand
CCTCTGGCAGTTGACCAACGATGTCGATACCAGGGATGAGGGCGTGCTGCTGCCCGTGTTCTCGCCGGACGGCAAGCACATCGCCTGGTCAGCGCGCCAGCCGGGCGGAAAATACCTGCTCGTCGTTGCAGACTTCGTGGAGCAGCCCGAGCCACACGTGCAGAATCTGCGCCGCTATCGGCCCGGTGACGGCTCGTACTATGAGCCCGGCTCATTCACGAGTAACGGCGCGAGCCTGGTCTACTCGAGCGATCAGGACACGCACAGTTTCTGGCGCAGCCAGATATACCGGCTTGACTTGGCCACGGGAGAGGCCTATCGACTGACCACGGGCAGGGATTACAACGAACATCCGATCGTCATCCCCACACCTACCGGCGACTGGATCGTCTATATGAGCACCCGCGGCGTGGATCGCTACCCGTGGCAGTTGTTCCTGGGCACCGATTGGTATGCCGTCAAGCCCGACGGCTCGGACTCGAAGCGTCTCACCCGCATGAACGTGAACCGCAGGCAGAATCCACAGAATGCGGGCTACATGCAGGTCGCGGGCACGGTCGCCATCAGTCCGACGGGCGACTTCATGCTCGGCGATGTGCAGAACAATCTAATGAAGCAGACCGGCCTGGTGCGAGTGGTGCACTTCACCTGCCCCGAGGGTCAGTGAATGAACCAATTTCGACTCCTGGTGCGAGGTCGCTTCCACCACTCGACCGGCGAGCGGACCGCGCTGCGACGACTTCGAATCCGGGTCGTGCAAGTCCGACCCAGGCCTCAGGCGTAGGCGAGCTGGCCTCCATAGGGGCTATCAGTACCCGTCTCGACGTGCAGCGCGGTATTGAGCGTGCCTGCCCAGGTAAACAGGCTGCTCGCACATATGAGCTCGATGATCTCGTCCTCGCTGAAGTGCCGCCGCAGCTCGCCGAACAGCGCGTCGTCAACGCCGTGTGGATCGACGGTGATGCGATCCACGAGCGCGATGGCTGCCGCCTCACGTGGCGAGAGCTCAGCTGACTTCACGGTGCCCCGCAACGCCGCCACCGCTTGCGGCTTCGTCATGCGGCTGATGTCTCTGAGACCGAGAGCCTGTTCCTTGGGTCGGACGGCACTCGCCACGGGTTGCAGACGCACCGTCGCGCAATAGGTGCAGGCGTTGAGATTGGCGCCGCGCAAGCGCATCAATTCCAGCAACTCGGTTTCGATAAGTCCGCCCTGCCCTGCCAGAAAGTAGGCAAACATGCTCGCCGCGCGCTTGAGAAGTTCGGGCCGCCGAGCCAGCAGACCGAACATTTGTGTGTCCCCGAACCCCTGCTTGGAGAAATCGATGATCGCGTTGACGGTGGTATCGGGTGAAGATCCTGCCTCGAGTGATGCGATGCGAGCGCTCATTTCCCCCTCCTGGGTCAGCTGCCCTTGCCGACGTTGCTCCCTGCAAAAATCCGGCGGTTCCGAATCAGAGATTGCGCAATCGAATCTCCTTAAAAAAAGCGGTGTACGCTCGAGCGGCGGCCCGCGCGAATCCGCTGCCTGCTACTCAGGCGGACTCGACGCGCGGCGCGACGCCGGCTATCACCGCCACGGCGTGCTCGGCCTCGGCGCGATCGGGGATCACGGTGTCGTCGTTCCATCCCTTGTCTTCCGAACCATAGTCCTGCACCACAAAGCCATCGCGCCGCGGTATGAACAGCACGTTGTTGTAGCTCCAGCCGTAATGAACCTCTGGATCGGGAATCAATCGCGCGAGTTGTCCGCGCACCGGCGTGAGCGACTGATCACCGAGCAGGGCTCGAGCACCGAATCCGGTGCAGTTGATCAGTACGCTCTCGCTCAGACGCGACAGCTCATCCGGTGTATGAAATTCGGTCACGACGATCTTACCGCCGTTGGCGACAAAGTCGCCGACCAGCAGCCGCTGGTAGGCAGTCAGATTGAACATCATCTGCGTGTCGCGCCGCGCGTACCGTATCGGGAACGGATGCGAGCCGGGCGCTAGATCGTGCGGTCGCGTCATGAGCTCGGGAATCAGCTCTTCCTGCAGCTCCGCGAACTGAATCGTGGATCGCTGACCGGCGACCGCCTGCGCGTGGGGGACATCGGTCAGATCGTAATTATCGACATATTCGACCGGAGTGCCGGCGAGCCCGAGCAGGTTGGTGTAGGTGAGGTAGGACGTTCTGGCCATCTGCTGCCAGAGCTGCTTGAACGCCGGGGTTGCCTGTGCCGCCAGGCAAATGCGGCTATCGGGCGTCCAAGAGCCGGTGGCAAACGTCGAGCGCGTCTGCGGCGGCAGGTCCTTCGCGTAGATCGTGACCTGTGCGCCTGCGCGTTGCAGCAGCGTCGCCGACGTTAGTCCCAGCGCGCCGCAGCCGATCACGCCAATCCGCCGCTCTCCGCCGGCGAGCGCATTGCGCACGGCTATAGTGCTCGAGCCCCAGGACAGCGACCAGCCGCTGCCGCCGTGGCCATAGTTGTGGGCCACGGTCTTGGAGCCGATCTGCTCGACGTCGAGGCGGGGACCCTGCGCGCGGAACGGGCGGGTGCAGACCGTGATCTTGATGATGCGGTCGGCGCTCAGCTGCACCGGCACGAGCGGCGCCGGAGCTGCTGCCTGCAGTGCGCCCCGCGTGGAGCTGGTGCTCGCGCAGGCACTCAGCAACGCGGTGGCACCCACACCCGCGAAAAATTCACGTCGTCTCATTTGAACCGCGTGCCTGCTACTTTCCCCCGGGGTAAGTCTCCGGCCTGATATCAACGTGGCAACCGTCAAGTCACCACGGAGTCCGGGACGCCATCGTTATCGATATCGATCTTCGCCGCTCCGTCGGCAAAGAACAAGTCCACCTCGGTCCGACCCACGCTCTCTTCGGCTGCCCCGGCAGCCACCAACATCGCAGCCGGGATGCGACGGACCTCTCAAATCGCGTCAAATCCCCTAAAGATGCCACCTGCCCGCAGGACACCGTGCCGACATTGAGGTAAATCGCCACCCATGGCGATCCTGCCTTCGTTCGAGCACCTGCATCTCGAGCATCTGCCCGACTCGGCCCTCGCGCACGAGCTGCGCTCGGGCGTTTCCCGGTTGCGGTTCGACCGCGAGCTCGAGGCTCAGTACCGCGCTTCTCATTTACGGCGCGTGCGGCTGCGGGTGCGGCTGTGGTTCAGCATCGCCCTAGGGCTCTCGCTGCTGTACTCGGTGGTACAGGCGCTGCGTACGGGTCTGAGCAGCGTCGACTTTGGCATCGAGTTCTTCGTCGTGGTGCCGTGTGCGGCCGCGCTCGCCTGGGTAGCGTGGAGTAGCGAGTACCAGCGCCTGTTCCTGCCGGTCACACGACTGCTGGTTCCGCTCAAGGGCGCGCTGGTCGCGTTCTTCATCGCCCCGCTCATCGGCAGTGGTCACGATGAGGAACTCGCGACCTTGACGGTGTACGTCATCGCCGCGTTCTTTTTCTCGGGCATGATGTTCCGCACCGCAGTCGTCGGCGCACTGGCGATCGTCGCTTCCTTCGCGGCGACATCGATTGCTCTAGGGGTCGCGACCGATGTATTCCTGAAGAGCCTGCTGGTGCTGACGGTTACCGCCGCCATGGGAGCGAGTGCCTATCTCGATGTCGAGCGCTCCGCACGCCGCAGCTTCCTGGAAGATGCTCTGATCGCCGACATGGTCGAGCGCGACGGGCTGACGGGACTGATGAATCGCCGAGCCCTGGATGCGTACCTGCTGCGCGTGTGGCAGCAGGCGCAGCGCGATCACCGCACGCTCGCGGTGCTGATGATCGATATCGATCACTTCAAGGCGTACAACGACACCTACGGCCATCAGGCGGGCGATGCGGCGCTGCGCGTGGTGGCACAGCTGCTGATGACCTTCACGCGACGGCCGCTGGACATCGCCGCGCGCTACGGCGGCGAGGAATTCATCGTGGTCCTGTACGACATGCAGCCCGCGTATGTCCAGGACGTGGCCGAGCGCATTCGCTACTCGGTCGAGTGCATGGCGGTGCCGAAGACAGCCCCGGTCAATGTGCCCGGAGTGACCGTCAGCGTCGGCGCCGGCGTCGTCGAGCCGGTGATCGGCCGCACGCCGCAGGGGGCCGTGCAGTTCGCCGACGAGGCGCTGTATGAGGCCAAGAGGTCGGGCCGCAATTGCGTGTTCTTCAGTAGCCTGGAGGACTATCGCAAGGTGAGCACGGGCCCCTTCCGCACCCTCGAGCGAACCGTGCAATAGCCTGCAACGGCGACCCCTGGGGCGCTCGCGCGCGGCTAATCGACCGGAGAATGCGCGCCCCAATCGAAGCGTCGTCCGAGGATCCCCTTGATGATCAGATGGTCGGTGGAGGCGGTGGCGCCGATCCCAATGCCGAAATTGATCTCCCACACCGGCGATACATTGAGGTCGGTGGCCGCAAAGATCTGCTGCTGCTGATCGCGCAGCGGCGCAAAGTCGGTCAGCGGGCCGTCATCGGCGTAGTACTCGATGCCGGCGCTGACCACGCTGGTGATGTCGTAACTGATCTTCACCGCCGGAGCGAATCCGAGGCCTTGATTGACGTCGGGGCCGTGCCAGGTGCGCTCGAGCGCCGGGTTCAACGCGAAGTACCAGCGTCCAATGGTCTTGTCGATGATCGGTCGGATCTCCCAGGTCCAGGTATCGGGCGAGTAGACGGCGCGCTGATAGCCGATCTCGGTCGACAGACTCAAGCCGACCGGCCAGCCCCAGGATTGGGGAATAGCAATGCGGGGACGGATGTGATCCCCGACCCACTGCACGCCGTGTCCGTCCTGTTCGCTGGTGAAGATATAGAAGCCCACCTCCGACCAGCTGTTCAAGCCTTCGGTCAGCTCTACCGTTTCGTGCTCCTGGTGGTAGGTGGGGTAGACCCCATCAATCACGGCCTGCTGGCCCTCAGCCGTGAAGTTCGAATGCAGCTCGACCATGAGCGTCTGCGGCGCGACGGTCTCGGAACCGTACACCTGAATTTCGTAGTTGCCCTGCGCGTGCAGCAGCATCGGCGGACACAGCAGCGCACCGGCGAGCAGGCAGCGCGGCGCCCGCAGTGCCCAACGACTACGCATACTCAATCAACATCATGAATCCGTTGTCCATGTGATCCTGCTGGTGGCAATGGAACAGGGTTGCGCCTGGGTGATCGGCCGTGAACTCGACATCGGCCCGCGTGTGCGCCTCAACCAACACCACATCCTTCATGAGCCCGCGCAGCTGCGTCACCGCGCTCGCGGCCCCATCAACCGGCAGTCCGAGCGCGCGCACCTCGAAACTATGCCGGTGCAGATGGATCGGATGATCATCGTTGCTGCGGTTGATGAGCTGCAGGCGATAGCGACGGTCAGGCAGCAACGGCGCGATGTGGCTGTCAGGATAGGACCTGCCGTTGATGGTCCAGGCTTCCATCGCGCCGTGTCCGCGGAAGCGCGACTCGAACGCCAGCGGCACGACGATCGCTGTCGTGTCGGCGGCAGCCTCGCCCTGGGCCGCAAACTGCCCATAGTTCCAGAGCAGCTCCGACGGCTGCTGCCAAAGGGGCTTGCCGGTGCGCCCGGCGTACTCCACGGCGATCGCCATACCCGCGGCCTGTACGTGCCTGCGTACTTCCCCGAGCACCCACACCCCCGGGTTGTTCATCTCGATCACCGCACACACCCGTTCCGCGGGCGCGAGCCGCAGCATCGATACCGTCCGCGGGGTCGGCACGGGATTGCCGTCGAGCGCGACGACCTGCAGCGCATGGCCGGAGAGCGCCAGCCAATGCACTTCGGTCGGACTGGAGTTCAATACGTGCACCAGCACGCGCTGGCCCTGTGTGACACGCAGCGGCTCGCCGAAACCCATGATCTTGCCGTTGATCGTCGAGAGGTTGTAGGCGACTTGGATGGACCCATCGTCGCTCGCGACCAGGTAGCCCTCCCAATCATGCAGGGTGATGAACAGCTCTTGATCGTAGCGGGCGGGATTGCTGCGCGGCTCGATCAGCAGCAATCCATGCTCGGCCCCATACTGGGCGCCCTTCAGAGCTCCCATCGCCGGCATATGCGTGTGATACCAGCGGAAGCCGGGCGGATGCGGCTCGAGACGATAGCGGGCGGTGGTGCCCGGCAGGATCGCAGGCGTGCCTTCCTCGACACTGCCATCGATCGCGGGGGGCAGAAACAGTCCATGCCAGTGAACCACATCGGGGCGTTCAGTACGGTTGGTGACCTCGATGGTGACGGGCTGGCCTTCCTTGAGCCGTAGCAGCGGCCCGGGGGCTTGACTGTTGTAACCGATGGTGTCGAGCTTATGGCGCGGCGAAAGCTCGAGCTTGACGGGTGCGATCTCGAGGCGATAGTCCGCCGGCGAACGCTCGGCTTGCGGCTCGTGCGGCGGGAGCACACGCGACGGCGCATCCGTCGAGCTCTCGGCCAGGGTCGGTAGCGCGCAGGTGAGCGCGGCCGCCCCGCAGGCTCGGATGAGATGGCGTCGTGAGGTCACGGCGTGCGGACCGCGCGCGGCGACTCGAGGAGCGGATTGGCAACACTCTGAGGCATGCGCCTGGGCACGGCGGGCAGTCTACAGCCCCGACGCCGACAGTTCGACGTTTCATCTCTACACGAAAATGCGTCTAATTCCACTTCCGTACGTTCACTTGGGGTAGCTATGCGCACTAACACAATCGCACTGACGATGCTCGTCGCTCTGATCTGGAGCGGCGGTGCCGGGGCACAGACTGCACCCGGAGCACCCTCCCGGGCTGTACTTGCCGCGGCAAAGCTTGCGACCGTAACCGACACGCCGCTGTATTTCAGAGTGTCCCAGATCGCCATTCCGCCCGAGGCGCGCACGGGCACGGCGAGCGCTGCGGCCGTTCTCTATCAGATCTCGGGTTCGACCGAGGTATCAATCAATGGCGAGAGCAAGACCCTCAGAGTGGGCCAAGGGCTGTTCATACCGCGCCACG
>JASHTF010000218.1 GCA_030040715.1 Gammaproteobacteria bacterium | reverse complement strand
ATCAGCTGTGTCCCGGGCCGCACCTCCAGCACCGCAGCATCGTCACCGACGCCGAGCGCGACGTCGCCGCGGCGCGCACCGCGCCCGGTGAAATAGCGCTCGATCAGCCGCTGTTCGAGCTCGGCCACGGCGCAGCTCAGCGCGCTTCCGCGGGTCGTCACAAACGCGCCGCGCGATCAAGCACTCCGTTCACGAACTTGTAGCCGTCGGTGGCGCCGAAGCGGCGTGCGAGTCCGACAGCCTCGTTGATGACCACGCGGAACGGTATCTCGGGTTGGTGCCGCAGCTCGTAGCTCCCGATCAACAGCGCCGCGTGCTCGATCGGATCGAGCTCCGAGGGCTTGCGGTCGAGCAGCGGTGTCAGCTCCTGATCGAGCTCGCGATGCTGCGTGCAGATGCCGGCTATCAAGTTGCGGAAGTAGCTCTGATCCGCCCGCAGCGCCTGCGCGTCGGTGGAGAATTCCTGCACCAGCTCCTGCCATTCGCACGCGTTCAGCTGCCAGCGGTACAAGGCCTGCAACGCCAGGCGGCGTGCGCGCGCGCGTGCGCCTGACGCAGGGGCGGCCCGGCCGCTCACTTCAATCGCCGCAGCAGCGCCGCCATCGCCAGCGCCGTCTCGAGCGCCTCAGCCCCTTTGTTGAAGGAATCCGACGCCGCGCGCTCGAGCGCCTGCGCGAGCGTGTTGACCGTGAGAACGCCGAAGCTGACCGGCACGCCGGTCTCGAGCATCACGCGCTGCAGTCCGTGGGCGCACTCGGCCGCGATGTACTCAAAATGAGCCGTCTCACCCCGGATAATGCAACCGAGCGCCACCATGGCATCAACCGTTCCCGTGAGCGCGAGCGTCTGCGCTGCCAGCGGCAGCTCAAATGCCCCAGGCACCCGCTCGATGCGCAGCGCGCCGGCGCCGCCACCGCGCGCGCGCCAAGCGTTGCAGGCGCCATCCAGCAGCGCCGAGACAATGTCGTCGTTATAGCGCGCGGCGATGATGCCAAGCTTGAAATTCCCGGCGATGAGATCGGCGGGAACAATGGCCGCGGTACCCATGTTCTCGGCAGTATATCGGACCGTCAGCCGCTCTCGCCGACGTAGTCGAGGATCTCCAGTCCGAACGCTGAGATGCCGTGCAACTGCCGCGGCGCCGACAGCACGCGCATGCGATGAACGCCGAGATCCTGCAGGATCTGGGCACCGATTCCGTAGGTGCGCAGCACCTGACCGTCGAATGCCGGCGTGCCGGCGCGCTTGCTGCGCTCGGGCAGCGAGCGCACGGCGTCGGCCAACTCGCGGGGGGTCTCGGATTGCCTCAGGATCACGACCACTCCGCACACCGAATCGGCGACCCGCGCGAGCGCCGAACGCAGCGTCCAGGCGCGCGAGTCGTCCTGCACGCCGAGCAGGTCGCGCAGCGTGTCGGTGATGTGTACCCGTACCAGCGGCGGCTCGCCACAACCGAGATCTCCGTGCACCAGCGCCAGATGCACGTCCCGATGCACGTGGTCCTCGTAGCAGAACAACCGGAACGTGCCGGCCTCGGTGGTCACGCTCTGCTCGGCGATCCGCTCGACCGAGCGCTCGGTGTGCAGGCGGTAGCGAATCAGGTCGGCGATGGTGCCGATCCTGAGGCCGTGATGCTGCGCAAAGCGTTCGAGCTCGGGCCGTCGCGCCATGGTGCCATCGTCGTTCATGATCTCGACGATCACGGCCGCGGGCTCAAAACCTGCCAGGCGCGCAAGGTCGCAGCCCGCCTCGGTATGGCCCGCGCGGGTGAGCACGCCGCCGGGCTGCGCCATGATCGGAAACACGTGCCCCGGCTGCCGCAGGTCCTGCGGGCGGGCGTCGTGCCCGACCGCGGTGCGGACCGTATGAGCACGGTCGTGGGCGGAGATGCCGGTGGTCACACCCTCGGCCGCCTCGATGGAGACGGTGAAGTTAGTGCGCTGCGCCGGTTCGGGACCACCGACCATGAGCGGCAGGCGCAGCTGCGCGCAGCGCTCGCGCGTGAGCGTCAGACAGATCAGGCCACGGCCATAGCGCGCCATGAAGTTGATGTCCTCCGCCCGCACGCACTCGGCCGCCATGATCAGATCGCCCTCGTTCTCGCGATCCTCATCGTCCATGATCACGACCATGCGGCCGCGCCGTAGTTCGGCGAGGATCTCGTCGATGGCACTCAGACTGCCGCCGTGTGTGCTCACGTCAATGTGCCGATGCTCGATCCAACCGCGCCGGTGAGCGCCATTGCCACGGCGCCCCACAGCGTCACCCGCAGCGCGCCCACGGCGATCGGAGCACCGCCGACGCGCGCTCCGAGTCCACCGAGCAGCGCGAGCGACAGCAGCGATCCGGCTGCCAACACCGGGATCACGCTCGCCCCGGCGGCGAGCAGCGCCAGCCACAGCGGCAACGCACCGCCGATCGCAAAGCTGGCGCCCGAGGCCAGCGCCGCCTGAATCGGCCGCGAGCGGCGTGCGGATGAGAGCCCGAGCTCATCGCGCGCATGCGCGTCGAGGGCATCGTGCGCCATGAGCTGGCCGGCCACCTGCGCCGCCAACGCCGGTTCGAGTCCGCGCTTGACATAGATGCTCGCGAGCTCGGCCCGCTCGTGCGCGGGATCGGCCTCGAGTTCGCGCCGCTCGCGCTCCAGGTCCGAGCGCTCGCTGTCGGCCTGAGTGCTCACGGACACGAACTCGCCCGCCGCCATGGACATCGCCCCTGCCACCAGCCCGGCCACTCCAACCAGCAGCAGCGGTACGCGTGCCAGATGCGTCGCCGCGACGCCCACCAGCAGGCTGCCGATCGAGACGATGCCGTCGTTCGCTCCCAGCACCGCGGCGCGCAGCCAGGCGATGCGATCGAAATAGTGGCGCTCGAAATGATGGCGCAGCATGCGGCAACAATGGCTCGGAGCAGCGATTCGGGGCGGCTATCGTAGCGCGATCAGTGCGCGTCCTCCGCAGGGCTGAGCAGCGCGGCCGCCGCCTCGAGTTGGCCACAGTAACGCTCCAGCGCCTGGGCCGTGATGGCGACGTACTGCTCGGCCTGACGATAGTCTCCCTGCTCGATCGCCTCACGTACGCCGGGAATGGTCTTGGCGCCATAACCCGTGTACAGGCCGGGCGCATACATCAGGTGCTTGTACCAGGGTCGCCCGGGCAGACCGTTCTCACTGGTCAGGTCCTGCTCGAGTCCTTGCAGGATTGCATCGAGCTGTGCCTGGTGTGTGCCAGAGAGCTCCAGACCCCGCGCCGCGGCCCCGGCGTAGGCCTGGTCATAGCCGCGCGCTGCACGTTGCAGATGCAGCATGGCATTGTCGAGCGGCGCGAAGTCGACGAACGGCACCTCCGGCTCCGGCGCCGGCGGGCCGACCGGACGGGTCGGGTCGCTCGCCAGCGCGAAGGCATGCGCCTGGCGCAGCGAGGCCAGCAGCGCCCCCTGCGCGCGCTTGCTGTCCACCAGCTCATGCAGCTCCTGCACGTAGCCATGGTAGATCTCGTAGGCATCGGAGAACTGCAGCGGCAGCACCTCCGCATCCGCCACGCGCAGCATCAGATGTCCGGCCGTCTGCGCCGTCGCGACCCCGTAAGCAAAGCCGGGATCGCCGAAGCGCACGTAGTGATCAAAGCTATCGTAAGCGGAGTGATAGATGCCTTCGTCCTCGCCCTCGCCGCTATAGCTCAGATCGAGCGTGGCAATGCCGAGATGCTGCAGGAAGGACGAATAATCCGAGCCTGATCCGAGCGGCTCGAGCGGCAGATCCGCGCCGGATGCCGCCGCCTGAGCCAGCTCCTGGGCGCGCGCATCGCCGCCGTAGCCTTGGACACGCAGCCTGGCTCGCCGCCGTGTCTCCACATTCACATGGGTCTCGGGATCCTCGACGCTCTCGGCGATCTCATTGACCAGACGCTGCAGCGAGTGACTGCCGCCCGCGCCGAGGAACCCGCGAGCGATGGTATCGGAGTTCACATACAGCACCGCGTGGCGGGCAAGCTCGGTGGCATGCGTCTCGGCCCACTCGGTCGAGCCGAGCAGCCCCGGCTCCTCACCGTCCCAGCTCGCGTAGATCAGCGTGCGCCGCGGGCGCCACCCCGTCTTCAGCAGCGCGCCGATGGCCTTGGCCTCGTCCAGCAGCGCCACGTTGCCCGCCAGCGGATCCCAGGCGCCGAACACCCAGCCGTCGTGATGATTGCCGCGCAGCACCCATTCGTCCGGCAGCTCGCTGCCGGAAATGCGCGCGATCACGTCGTAGATGGGCTTGAGGCTCCAGTCCGATTGCACCTGCAGACGCACCCGCGCCGGCCCCGGCCCGATGTGATAGGTGATCGGCAGCGCCCCGCGCCAGCGCTCGGGCGCGACCGGACCTGCCAGCGCAACCAGCAGCGGCTGCGCATCGGCGTACGAGATCGGCAGTACCGGTATTTTCATGAGCGTCGGCGCGGCTGCGATCGACAGGCGCTGCGCGCCCTCGGTCGCGCCCACACCCGGCGTCAGCGGATCGCCGGGATAGAGCGTGATGTCTGCGACCGAGCCGCGCTGCACTCCCTCGGGCGGACGCCAGGCGCCGCGCGGGTAGACATCGCCTTCGGCGTAGCCGTCGTCAGCGGGATCGGAATAGATGATGCAGCCGATGGCTCCGTGCTCGTGCGCGAGTTTAGGCTTAAGTCCGCGCCAGCCGCCGCCGTAACGCACGATCACGATCCTGCCCTGCACGCTGATGCCACGTCGCTCGAGGGCCAGATAGTCATCCGGCATGCCGTGATTGACGTAGACCAGCTCGGCAGTGACGTCACCGTCGGCACTGTAGGCATTGTAGGGCGGCAACTCCCCCGGCGCGCCCGAAGTGGCATCGCCGCTGATCGCCGGCTCATGCAGCCTGGCCGTGAAGGGGTGCGGCGCAATCATCTGCAACGCCACGCGCTTCGGCGTCGGGTACAGCACCTGGAAGGTTTCGAGGTGAGCATCCCAGCCCCAATCGCGCAGCAGCCGCAGCATGAACTCGGCATTGGCTTTATCGTGTGGCGAGCCCACCTGGTTCGGCTGACTCGACATGGTCTTGAGCCAATCGCGCTGGTCGGCTCCATTCAGCTGTGCGTCGAAGCGCTGTTCGATCTCGCGCTCACGCTGCGCCCGTGCATCGCTGTAGCCGAGCATCGCGCCGTTGTGAGCCGGAGTTGAAGCTGCCTCGGGCATCGCGGGCGCGACGTCAGCAGCGCCACTTTGCCCCGCCGCCCGGCCGGCGGTGTTCGCACCGCTCGCACCGCGCATCGCGGTGGCGCCGATCAGCACCAGCGCGCAAACGATCAACCAGCACGGTGATCGCAGACGCGCGGCGCGCCGAGGTCGATGAGTTGTTACGGTGTGCATTGCAGACTCCTCGGCGTCACGACACGGCATCGCAGACGGGGTGCTATGCATCTGGTGGCGCCCGCGTGCCGGTCGGAATTTTGTATGGCCAGCGCTTGGTTGCGCGCTGACTACATCTGGATGCGGAGCCGGCGCGATCGGCAGGTGCTCCGCCATCCAGACCCGGCCATTGTAGCGCTTGCCGCTCGAGGCTGCCGTGCCGATGCCGGCGCGACGCCATCGCGGTGGAGGTGTCGTGGCGGCGCCGAGGAGGTATCGTGGCGGTGCCATGACGGCGGATGCGACGTCAACCGCTCGCTCGCGCTCGTCGTTGTAGCTAATCTCGGTCAACTTCCAACCCACCACAGGACGATTCATGCCCCCATTCCGCTCGCGTCGATACCACCGAGGCCTGGCCGTCGCGGCCCTCGCGGGACTCATCGGGTGCTCGTGGCTCTCGGCCGCCCAGGCTGCCGATCCGCTGGGCCTGTACGTCGGAGGAGCCGTTGGCACGGGACAAGTCGCGGCCAGCCTTCCCTACACCTCCGTCGCAATTCCGACCGCCACCGAATTCAAAAACAGCGGCACGGCATTCGAGCTGCTGCTCGGGCTGCACCCGGTTCCGGTGCTGGGGGCCGAGGTGCAATACGTCGACCTGGGAAACCCGAGCGGCAACATTGACGGCTACTCCCTGAATGCTTCGGTCAAGGGCGAGAGCGCCTTCGGCGTCGTCTATCTGCCCATTCCGGTCATCGACGTCTACGCCAAGGCGGGCGTGGCACGCCTGCAGACCACGGCGAGCGGCTCGTTCCCCACCGGCGGCGCTCCCGCCAGCGTGCCGCTTCAATTGAGCCGGACGACGAGCGAGTTTGCCATGGGCGGCGGCGCTCAATACCACTTTGGCGCCTGGGCGATCCGCGCTGAGTACGAGCGCTTCAGCGCCGCCGGCGCCAATCCGAGCCTCGCCGTGGTCGGATTTACCTGGACGTTCCTGTAGCCACAGCCATCGCCTGCGGCTGCGGCGCCTCCGATGAGGCGCCGTCCCGAGAGCGGGACGGCCTGGCGCGCGCGAACTTTGACGTGCCCGCTGCTATATTTACCGGCACCGTTCGATCAGGCCTCACACGCTGGTCGGCCTCGAGAGCAGTTACGATAAAGTGACCAGCGACAGGCGCTGTTTCGGTCCAGGTCTCCTCGCGCTCGTGGCGCTCTGCACACTGTCGCCCGCGGTGTCTGCGGCGGATATGGACGCGGCTGTGCGCGACACCAGCATCGCCGCGATCGAACAGGCGCTTGCCGAGCACCGCTACCGCGTCGCCGACCTGGCGGCCTACTACATCGCACGCATCGGCGCGCTCAATCAGAACGGACCGGCGCTGCGCGCGCTCCTCGAGATCAATCCGGACTGGCAGAGTCTCGCGCGCGGTTTGGATAACGAGCTCGGGGACGGCGACCCCACGACGCGTGGGATGCTGTTCGGTGTGCCGGTCGTGCTCAAGGACAACATCGACACCGCCGATCGGATGCGCACCACGGCGGGCTCGCTTGCGCTGCTCGACTCCTCCCCGTCACGCGATGCCTTCATCGTGCGGCGGCTGCGCGCGGCCGGCGCCCTGATCCTTGGTAAGGCCAACATGAGTGAATGGGCGGGGATGCGCGACTTCAACCAAACTGCGGGCTGGACCGGACGCGGCGGTCAGACCCGCAATCCCTACGACCCCGCGCGCAGCCCCGGTGGTTCGAGCTCGGGGTCGGCAGTCGCGGTCGCGGCCGATATGAGCGCTGTGGCAATTGGCACCGATACCGCGGGCTCCATCATCGGTCCCGCATCGCTCAACGGCTTGGTCGGCATCAGGCCGACGGTCGGGCTGGTGTCGCGCTCGGGCATCATTCCAATCGCCGAGAGCCAGGACACCGCCGGGCCCATGACGCGTACCGTCGCCGACGCTGCGACGTTGTTGACGATCCTCGCCGGCTATGACCCCGATGATCCGGCCACCGCTCGTCTCAAGGACCGGCCGCCACCGGACTATCGGCTGGCACTCAAGACCGACAGCTTGAAGGGCGCGCGCATCGGGGTGCTGCGGGACTATGTTCACCCGGGAGTCGACGAGGTGTTCGAGCGCGCGCTGGCGACGCTGCGCGCACAAGGCGCCGTACTGGTAGATCCGATTGCCTTCCCGAGCGCAGGAAAATACGAGGACGACGATGAGACCGTAGAGGAATACGAATTCAAGGAGGACATCAGGCGCTATCTGGCGACCCGCCGTGGCCCGGGTCCCAGGGATCTGGCCGGGCTGATCGCCTTCGACACCGAGCATGCCGCCGATGAGATGCCCTACTTTGGGCAGGACGTCTTCACCGCGTCGGAGCAACGCGGGCCACTCACCGATCAAGCCTATCGTGACGCGCACCAGCGCGTCCGGCGGCTCACGGGACCTGAAGGCATCGATGCGGCGTTAGAAAAAGATCATCTCGATGCGCTCATTGTCTCAAGCGCAGGCCCCGCGCCCCTGATCGATTACATCGCCGGCGGGCGGCCCCGCGGGCGGCGCGACTCCGGGGTAGGTTTCACCAGGCCGCCGGCCGCGGCCGGCTATCCGATCGTGTCGGTACCGATGGGGTCGGTGCACGGTCTGCCGGTCGGGTTGTCGTGGGTCGGCACCGCCTGGAGCGAGTTCCAGCTGATTGGCTTTGCCTATGCATTCGAGCAAGCCGCGCACGCGCGGCGGCCGCCCGGACAGGGCGTAGTGCAGTAACGGCAGGAACCGCTTTCGCCTGCGTCCGGCAGATGACACAGGTCGTACCCGATCAGCACGCCCGCGCTTACCTACTGAACTTTCTTCCAAACGAGCGTTTTAGTTCAGTTCGTGGTTTCCAGCGCGTCCCGACGCCGTCATATCGGGAGTCATATTGTTGAGTTTTGTCACGTAGAGGCGATTCTGCGCGAGGGGATTCGCCCGTCGGCGTTGGGAGGCCGGCCATGAGAGCGTGGGATCACCTGCTGGAACGCTACATCGCTGAGTACCGAGCCCGGGGTTGCTGCGAGGGATCGATCCGGCGAGCCCAGGGTGTGCTGGGGCAGTGGGGTCTGTGGCTGCGTACGCGGCGG
>JASHTF010000217.1 GCA_030040715.1 Gammaproteobacteria bacterium | reverse complement strand
ACCCGAGCTGGGCGCTACAGCTGGTTGAGCACGTGCTCAGCGGCTGACACCTTGAACTGGCCGGGCGCCTCGACGTTGAGCTGCTTGACCACACCGTCCTCAGCCACGACCGCAAAGCGTTGACCCCGCATTCCCAGACCGTGCCCGCGCGCGTCGAGCTCCAGCCCGAGCGCTCGCGCATAGTCGCCGTTGCCGTCGGCCAGCATCAGCACCTTGCCATCGCAGTTGGAGACCTTGCCCCACGCGCCCATGACAAATACGTCGTTCACGGCCATGCAGGCGATGGTATCGATTCCCTTCGCTTGCAGCTGTGGCGCCAGGCCGACGTAGCCGGGCAGGTGCTTGGCATTACAGGTGGGAGTGAAGGCGCCCGGGACCGAGAACAGCACCACCCGCTTGCCCTTGAACAGCTCCGCCGTGCTCATATCCTTTGGCCCGCTCTCGGTCATGACTTTGAACTTCCCCTCTGGCATGCGATCGCCGACCTTGATGCTCATCGGTGGACTCCTTCGGAAGCAATGGATTGCGGCGCGCGGCTCGAGCGCTCCGTCGAGCCCCGCGGCTCGAGTGTAATCGGCGAACTAAGCGCCGTCATCCGCGCCCGATAGGTCCGGCGCGACTTGCTGCGGGATAAAAAAGGGGCCGGCTAGGCCGGCCCCCTGGTGATCGATGATCGCTCGCGTGCGGCTCAGTTCTGCGCCGTCCGAGGGTTCGCCGCTCCTTCGGCATGCAGGGCCCAGAGCTTGCCCAGACGAGCGTAGTTCTCGTTGCTCGAGCCGGCCACCTTGTCGAACGCCTTACGAGCGTCGGCGTTCTTGTGCGCGTGCAGCTCGGCGATGCCCAGCAGCAGGTTCGCCTGATCGGCGTACTTGAGGTTGCCCTTGGTGATACCCTGGTTGATGAGGTCAACGGCCTTATCGGCCTGGCCGTAATTCAGATAGGCCGCACCGACACTGACCAGCGCATCGCCGCTGGCGGCGCTCTGCGCCTGCTGCTCCTGCTGCGGCAGGCTCTTCTGGTCGGCATCCGCCCGCTGCTGCGCGCCGGTCAGCAGGTGCTGATAGCGCCCGACGTCGCGCGGGTCGGTGAACACGTTGTTGGCGAATGCCTTCTGCAGCACCGCCACGGTCTCACCTGGGTAGCCCTGATCGAGCGCCAACCCCGCCATCTCCGAGTAGTCGCCCGGACGCGTGAGCACTCCGACCTCGTTCATCAGCCGGAACACATCGAGCTGCAGGTGCGCGTCCTGAATGTTGAGGCGCAACAGCGGCGACAGCGCGTTCAGCCAGTAATCGGGCTTCGGATAGTACTTGACCAGCTGCTCGACCACCTTGCTGGCGTCGGCAGGATCATTGGCCTTGAGGTAGGCGTTCCACTGAAACGCCAGCAACTTCTCCTCGGGCTTCTGCTGCTTGTCGATGATCTGCTGGACGGTTTGGGCCGCTTCCTTGTTCTTGCCGAGCGCGGTCTGCGACAAGGCGATCGTCGTGTAGACGTCCGACTGCGTGCTGCCGCGCTTGACCAGCTCCTGCCCCACGGTGATGCAATCAGGATAGTTCTTCTCCTGATAGAAGATCCCCATCACCGCGGTCAGCCACTGCTTCGACTGCTCCGGGTTGGAGTACTGCGACATCGCCGTCTCGCGCAGCAGCGGCGCGGCGTTCTGGTAGTCCTTCTCCGAGTAATAACTCATCGCCAACATCGAGTTGATGATGTAGTTGTCGTACTCGGTCTTCTTGCCCTTCTGGGCCTGGGCGTCCTTGAGCTTGCTGATCGCCTCGTCATACTTTTGCGCCTTGAGGGCGTCCTGAGCCGCCTTCAGGTTTTTGGCGAGATCAGCGGTGATCGTGGGGCCCTTCGACTCCTTGTCCGCGGCATGGACAGCGCCACCCGCCACCAGGGCAGCGGCTCCCAGCGCAGATACAAGTACCGCAACGAATTTCGTGCGCTTCATAAACATCCTCGACAGCGCCCGTCCACATGTGGGCGCTCAACAGTATAGTTAGTGACCAGAGCCACGCTGCCCATCAATACCGGCGTCCCGGCCAGCGTACCACTTCCCCATCCTCTCATAAAAACGTGGGCCCATTCCGATCGCCGTCGATCGATAGGGCCCTGTTCGAGAACCGCTCGCTGATCCGACCCGCTCCTTGGCCCGCGGACGACCTTGCTCAATACGGTTCGGTCAATCCCGCGTTACCCGATCAAAACGCATCCGACCGCTCAGAACTGCACGAACTGCGCGGTATTCACGAACCCGATCTTCTCCATATGGTTGCGCTGCGCCGCTGCCAGTACCTTGGCCACGACGTCGTACTTCACATGACCGTCGGGTGACAGATGCAGCTCCGGCTGCGGATTCTCCGTTGCCGCCTGCTTGAACTGCGCCTCCAGATCGTCCATCGACTTCACGCCCGCCCCGTTCCAGGCGATCGCGCCGTCGTAGTAGATGTCCAGGTTAATGACCTCAGGAGGTGTCGGTGGTGGCGGGGTATGCAGATTTGGGGGCGGCATATCCAGCTTCACCGCGTGCGTCATGACCGGAAGCGTCACGATCAGCGTCACCAGCAACACCAGCATGATGTCGATCAGCGGCGTGGTGTTGATGTCGCACATCGTGCCGTGGTCGTCTTTTGCCTGCATAGCCATGTTGACAGCTCTCCGGAATCAGTACGACTGCAGGATCGAGGCCAGG
>JASHTF010000216.1 GCA_030040715.1 Gammaproteobacteria bacterium | reverse complement strand
TCGGGCCAGCCGAGCGTCGAGAACGGCCACAGCGCCGACGAGAACCAGGTGTCGAGCACGTCCTCATCCTGGTAGAGCAGCATCTCGCGCCCATGCCGGTCGTGCGCCTGACGGCGTGCCTCCTCCTCGGTGCGCGCCACATAGCAGTTGCCTTCGACGTCGTACCAGGCGGGTATGCGATGGCCCCACCACAGCTGGCGGCTGATGCACCAGTCCTGAATGTTGCGCATCCATTGGAAAAAGGTTTTGTCCCAGCTCGCCGGCACGAAGCGCACCTGGCCGCTCTCCACCGCCTCGATTGCGGGCGCGGCGAGCGGCGCGATGCGCACATACCACTGATCGGTGAGGTAGGGCTCTATGACCGCCTGGCTGCGATCACCGCGCGGAACCATGAGCTGGTGCGGCTCGATGCGCTCGACCAGCCCGAGCGCCTGCAGATCGGCGACCACGCGCCCGCGTGCCTCGAAGCGATCGAGGCCGCGGTAGGGTGCGGGTACCTGCTCGTTCAGATGGGCGTCGGGCGTGAAGATGTTGATCAGCGGCAAGCCGTGGCGCTGCGCGAGCGCGTAGTCGTTGAAATCGTGCGCCGGAGTGATCTTCACGCAACCGCTACCGAAGGCCGGGTCGACCATCTCATCGCCGATGATCGGAATCTCCCGCCGCGCGAGCGGCAGCTCCACCCGACCCCCGATGAGCGTGCGGTAGCGCTCGTCGCTCGGGTTCACGGCGACCGCGGTGTCGCCGAGCATCGTCTCCGGACGGGTCGTGGCAACCACCAGATAGCGCACTGCATCGGCGCCCGCGGCTTGCTGCAGGGATGCGCCCACGAGTGGATAGCGCAAGTACCACAGATGCCCTTGCTCCTCGGTCGCGAGCACTTCCAGATCCGACAGCGCGGTGAGTAGCTGCGGATCCCAGTTGACCAGCCGCTTGCCGCGGTAGATCAGCCCCTGCTGGTGCAGGCGTACGAAAGCCTCACGCACGGCACGCGACAGCCCCGCGTCCATCGTGAAGCGCTCGCGCGACCAATCGACCGAGGCGCCGAGACGGCGCATCTGCGCGGTGATGGTCCCGCCCGACTGCTCCTTCCAGGTCCACACCCGCGCGACGAACTGCTCACGCGTCAGCTCGGTGCGCCGCTTGCCCTCGGCCTCGAGCTGCCGCTCGACCACCATCTGGGTCGCGATGCCGGCATGATCGGTGCCCGGCTGCCACAGCGTCGCTTCCCCGCCCATGCGATGGCGGCGCGTGAGCGCATCCATGAGCGTGTCCTGAAAGGCATGACCCATGTGCAGCGTTCCGGTCACGTTGGGCGGCGGGATGACGATGCAGTAGGGGCCCGCGCCGCCGCCACCACGGGCGCGCGGGGCAAAGTAGCCCGCGCTCTCCCAACGCTGATACAGACGCGACTCGATCTGGGCGGGCGAGTAGACCTTTTCCATGTGGGGCCGGCTCAAGCCGGAGCGGGCGACCAAAAATTAGGCATTATAGGGCCGGCCCGTAGGGTATAGGTCGCGCACGGCCACCCCTCGGCTGCCGCCACGCCCTTCGGCCGCTGAACAGCGGCGTGCGCCGCTGCGCTACCGAGCCTGCTCGGCCGCAATATGGTGAGTCTGGGGCGCCAGCCCCTGCTCGCGGTAGGCACGGAAGCGGGCGCGCCCCGCTTGGCGGCGCGCCTCATCCGCATCGATGATCTCGAGGACGCGTGCCGCGTCGGCCGCGACCGCCGGTACGGTGCGCCCGAGGTTCAGCAACACCTCGAATGCAGCGCCGCCCCCGGGCTCGGCGGGACCGCTGAGCAGCACCGGCACCTCGTTCCACGCCTGCGCGCCCTGAAACGGCTCATGGGGCACGAAGCTGCGATCGGCAAACGTCCAGAGGAGCTCATCGAATGCCGCCAGCTCGGCGGCATCATCCGACCAGACCAGCACCCGTGCCGAGGCGAGATAGGCCTTCTCGGCCAGGCGACAGGCCAGGCGCAAGCGCGCGCGCGCATCGCTCCCGGGGAGCACGTAGAAGTCGACGCCGCGGCCCGCCGGGTCGGTGCTCGCGCTCGGCATGCTCGCCGATCAGGCCGCGGCGCGGCGCGTGAGAAAGTCGGCGACCAGGGACAGCGGTCGGCCGCTCGCGCCTTTCTCCTTACCGCTCATCCACGCGGTACCGGCGATGTCCATGTGTGCCCAACGCATCGGTGCGACGAACTTGCTGAGAAACGCCGCCGCCGTAATCGCGCCGCCGTCACGGCCGGCAATATTGGCCATGTCGGCGAAGTTGCTGCGCAGCTGCTCGCCGTAGTCCTCGGTCAGCGGCAGCGGCCAGGCGCGATCGTCGCTGCGCACGCCGGCCTGTACCAGCTCCTGAATGAGCGCCTCATCATTGCCCATGATGCCGCTGTGATGATGCCCGAGCGCGACCACGCACGCGCCCGTGAGCGTTGCGAAGTCGACCACCACTTCGGGGCGGTAGCGACGCGCATAGTTGAGCGCATCGCTCAGGATCAAGCGTCCTTCGGCGTCGGTATTCAACACCTCGACGGTCTGCCCCGAAGCGCTGGTGACGACGTCCCCGGGCTTGACGGCGCGCCCGTCCGGCATGTTCTCGCACACCGGCGCGAGTCCGACCAAATTCAGTCGCAGCCCCGAGCGCGCGGCAAAATCGATCGCCGCCAGTACCGTGGCCGCGCCGCACATGTCGAACTTCATCTCGTCCATGGCGTTCGGATCCTTGAGCGAGATCCCGCCGGTGTCGAACGTCACGCCCTTGCCGACCAGCGCGATCGGCGCTCGGCCGCGGCGGGCGCCGCGATATTCCAGCACGATGAAGCGCGGCGGCTCGGCGCTGCCGCGGGTGACGGCCAGCAGGCACCCCATCTTCAGCCGCCGGATTGCGGCCTCATCGAAGATGCGCACGCGCAGGCGTCGACCGTAACGGCGCTCGAGCTCGCGTGCCTGATTCGCCATGTAGCGCGGCGTGCAGACGTTCGCCGGCAGGTTGCCGAGATCGCGCAGCAGCGTCGCGCTCGCGCTCACGGCGTCGCCGGCGCTCAGACCGCGCCTCACGTCCGCGAGCGCTGCCGCGTCGGTCGCGACGATCAGCCGCTGCAATGCCGGCGGCCGCGGTGCCGGCCGCGCGGTCTTCAGGTCATTGATGCGGTAGAGCGTGCCGCCGGTGAGCTCGGCGACCGAGCGGCCGTAATAGAAGTCATCCAGCTCACGGGCTCCCGGGCGCTCGAGTGCGAGCACCGCAGAGCGGATGCGCGTGCGTGCCAGCGCTGCAACGGCGGCCACCAGCGCGCGCCGCCATGCACGGCGGTTGAACTGGTCCCTGCGGCCGAGTCCGACCAGCAGCAGCCGGGCGCTGCGGACCGCGCCGGCGTCGGCGATCAGCAGCGTCTCATTGGCGCGCCCGGAGAAATCACCGCGCGCGAGCGGGGCGCGCACACGCCCACGGCTGGCGCGGTCAACGGCGCCGGCGCTCGGGCCGAGATCGCCGCGCTCGAAGGCGCCCACGACGAGGCAGTCGCTGCGCAGCTGTGCAGCTGCGCGGCTGGAGGCTTCAAATCGCATGATTATGATCCTTGTTCGCTAGTGAAGTGTTCGTATAACGTAGCGATAGCTGCAGCTGAACCGGCGTATGCGGTCGGATCGACCCGATATCCGGTCAGTGCGGTATCCGGAAATAGGGTGAGTGTAGCCCAACGCGGCGCCGGGGAAGGATTGTTTTGCGAATTTTGCAGCGTTATATGCTGCGCGAGATGACCGTCGACTTCGTTGGAGTGACGGTCGTAACCCTCGCGATCCTGCTGGTCAATCAAATCGGCACGGTACTGGCGCGCGCCGCACAGCTGGAGTATCAGAAGGAGTTCGTGCTGGAGTTGATTGGTTTGGGCGCGGCGCAGAATGTCGCCATTCTGCTGCCGATCGGCCTGTTGCTCGGGTTGATACTCGCATTCGGGCGTCTCTACCACGATAGCGAGATGGCCGCGGCGCAGGCCTGCGGTGTCGGCCTGGGGCGCGTTTCGGCTGCGGTGTGGGTGCTCGCACTGCCGGTTGCGGCCCTGGTGCTGTGGCTGAACGCATTCCTCGCGCCGCGCGCCGCTAGCGCCGAGCAACAGCTGCGCGACCAGGCCCTGCGCGCCGGTATCCTGGCTCCGCTGGCTCCCGGAAAATTCCGCAGCCTCAGCGGTGGACGCATCGTCATCTATGCGCGCGCGGCCCGACCCGACGGCGATCTCACCGACGTATTCGTGGACCGTAATGAAGGCGCGACGCTCGAGATCACGGTGGCGCGCCGCGCTCACTACGTGGTCTCCGGTAACGGCGAGAGCGAGACCGTGACGCTGTACGACGGCGAGCGGGTCGAGGGTGTTCCCGGCAGCAATCGCTATCGGCTGCTGCGCTTCGATGAGCAGATCATCCCGATCCGCACGCCGCAGGCCGCCGCCGCCCCGCTGCGCATCGACGAGATGAGCACCGGCGAGCTGATCGGCAGTCACGATCCGAAACTGCAGGCCGAGCTGCAATGGCGGCTCGGCCTGCCGATCATGACGCTGGTATTTGCGGTGCTCGCCGTGCCGCTCGGGCGCCTCGCGCCGCGCCAGGGACGCTATGCGCACGTGTGGCTCGCGATCCTCGCGGTGGGCTTCTATGCCGTGCTGGCGCAGGCCGGACGCAGCTGGATCGAGCGCCGCGTGGTGTCGCCGCAGCTCGGGTTGT
>JASHTF010000215.1 GCA_030040715.1 Gammaproteobacteria bacterium | reverse complement strand
CGCAGCATCAGGTACTCGAACGGATCAAATACGCGCTGGGCGATGCGCTGCACGCGCGCATCCTGCGGAAACATGCGCGGCAATTCCTGCTTGTACATCAGCACGCAGGAGGGAATCGGCGCGACGATGTCATAGCCGGCGGCGACCAGACGGTCGAGCTCCGGGGCGTTGACACGCAGCAGCTTCTCCACGGACTGCAGATCGCCGAGCTCGAGCTTCGGCATACCACAGCAGCGCTCGCGCGCGGGCAGCACCACCCCGATGCCGTTGTGCTCCAGCACCGCGGCCAGGTCCTCGACCAGTTCGGGCTCGTTGCGGTTGCCGTAGCAGGTGGTAAACAGCGCGACGCGGCCGCGGGTATCCGCCGTCGGCTGCAGTGGCAGGTCGGTGCGCACCCGGCCGCGGAGGGCGCGCCGGGCGCTGCGGGCATGGAATCGGGGCAGCGGCGCTCTCGGATCCACGTGCAGCGCGTGCCCGAGGAGCTTGCGCACCGGAGCACTGCGGTTGGCCGCGTTGACCAGTTCGGCCACGACCGGGATTCCGGCCAGCCGCCCGACCGTGTCGGTCGAGGTCAGGATGCGATCGCGCAAGCTCGGCTTGGAGCGACGCAGTTTCACCGCCTTGGCACGCAGCATCAGCTGCGGGAAATCGACGTTCCACGGATGTGGCGGGACGTAGGGACACTTCACCATGAAGCACATGTCGCAGAGATAGCAGTTCTCCACGACCTGCCAGTACACGCGCTTGTCGACCGAGTCGAGCTCCAGGGTGGGAGCGGCATCGACGGCATCGAACAAGGTCGGAAAGGCGCGGCAGAGGTTGAAGCAGCGGCGGCAGCCGTGGCAAATCTCGAACACGCGCTGGAGCTCCTGCTCCAGCGCCGTCTCGTCATAGAAACTCGAATCGCGCCAATTCAGCGCGTGCCGCTGCGGAGCCTTGAGGCTACCCTCAGGGCTGGCGCTTGCCTCACCCAAAGTCGCCTCCGCGCGGGTCGGTGTACGCGGGCCTGACGGGCGCAACGCTCAGAGGCCGTCAAGGGCCTTCTGGAAGCGATTGGCGTGCGAGCGTTCGGCCTTCGCGAGCGTCTCGAACCAATCCGCGATCTCGCCAAATCCTTCCTCGCGCGCGATCTTGGCCATGCCCGGGTACATGTTGGTGTACTCGTGCGTCTCACCGGCGATGGCCGCCTTCAGGTTCAACTTGGTGTCCCCGATCGGCAGCCCCGTGGCCGGATCGCCCACCACCTCGAGATATTCGAGATGCCCGTGCGCGTGCCCGGTCTCGCCTTCCGCGGTCGAGCGGAACACGGCGGAGACGTCGTTGTAGCCCTCGACATCGGCCTTGGCGGCGAAGTAGAGATAGCGGCGATTCGCCTGAGATTCGCCGGCAAATGCGTCCTTGAGATTCTTTTCGGTCTTGCTTCCCGAGAGTTTCATCGTTGTCACCTCTCTACGGTTTCGTTACTCTAATTAGACTCATTCTAAGACAATGTATGCGCTGTCCTGCTGCACGTCAATGGCTTATGTTAGGGTGCTGGCATGGGGTCGGACTCACAATCGGTCGGCGTACACAGTCCAGCGGTGAGCCCGGACCTGCTCGTACCCGAAGCCGGCGCGCCGCCCGCGCCTCGCTTCGAGGAGATTCTGCAGGAACTGGAAGCGCTGGTCACACAGCTCGAGTCCGGCGATTTGCCGCTCGATGTGGCGCTGCGCACCTTCGAGCGCGGCGTGCGTCTGACCCGTGAGTGCCAAGCGGCGCTGTCCGCGGCCCAGCAGAAGGTGCAGCTGCTGCTGCAGCGAGGCGATAGCGCCGTGCTCGAGGAGCTCGACCGCGGCGCGGTCGAGGCGGCGAGCGGCGCCGCCGGCGGCGCTCTTGCCGCTGATTCGGCGGGCGAATAGCCGCATCATTCCGCAAGGCGCCGCCCCTGCTGCGGCGCGATCGTAGTCCAGCGTGTAAACTCGTCCCGGATGACACCCAGCGCCACCCTCTACCCGCTCCTCGATGCCATTGAGTGCCCTGCAGACCTGCGAGCGTTGCCGGAGCGCGAGCTGCCGGCGCTCGCTTCGGAGTTGCGGCAGTTCCTGATCCAGACCGTGAGTGCGCACGGCGGACATTTCGCCGCCGGCCTGGGCACGGTCGAGCTGACGATCGCGCTGCATTACGTTTACGACACGCCGGACGACCGGCTGGTATGGGACGTCGGCCATCAGGCTTACCCGCATAAGGTCCTGACCGGACGCCGCGACCGGCTCCACAGTATCAAGCAATACGAGGGTTTGGCCCCGTTTCCGAGTCGCGGCGAGAGCTTCTACGACGCCTTTGGTGTTGGTCACTCGAGCACCTCGATCAGCGCGGCGCTCGGCATGGCGATCGCGGCACAGCGCAAGGGTGAGAGCCGCCGCGCCGTGGCCGTCATCGGCGATGGGGCGATGAGCGCGGGCATGGCGTTCGAGGCGCTCAACCACGCGGGGAGCCTGTCGGTGAACCTGCTGGTCGTGCTCAACGACAACGACATGTCGATCTCCGAGAACGTCGGAGCGCTGTCGAACTATCTGGCGCGGGTAATTTCGAGCCCGCTCTACGCGCAGCTGCGCGCCGGCGGTAAGAGGGCTTTGAGGCAGTTGCCCGCGGTGCGCGAGCTTGCGCGCCGCTCGGAAGAGCACGTCAAGGGCATGATCCTGCCGGGGACGCTGTTCGAGGAGATGGGGTTCAATTATGTCGGGCCCATCGATGGACACGACCTGAGGGCGTTGCTGCGCTCCCTGAGGACGGTACACGGTCTGCCCGGGCCGCAGCTGCTGCACGTCGTGACCCGCAAGGGCAAGGGCTACGCGCCAGCGGAGGCCGATCCGATCGCGTGGCACGGCCCGGGGCCGTTCGATGCCGCCAGCGGTACCATCCTGAAGGAGAAGGCCGCCTCGCCCAGTTACTCGCAGATCTTCGGCCGCTGGCTGTGCGACATGGCCGAGCGGGATGCGCGCATCATCGGTATCACGCCGGCCATGCGCGAAGGATCCGGCTTGGTGGAATTCTCGCGCCGCTTCCCGGATCGTTACTTCGACGTGGCGATCGCCGAGCAGCACGCTGTCACGCTGGCCGCGGGCCTGGCCTGCGAGGGGCTGCGGCCGGTGGTAGCCATCTACTCGACCTTCCTGCAGCGCGGCTACGACCAGACCATTCACGACGTCGCCCTGCAGCGCCTGCCGGTGCTGTTCGCGCTCGATCGCGCCGGGCTGGTAGGGGGCGACGGTGCCACGCATCAGGGCAGCTACGACCTCTCGTTCCTGCGCTGCGTTCCGAATCTTGTGATCATGGCACCGGCCGACGAGGACGAATGCCGCCAGATGCTCTATACGGCGACCACGCTCGACGGTCCGGCGGCGGTGCGTTATCCGCGCGGCCAAGGCCCGGGGGTGCCGGTCCGCCAGGAGCTCGCGGCGCTGCCGGTCGGGCGGGCCGAACTGCGCCGCGAGGGTGACGGCGGTCTTGCGTTGCTCGCCTTTGGCAGCATGGTCGCGCCTGCGCTCGCTATTGCCGAGCAGTTCGACGCTACCGTGGTCAACATGCGATTCGTGAAGCCGCTCGATACCGCGCTGCTGTGCAGCGTGGCGGCGAGCCACGCCGCCATCGTCACGCTGGAGGAGAACGTGGTCGCCGGCGGCGCGGGCAGCGCCTGCTCCGAAGCCCTCGATGCGGCCGGACTGCTCACGCCCAGGCTGCATCTCGGCATCCCCGACCGCTTCATCGAGCACGGCAGCCGCGAGCAGTGCATCGTTGCCGCGGGGCTGCATCCGGGTGCCCTGGCACTCGCGATCGAGCGTTTCCGCGGCACCGTCGCGCACTTGAAGCCGCCCCGGTCCGGCCCAAGACTAGCCGCAGCGGGGCAGACCTAATTGTTTGCCTGGATAAAGTCATGAGCACCGCACTGCCCAACCGTCCGACCAACGTCGTCTCCGTCGAGGACGTGCAGTCACGCGCCGATACCCGCCGCATCCCCATCAACCGCGTTGGCATCAAGGACATCCGCCATCCGGTGCGTGTCAAGGACCGGCTCAGCGGCGAGCAGCACACCGTGGCGACCTTCAACATGTACGTGAACCTGCCGCATAACTTCAAGGGCACGCACATGTCGCGCTTCGTGGAGATCCTGCATCACGAGCGCGAGATCTCGGTGGACTCGTTCCGCGCCATGCTGAGCGAGATGGCGACGCGCCTCGACGCCGATGCCGGTCACATCGAGATGAGCTTTCCATACTTCATCACCAAGCGCGCGCCGATCTCTGGGGTTGAGAGCCTGATGGACTACCAGGCGTCGTTGATCGGAGAGATCCGCGACGGCGAGGCCAGCATGTGGCTGAAGGTGGTAGTACCGGTCACCAGTCTCTGTCCCTGCTCCAAGAAGATCTCGGAGCGCGGCGCGCACAACCAGCGCTCGCACATCACCATCAAGGCGCGGCTGCGCACGCACATGTGGATCGAGGAGCTGATCGACATCGCCGAGACCGAGGCCTCGTGCGAGCTGTACGGCATTCTCAAGCGCCCGGATGAGAAGTACGTGACCGAGCGTGCCTACGACAACCCGAAGTTCGTCGAGGACATGGTGCGCGACGTCGCCGTGCGCCTGAACGACGATGAACGTATCAGCGCCTATGTGGTCGAAAGCGAGAACTTCGAGTCGATCCACAATCATTCGGCTTATGCATTGATCGAATGCGACAAGGAGCAGGAGCGCGGCGCCAGCCCGGCTGCAGCGGGTGGGGTGCGCCTCGAGCCCGCGGCCATCGACGACTGACGGCCGCTCGACCTCCCCACGGGGTACTTTCCGAGCTCTCCGGAGTAGCAATGCCACTTGACAACGACGGCCGTGTGACGCGCACTGTCCGCACCGGCAATCCCGGCTTGAACGCCCGCACCTTCCTCGATCTGCCGCGCCCCGCCGCCGCGGAAGATCGCATGACGCTCGAAGGCACCATCAACAGGTCGTTCCTGTTGCTGGTGGTGCTGATGGGCTGCGCACTGTGGCCGTGGTCGCAGTACCTGCACAGCGGCAGTGCGGCCACGGTCGCCGCTCCGCTGCTGATCGGTACGTTCGGCGGCTTGGTACTGGCAGTGATCATCAGCTTCAAGGCGCCCCTGGCGCCGTACCTGGCATTGCCCTATGCCGCCTGCGAGGGTCTCGCGATCGGTGCCATATCCGCAGTACTCGAGCGCCGCTACCCCGGCATTGCGATCCAGGCGGTCGCGCTGACCTTTGGAGTACTCGCCGCGATGCTGCTGGCGTACAAAACCGGCCTGATCCGCGCGACCCAACGCTTGCGTGCAATTGTCGTCAGCGCTACCGGCGCGATCATGCTGCTTTATCTGGTGTCGATGTTGCTGCGGCTGTTCCACATCAGCACCCCGTTTCTATACGGCTCCAGCCCGCTGAGTCTGGGCATATCGCTGGTAATCATCGCGGTCGCCGCGCTGAACTTGGTGCTGGACTTCGACATGATCGAGAGCGGTGCGGCGCAGGGAGTGCCCCGCTACATGGAGTGGTACGGCGCCTTCGGCCTGCTGGTCACGCTGGTGTGGCTGTACCTGGAGATCCTGCGCTTCCTCGGCAACGCGCGTCAGCGGTGACGGCGTGCCGTTAGATCGCGCCGCGCGGTCGCTGCATCCGTGCCGCATGCACCTCGGCCTGTCGCATCGCCGGCCGGTCGCCGGAGCTTGCGGGACTGTAGGCAAAGAGTGCGTCCAAAGAGCGCGAAACGAGCGTTGAAAGAGCGCCGAGCAAGCGGCCCAGGCGAGGCCGAGCGGATGCAAAATCGAGTCCTTAAGTCAGCGCGCGTTCAGTGTGCGCGCTTTAGGCTTTAGGCAAGATGGATCACGCTGCGCAGCGCAGCAAGAAGGACTCAATGCACTATCGTCGCAGCCTTATCGCCTCGGCGCTGTCGCTCGCACTGCTGCTCGGCTCGGCAGCCTCGTGGGCATTCGTCACGATCGGGGTCTCGATTAACCTTGCACCACCGGTTTTGCCCGTCTATACGCAGCCTCCACTTCCCGCGCCGGGGTACCTGTGGGCTCCGGGCTATTGGGCCTGGAGCGAGGACACCGGTTATTACTGGGTGCCCGGCACCTGGGTACAACCGCCCCAACCGGGACTGCTGTGGACGCCAGGCTATTGGGGCTGGGTCAACGGCGCGTACCTCTGGAATGAGGGCTATTGGGGACCGACTGTCGGCTTCTACGGCGGTGTCAACTACGGCTTCGGATACGGCGGCGCCGGTTATCAGGGTGGCTATTGGCAGCACGGGGCCTTCTTCTACAACCACTCGGTCAACAATTTCGGCGGCGTCCACATCACCAATGTCTACAACAAGACGGTGATCAACAACGTCACGGTGAACAACGTCAGCTACAACGGCGGAGCGGGAGGTATCCGGGCGCGTCCGACCGCGGCCCAGCTCGCCTATGCGCACCAGCCTCATGTGCAGCCGGTGGCCGCTCAGGAGCACCAGGAACAGGTCGCGCAGCGTAACCCGCAGCTACGCGCGAGCGTGAATCACGGCCGACCCGCGATCGCCGCGACGGCACGAGCGGGCGAGTTCAGCGGCCACGGTGTCGTGGCGGCGAAGTACAGCCCCGAGAACCGTGGCGAGAACCCTGAAGCTCCTGCTCGCGGGGCGGAGCACCCGGCGCACGGCAACGCCACACCCTCTCCCAACGGCAGGACCGCTCACGCTCCCGTCCGCGAAAACGCTGCCCAGCACCCGCCCGCGCAGCACCCCGCGGCGAGACCGCAGGAGCATCAGGCACCCGCCCCGCGGCACGCCGCGCCGCCGGCGGAGCATCGCCCGGACGAGCACCCGAACGCGAGTGCCCGCCCGAGCGGGCAGCACCCGAACCAGCACGCGCGTGCGGACAGCCATAACGAGCACCGCCCGGGTTAGCACCGACGACGGC
>JASHTF010000214.1 GCA_030040715.1 Gammaproteobacteria bacterium | reverse complement strand
CGGCACGGGGTCGGCCGCCTTCGCGTGCTCGTGCGGCGCGCCTGGGCGGCGCGGTGCTGCGGAGCTGAGGGGATTATGCAGCATGATCTGATCGCAGACCGCCTCGATGGCGGCCCTGCGGCCACTGCTCTTGCGCCAGATCGCGCCGATGCGCCGGCCCGGTGCCGGGCGCACGAATGGCCGTACCGCCACGCCCTTGGCGCTGCCGTAAGCGCCGCGACTGGCGAGTGCCGGCAGCAAGGTTACCCCTGCGCCCACGGCGACCATCTGGCGCAGGGTCTCGATGCTGGTGGCGCGGAAATCCTGTTTCTCGCGCACGCCGCTGCGGTGACAGACGGACAGCGCCTGATCGCGCAGACAGTGACCGTCCTCGAGCAGCAGCAACGTTTCTTCGCGCAGGTCCTCAATCCGCACTTGCGGCCGCGCCGCCAGCGGGTGCGACCGCGGCACGGCCAGCACGAACGGCTCCACGTACAGCTCGCGCGTGAGGCAGCCATCGGCGGCCATGGGCAGCGCCAGAATTCCGAGGTCAATGTCGCCGTTCTGCAGATGCTCGAGCAGCGACGCCGTCACATACTCGTACAGCAGCAGCTCCAGTCGTGGCAACGCGCGTCGCAGCTTGGGTGCTACCGCCGGCAGCAGATAGGGGCCGATCGTCGGCAGCAGTGCGACCCGCAGCGGCCCCGCGAGCGGGTCGCGCCGTGCCTGCGCCAGCTCGACGATCGACTCTGCGCCTGAAAGCAGCGCCCGCGCCCGCTGCGCGACCTCCTCTCCGGCCGGCGTCAGCGCGACGCGCCGCGGGCGCCGCTCGACCAGCTGCACTCCGAGCGACTGTTCGAGCTTGCCCAGCTGCGCCGAGAGCGTCGGCTGACTGACGAAGCATTTGGCCGCGGCACGGCCGAAGTGGCCGCTGTCGGCGACCGCCACCAGATAGCGCAGGTCCTTGAGCTTGAGATCGATCATGATGTCGACGAGGGCCGCGAGCGATTCTACCTCAATAGAGTCTATCTATCGAAATCATAAAATCAATCGATTGGACCGAAGGCTGCAGCGCCGGCACCATGGCGCCTGAGCGATGTGATCGTCAGCGGTCTCTAAGGCCGAGATTATTCAGGAGCAGCTATGTTAGGTGTAGGAGAGAAATTCCCGTCATTCGAATTGACCGGCGTGGTGTCGAGCGATCCGGCGCATGCGTTTCGACCGATCAGCAACCGCGAGCCGGACGGCAAGTGGCGGGTGATCTTTTTTTGGCCAAAGGATTTTACCTTTGTCTGTCCGACGGAGATTGCGGCATTCGGCAAGCTGCAAGGCGACTTTCAGGAGCGGGATGCTGAGCTGCTGGGCGTGAGCGTCGACAGCGAGTACGTGCACCTGGCCTGGCGGCGCGAGCGCTCGGAGCTGAAGGATCTGCCGTTCCCCATGCTGTCCGACATCAAGCGCGAGCTCTCGGGCGCCCTGGGCATTATCGATGCGCAGGCGGGAGTGGCGCAGCGCGCCACTTATATCGTCGATCCGCTCGGCGTCATCCGCTTTGTCTACGTGACGGATCTGGCGGTGGGGCGTAATCCCGCCGAGGTGCTGCGCGTGCTCGACGCGCTGCAGACCGATGAGCTTTGCCCGTGCAACTGGAAGCCGGGCGAACAGACCCTCAAGGCGGCCTAGACATGCAGCCCACGACAGACAGCAGTACGACGGTCAGTGGTGCAGCGGCTGCAGGCACGACGGTGGGCGGCCCCGCACCCGATAGCCGCGCGGCCGACGCGCTCGAGCAGTTGCGGGCGGCACTGCCGGACTACGCACGCGATCTCAGGCTCAACCTGAGCACGGTGCTGACGCCCGAGGGCGCGCCGGGATTGAGTGATGCGCAGCTCTGGTCGGTCGCGGTTGCGGCGGCGATTGCAGCCGGCAATCCGGTCTTGGCCCGGGCACTGGAGACCGCAGCCGGCGAGCGACTCGATGCCGCACATCTGCTCGCTGCACGCACGGCCGCGGCGATCATGGGGATGAACAACATCTACTATCGCTTCGTGCACCTGGTCGAGGAGCCGGCCTACCGCAGCTTGCCCGCACGGCTGCGGATGAACGCCCTCGGCAGCCCCCCGGCCGGCAAGGTCGACTTCGAGCTGCTGTCACTCGCGGTATCGGCGGTCAACGGCTGCGGCATGTGCCTGAGCGCGCACGAGCGGGCACTGCGCGAGCGCAGCATCGCGCCTGAGGCGATCCAAAGCGCCGTGCGCATCGCGGCGGTCATACACGCCGTCGGCGTCGTGCTGCAGTACGAGCTCGGGGCCGGCTCAGCAGGCGTGCCCGGCTAGATGCGTATGCTCGGGGATATTTGAGCTCATTGGTTCGGTACAAATGCGCTGTATATGAAGCGAATATGCTTCGATTACGCGAGAATATGTCGCTAAAAGTATCGATCTTGGCTGTTATCGGATTACGTAAAGTGACCTAGTCCGAGGCCCGCACCCCCGGGGTTTAATGCCTTCTTGAGCGGTGCGGGACGACGGGTTTCTTGACGCGTCGCGTACCGCCTCGCCATACTTCGTAGCGCATGTCAACCAACACCCGTGCCGCCGTTTGCTGGTGGTGGCGCCCCACATAGGGAGTGGGCGCTGAGTGCTGCTGCATGTATTGAACTCTCACTGAAGGATCAGCAAACGCCAGAACCCATCTCCGGTGCGCCGGGATGGGTTTTTTATTGCCTTGACGATGAAGCCGCCGTTCGACATAGCCGGTGATCTCGATACGCCAGTCTCGGCGTTCGCGAAGCTCGCTGCATTCGCGCCGCGCTTCCTGCTCGAGAGCGTGGAGGGTGGCGAGCGGCTCGGGCGCTATTCGTTCATCGGCTTCGGAGATGCGCTCGAGGTGCGCCTCGATGAGCGCGAATTTTTGCTCGGCTCCGAGCGACGCCCACTGCCGCGAACCCGGGACGAGTTGCTCGACGGCCTGCGTGCGGCCTTGGCGCGCGCACCGCTGCCGCTACCGGCGATCGGCCAGGTGCCGCTGGCCGGTGGGCTCGTCGGCTACACCGGCTATGACGTCGTGCGCTACTTCGAGGCGCTGCCGCAGCGGGCGCGTCCGCTTCCGGGACTCCCGCTGCTGCACTACCTGGCGCCGCGCTCGCTGCTGGTGTTCGACCACGTGAGCCGGGGGATTGCGTTGCTGCATGCGGGTAGCGAGGCCGAGCGGGCGTCACTGCGGCGCGAGCTGATCGCGGCGCTGCGCGGCGCGACGCCACGGGTGGCGCGGGCCGGGCGCTTCTCGCCACCCAGCGCTGCGCTCGAGCGGCGCGCCTATGTCGACGGCGTGCAGCGGGTGCAGGAGTACATCGCCGCGGGAGACGTTTATCAGCTGGTGCTCGCCGCGCGCTTCGAGGGGCAGCACGAGCTCGATCCGTTCCAGGTGTACCGAGCGCTGCGTCTGATCAATCCCTCGCCGTACATGTACTTCTGCAGGCTCGGAGGGCTCACGGTCGTCGGCTCTTCTCCCGAGGCGCTGGTCAAGCTCGAGCGTGGGCGTGCGGAGCTGCGCCCGATCGCGGGTACACGGCCGCGACATGAGGACCCGGCACGCGATGCGCAGCTGGAAGCCGAGCTGCTGGCCGATGCCAAGGAGAACGCCGAGCACGTCATGCTGGTCGATCTGGCACGCAACGATCTCGGGCGCGTCGCGCGCGCCGGCAGTGTAGGCGTCGACCCTTTTCGGGCGATCAAACGCTACAGTCACGTGATGCACATCGTCAGCGGCGTGCGCGGAGAGCTCGCACCGGGGCGGGACGCATTTGATCTGTTTGCGGCGAGCTTCCCGGCCGGCACGTTGGTCGGGGCACCGAAGGTGCGTGCGATGCAGATCATCGAGGAGCTCGAGCCCGTGCGACGCGGATTGTACGGCGGCACCATCGGCTATTTTGGTGCCGGCGGCGCGATGGATCAGGCGATCACGATCCGCACACTGGTGTTCCACGGCGATGAATACAGCTATCAGGCGGGCGCCGGCATCGTGGCGGACAGCCGTCCCGAGGCCGAGTATGACGAAGTGCTGGCGAAGAGTGCGGCTCTGGTCGGCGCGCTGAGCCTGGCGGAGCAGGGACTGTGAGT
>JASHTF010000213.1 GCA_030040715.1 Gammaproteobacteria bacterium | reverse complement strand
CCGTACCCGTTTTCGCTATCACGCATTGTTCAGGGAGGTGCTGCGAGCGCAGTTGCAAGAGCAACAGCCAGAGCAGGTGGCCGTGCTGGCGCGCCGCGCCTCCGACTGCTGTGCGCGCGAGGGTAGACAGGAGAGTGCGACGGAGTACGCGTTGCTGGTGGCTGACCCCTCGCTCCTGATCGGCCGTATCGAGACATGCATGGAGTCACTGCTCACCCGCGGGCAGTTCGAAACCGCCAAACGCTGGCTGCGAGCGGTTCCGCGCCGGGAGCTGGCGAATCGCGCGAATCTGCTCGGCTGGAGCGCGACGGCTAGCCTCTGGACCAACGATTTCGCCGCGGCGGATGCCGCGGTCATGGAGCTCGGAAGACTCGATGCCACCCGGCGCGAAGCGATCGGGCAGAGGCTCAGTCACATCATTCTGCGCGTGCTGCTCGGGTTGCTCCAGGGCCGCTATGACGAAGCGCTGACCGCGCTCGAATGCGCGAGTCAGGAGCAGGCTTCCACCGAGCGCCACGTGATCATCAGGCTCTACAACCTGCGGGCGCTGCTCGCGCAACTGCGTGGGCGCTTCGGCGAAGCAGCGGGAGAGGCCGAGCGCGCCTGGACACTGGGCGGGCAGCCCGAGCCGCTGTGGCTCAGTCTGGTGCACGCGGCGCACATACGCGGAATGACGGAACTGTCGCTCGGCAACCTGTCGGGCGCTTGGCGCGAATTGGAGCGTCCAGAGCACACACTGTCCGCTGCGCAGCTGCGCGCCGAATCGGGCGTCAATCCAGATCAGCTGCTGGCGGTGTTATGCGGCTCGAAGGCACTCGTGCTGTACGAGCGTAACCAGCTCGACGACGCGGAAGACTGTCTCGATCGCTACCGGGCATTCCTGAACACGGTGTTTTCACCGAGTGGCCGCATGCTCTGGTACCAGTTGCGGGCTCGACTGCGCGCGCTGCGAGGTGACGAAGAAGGTTGTCTCGCCATCCTGGACGAGGGTAGTGGCTACGCGATAAGGCACGGCATCACCTGGATGGAGGCGCTGATGAAATGGGAGCGCGTCGCGCTCGATCTCGCGCGCGGCGATCTGACGCACGCACGTTCTGTGGCAGAAGGCTTGCTGCACTCCGCGAGCCTCGATGCGGCGCCCCGTTGGATAGCAACTTGTGAGGAGATCTTTGGTCCCCTGATCGGAGCGCTGCGCTTCCTGATCCACGTGGGCCAGGCGCGCAGGGCGCTCGACTGCCTGCCGCTGCACATCGCGCACAGCGAAGGAACGCTGCGGCGATTGCGCCTCACCAAGCTGCGCCTCCTGGAAGCCCTGGCGTGGAGAGGCGTGGGCGACGGTGGGCGCGCGATCGCCTGTGTGCGCCAGTCGGTCGAGCTGGCGGGGCAGACCGGCGCCATCCGTACCTTCGTGGACGAAGGAGCGGGGTGTCGTGAGCTGCTCGGACAGCTGCAGGTCAGCCCCGATCCGGGCACCCAAACTCATCTGCGCCGGCTGCTGGGGGCGTTCGATGGCGCTGAAGACGTGGACGAGCCCGATCCGCCAGCGCTATCGGTGGGCGTGAATCCCGAGCCGCTGTCTTCGCGCGAACGACAGATCCTGCAGCGACTGGCGCACGGCCACTCGAACCTGGCCGTGGGTCAACAGCTTTCGCTCTCCCCCAATACCATCAAGTGGCATCTGCGGCAGATATACGGCAAGCTCGGAGTACGCAACCGCACCCGGGCCGTCCACGTCGCCGTCCAACATAAGCTGGTGCGCCTCGCATAGTGCTCAGAGGCCCGATTTCCATCCTTTCGGGTGGTGAATCTGCCCGCCGCCGCCCCTAAAGTGCGCCCCCCGTCAATCGGACGGCGGCAAGTCGGAGCCATTGCGGCGTATGGAGCAGCAGGAGAGCGGAGGTTGTGGCAGCGCCGACGAGCACGGAGCGTGTGATTGTGCCGATCCGGTGAAGGGCGTGCCAGCACAGGATCCGGCCGCCGAAATCACGCATCTGGCAGCCAAGCTGATGCGGCTGCAGTCGACCATGCTGGTCAGCAGCCCCGGCGGCAGACAGCATGGCGCCCGGCGTGCGGCGGTGCGCAGCGGCTTCGAGGTACTGCGGGGATTCGGCGTCTCGTTGCTGCACGAGCTGCGGGAAGCCCTGACGCGCGACGCTTTCCACTATGTGTATCAGCCGATCGTGTCGGTCGCGAGCGGCAGGGTGGAGGGCTACGAAGCGTTGATCCGCTGGCGACGCGGTAGTGAGATCGTGACACCCGATCTGTTCCTGCCCATCGCCGAAGAGACCATGCTGATCGCGGCGATACAGCAGCACCTGATCCAGGATCTGGCGGCTGTGTATGCGAAGCTCGAGTCTCCGGCGTTCCTGGCGATCAACTGGGCGCCCTCGCAGCTCGCCGACCCCACCGCGATAGCAGCGTTGATCCGTCGGGTGCAGGAGATGAAGCTCGACCCCGATCGCATCGTGGTCGAAATCACCGAGCGCTCGGCGCTGATCGACCCGCGGCTCACCCGCGCCCACTTTGCGCGCCTGAAGGAGCATGGATTTCGGGTCGCGCTCGATGACTTCGGCAGCGGCTATTGCAGCTTCGCCTTCCTGGCACGCTTACCGGTCGATCTGCTCAAAATCGATGGCTCGTTGATCCGTGGTGCCGAGCGGTGCCCGCGCGCCGCGGTGGTCCTGCGAGGCGTACTCGCAGTGGCACACGAACTCGGACACCAGGTCGTGGCCGAAGGCGTGGAATCAGAGTTACAGCTGGCGGCATTGCGGCAGCTTGGTTGCGAGCTTGCACAGGGCTACTTCATCGGTCGCCCCGCCCGCGAGCTGACTGCCTCCTCGGGTTGATCAATCGCCCTCGCACCGACGTGAATCAGCTGCTCATCAGCGCACGAAACCAATGTTCGAATCCGCGCTGATAGAGCGCATCGTAGCACGGCCCCCCCTGAGGAATGTTGTTGGCCGCCTGCACGTTGGTCTCGAGCAGACGCGGAATCTTCATGGCTTCCGCGAGGGTGTAGAGCAATCCCTGGTTACCGGCATAGAAGCGACACCCCGCCAGCACGCGCGCCAGCTCGAGGAATTCGCCGGCCTCGAAGAAGCGAGTAATCGCGGGACATTGGGCACGAAACTCCTCAAACTCGCGCGGCACGCCGACGAAGACGATGCGCTCGGCGAACTCGTTCATGAAGTCGTATCGGATCCAGGGTGACTGCAGGCGCGGGTTGCGCCCGACGAGCACGAAGTCGCGGAAGCGCGTGTCGGGCTCGACGACGATCCAAGGCAGCGAGAGGTCGCGATTGATACCGGTGAACAGCAGGAAGTACCAGCGCGGTATCGAGTAACTGGCAAAATTGAGCCCCGCGGTGCGGAACATATCGAAATTGACATCTATCGGCTGGCCCGAGTAGATGACTACTTCGTCGATGTAAGGCTGGGCCAGCAGCAGGGGCCGCAGCTTCGTGGCGAAGTCGGCATCGAGCAGCAGATTTCCGAGCGGGTGCCACCCTGAATACTGCGTGGGCTGGTCGAGCTGCAGGCAGAAGGTCACGTGCCCGATACCATGAGTCTCACGCAGGCTCATGAGGGTGGGCAGTGAGTAGATGATGTCGCCCGCGCCACCCGAATGCTTCACCGTCAAAGTCTTCATCTGCCCTGGGACCGTGGCCAGCAGCCCAAATCGTTCCGAGCTGATCGCAAATCCCCGATGCTATCGGTGACCAGCGCTCGAGCCCGTCCGCGCCCCGCCGCCTCGAGTATCAATTCGTCGCCGATTTCGGCGCTGGGGTCCACCGGAATTCTACCGGTGTTTCGGACGTAACATAGTCCGCAGGGGTGTGCACCGAGAATGCGGACCTGGACGCCGCCGGCAAGCTCGATTCCGGCTCCTTCATCGATTTGAAATTCGACAACGGCAGAATTTCCGGCGTCGTGATGCGGCCGGATCGGCGTCGGCTAGACATCGCTGTCCTGGGAGCGGCAGATTGGAACTGGATCGCGTCGGCACGCCAGACGAGGCAGAAGCGGCTATGCCGCTGTCGGCGAAGTTTGCGCAAGTAAAGCGGTTGCTCGCTGCGGCCGAGTTCCAGCAGGCAGCCGTGCTGTGCGAGGAGCTGCTGGTACTGCAGCCGGGGCACGCGGGGGCATGCGTATCACTGGGCGTCGTCGCGCTGCAGGCGGGTCAGCCGGAGCGCACCCTGGAGTGGGTAAGTCGGGCAATCAAGGCCGAGCCCAGGAATGCCTGGGCGCACAGCGTCTTCGGTAATGCGTTGCTCGATCTCGGTAGAGCGGAGAGCGCCCTACAGAGCTTCAATGCTGCCATAGCGCTGTATCCCGGTTACGGCGCAGCCTACTACAATCGCGGTAACGCGCTCCTCGATCTGGGCCGTTTCGATGACGCGATCGCCGATTTCGAAGTGACGATCGCGGCCATGCCAGAGTTTTCTCCGGCTCATAACAACAAAGGCATCGCGCTCGCTGCATGCGGCCAACTGCCGGCGGCTGTCGCGAGCTTCGACAAGGCGATCGAGGCTGATCCTGGCAACTCGGAAGCGCATTACGACCGCGGTCGGGCGCTGCAGGCGCTACAGCATTGGGACGAGGCCCTGGATAGCTACGAGGCGGCCCTTCGAATCGATCCCGGCCTGGCCACTGCGCACAACAACCGGGCGACGGTACTCGAGCGGGCGGGCCGGTTCGAAGCCGCCCTGGCGAGCGTCGATCGGGCTATCGCGCTTAGCGCCGGGGACGCCTGGTTTCACCAGAATCGCGGCTACGTACTGGAACAGCTCGACGAGTGGGATGCAGCACTCGAGAGCTACGATCGCGCACTCGAGATCGATCCGAACCGCGGCGAAGCGCATTTCGCCCGATCAGTGCTGTTGCTGAAGACCGGTGACTTTGAGCGTGGCTGGAGCGAGCACGAATGGCGCTGGAAGAACGAACGCGGAACCAACATCCTGGATCGCAGGGTGTTGCGACAGCCTCTGTGGACGGGGCATGAGTCCATCGCTGGCCGAAAGGTGTTGCTCTATGCAGAGCAGGGGTTTGGCGACACGATTCAGTTTTCTCGCTATGTCGAGCACGTGGCCGCTCTCGGTGCGCAGGTCACACTCGAGGTGCAGCCGCCCCTGGCATCTTTGATGAGAACGCTCGCGGGATGGTCAATGCTCGTGGAGCGCGGAGCCGAATTGCCGGACTGCGACTACCGGTGTCCCTTGATGAGCTTGCCGCTGGCGTTCGGAACTCGTCTGGCGACGATCCCCGCTGCGACTGCTTACCTGGCCGCCGAGCCCGCAAAGGTGGAACGCTGGCGCGCGCGGCTCGAACGCTCCTCGCGATGCCGTGTGGGTCTCGCCTGGAGCGGCAGTGCATCGTTTCCCAACAACCACCGCCGCAGCGCGCCGCTCGAGCAGTTGTTGGCGCGACTTGCGGCGGACTGCCAGTACATCAATTTGCAGACGGACGTCAGTGCAGCTGATCGCCAGGTGCTGAGCCAGCATCCAGAAGTACTGGACTTCACCGAGCTGCAGGGGGATTTCAGCGAGACGGCGGCTTTGTGTCAGTGTCTCGACCTGGTGATTAGCGTCGATACCAGCATTGCGCATCTGAGCGCGGCGCTCGGCAAGCCTACATGGATTATGTTGGCGCATAACGCGGACTGGCGCTGGTTTCTTGGACGGGAGGACAGCCCCTGGTATCCGACGGCCAGACTGTTCCGGCAGCGACGCGGTCTTGAGTGGGGCGATGTGTTCGGGCGCATCGCCGCGGAACTCACCGCATTACAGGCGTCGTTGGGTTGAGATCTGATGGCGGAAGAGCTCTTTACCCAACGACCGTAGCGCTCGTGAAGCGAGCAACACGCTTCACTCTCTGTCGACGAGGTACTGACCCGCCGTCGAGCAAACCGGATGGTCAGCGGCGTTCCGGCTGCAGACCCGGCGTGGCGTCGCGGAAAGCAGCGGTTTGCTTTCGATGCCGAACCGTCAAAGGAATTCTGCCGTCGACCTGCGGCCAACCGGCACCAGCTTCAGAGCACGCCACATCGCACCGTGGAGCGGATGAAAGTCCCGCACGCGGGTGTAGTTCTGAAGATCCAACGAATCCCAGAACTCGAGGAACCTATGAGCGTCAAAATCTCCCGAGTGGCCCCAATTGTCCAGCTTCTGCAAAAGCTCCTCGCGGCTTCGGCCCCACGAGTAGTGCAGTATTTTGAGCGGCGACATGAACCCCCGCTGAGGGGTTTGCCGGCTGTACATATACTGACCCCGTAGTCGCGTCGCTACCGGAGCCGGCTCACCGGGCGGGTCGATTACGAGTGCATGGTCTCCGATTATCTTGAATACGGTGATCCATTGGGCATACACGTCGAAGGCGACCGGGTCGGTTTGCAACAACCACTGGCGGAACTCCGCAGCGTTGAGCAGGATCTCATCCGCATCGATCTGCACCACCCAATTTTCTGGACGCGTCAGCAATGACAGCGCCGATCTTTCGTGTACGTCGTTACGCATCGGATCGTCGTACACGTGATAGTTGTCTTCGACGAGTCGAATCTTGCCCGCAGTATCGATGCTGGCGATGAATTCATCGACTTCGTTGCGGTTGAATTCAAACGGGCGTCGCATCCATGTCAGTCGACCGACATCGACGCCCAAGAGAATTTCATCCGCGATATCGTAATAGGATCGAAGAGACTTGAACGCGTAGCGGTAGTCGTAAGCCAGCAGGGTTATAAAGGATAGGCCAGTCACGTACGTCCCTCGAAGCGCATCCTCGAGTTGCGCAGCGGTAACGTGGCTGGCGCCGACCCTGCGTGCCCCTTAGCCGCGCAGCGGGGCGGGCCGCGCTTGGGGAAAGTTCTCATGAACATAGCTGATGTGCCTGGACGTGAGGCGCAGCAAGCCATGGTTGCGCATGTAGGCATCCACACGCTTCTCAAACAACTCGCCACCATACGCCGGGTATCGCTCCGAGGCCGGATGACGCTCATTGTAGATGCGGTTGCGAAACACGGCAGTCGGTACCAGATAGCACTGGTCAGAAAAGCCGAGACCCACAAAGAACAGCGGGTGGAGGGCATGCGCCTCGCGAGCCGCTTCGGCGTAGTTGAAGTTCCAGGTGGGGTTCGCGACCGCGACCTCCGGCCGCAGCTGAAACAGGCGTATGGCCTGGTCGATCCACGGCGTGTCACGATCCTCCAGCATCGAGTCACCCGAAAAATGCAGCAAGTAGGGAGTATCGCAGCGGTACAGCGCCACCAGTTCGGCGATCGAGTAATAGTAGCCCCTGCCCAACTCCTCGCGCGTGAGTCCGAAGTGTTGGAGCGCCAACTCTGCGTGGTCGGCCACCACACAGTAGCGATCGATGACACCCTCGTCGACGAGCTGCTGAGCCCGCAGAGTTACGGGGCTCACATCGTCCACGTTGTTGATATGCAGAACTCGTTGCGCGAACGGGTAGCGGCAGCGCCGGATCATTGTTTCCAGGTGACCTGGTGACAGGATGAAGCGCCAGTCACGTTCCCAGACTTTGGTTTCGAAGGTGACCATGACCGGGCCGATGATTGCGCATCCACTTGACCAACAGATGAATCGTGTCGCCGTACTCGTCCCCTGCAGCTCACGTCCCGGAGTCGCCGGTATCGAGGCGCATGGCGCCGCGAGAATCTTGACACGCTTATGGTCGAGCGCGCGCCGAGACAGCAGGCGGGCCGACCCTCCTGCCAATGCCGAGTAGACGAACGCGCTCGAGCTCCGGTTCGACTACTTTTGTTTCGGCTCGCCGAAGTTGGGGCGCCTCGCCTTGCACGCTGCGACCGTATCGGAATTCACTCGCGGCAGCGGGACTTTTGCCTTCGCGGGCTGCGCGGCACCGTTCATGATCGGGCGGATGCAGTCGACCACGAGCCCGTTACCCTCCCTGACGTCGCCCAGGACGAAGCCGGCGCTCTTGCAAGCCTGGACGATCTGCTCGCATGGCCCTGGCGCCGCTGTAGCTGGCTTGGGTGGGCTGCTCGCAGGCGTGGCGGCGCCTACCGGCGCCACCGCGGCGGCGAAGAGCGTGCAGGCTATGACGTTCGAGGTGGGTGGGAAGCGCATCCTGTGCTCCCTGTCGAATAGTTCGCGCGAACGGCCAAGCAACACATTCGCCTCACCCGCAGACGAAGTCAAGGAGCCCACAGCACCGGTCAGGCAGCGGACCTTCACGTGTTAGGCTGCGCTTGGCTGCGTGGTCCACGCAGGGCACGAGATGGGAGCGCATGCACATGGATAAGGAGTTCATCTCTGCCGAATCGCTATTGCGCGATTCGATGCAGCTGGCGCTGCAAGTACTGCGGAGCGGATTTCGACCGACCTTTTTGGTAGGCGTCTGGCGGGGGGGCGCGCCGGTCGGGATTGCGGTGCAGGAGGTGCTCGAGTATCACGACGTGCACTGCGACCACATTGCGATCCGAACGTCCTCCTACACTGGCATCGATCAACAGGACAAAACAGTTCATGTACATGCGCTCGACTATCTGGTCTCGCGCCTGGAGGCCGAAGATACGCTGCTGCTGGTAGACGATGTATTCGACTCGGGCCGCAGCCTGGTGGCGGTGCTGCGCGAGCTCGAGCGGCGCTGCCGCCGCAATCTGCCCGAGAACATCCGGATCGCGACCGTATATTACAAGCCGGAGCGCAACCTCGGTCCGCTGCAGCCTCACTATTACATTCGCGAGACCAATCGCTGGCTGGTCTTTCCCCACGAGTTGCAAGGGCTGACTCGGGAAGAGATTTTGCGTACCAAGCCCGTGGATGCGCAGTTCTTCGACCCGAGCTTGAATCAAGGGGGGTGATGCGCTGCGGAGCGGCTGGGTGCCGGGACGGGCCGGTGCGGTTGATCCGGTTTGTCGGTCGCCTCGCCTTTAGCTGTTGCACCCCATTGACGGGGCTCCCGTACAGGCGGATCTTGTTTACCGCAGCTTCTGGCAAGCATCCGAACCCGATGAGGCTGTCGGGTCTCCCGCCAACTCGAATGAGGTGCATCATGAGCCGGCTGAACCGTGCAACCTGGGGGATGGCCTTCTGCCTGATCGTGTCAGGCCTTGCGCTCAGCGTCGACTCGATTGCCGCAAGCGGCGCAAGCGCGGTGCCGCCGAACGCGATCGCCGGAGTCGTGACCAGCGCCAGCGGCCCGCAAGCGGGCGTGTGGGTCATCGCTGAGACCCCTGATTTCAAAACCCGCTTTGCCAGGATTGTGGTGACGGACGATCAGGGGCGCTATCTGATTCCTGATTTGCCGCAGGCGAACTATAGCGTCTGGGTGCGCGGCTACGGTCTGGTGGACTCTACCAAAGTGCCTGCGCGCCGGGGCAGCAGCGTCAATTTGACCGCGGCGATCGCGCCGAACGCGGCGGCCGCGGCCCAGTATTATCCGGCCGCCTACTGGTACGCGATGATGAAGCTGCCGCAGGAGAGCGAGGTCGCGAAGATCCGCGGTGGCCTCAAGGGCTACCTGGGCGGCATCAAGAACCAGTCGTGCGTCGGCTGCCATCAGCTCGGGGACAAAGCCACGCGCACCATTGAGGCGAATCTCGGCACGTTTGAGACCTCGCAGGAGGCCTGGATGCGACGCATTCAGTCAGGCCAGGCCGGTCGCGACATGGTGTTCACTGCCATGGGCGATCTCATGGGTGTCCCGATCAAGTACCTGGCCGATTGGACCGATCGGATCGCTGCCGGCGAGCTTCCCGCCAACCGGCCCGAGCGCCCGAGCGGCATCGAGCGTAACGTCGTCATCACGGTGCGCGACTGGTCGGATCCGAAGGCCTATCTGCACGACCTCTCGGGCACGGATCGCAACAACCCGACGGTGAATGCGTACGGGCCGCTCTACGGCTCACCCGAGCTGAGCACGGACGATTTTCCGATCCTCGATCCGATGCATAACGTTGCCACGACTTTCCACGCTCCGGTACGCGATGCGGACACGCCCTCGACCGCCGATGATCCGGTCATCGCGCCCTCGCCGTACTGGGGCGAGGAGCGCATCTGGCACAGCAAGGCCAACGCCCACAATCCGATGCTCGATCATCTCGGCCGCGTGTGGTACACCGCGCGTGTTCGTGGTCTGAGCGATCCTGCGTTCTGCAGGCAGGGCTCCGATCATCCGTCGGCGAAGTTGTTTCCGCTCGAGCAGTCGAGTCGTCAGGTCGCCGTCTACGAGCCGAAGAGCGGCAAATACAGCTTCGTCGATACCTGCTATTCCACCCACCATCTGCAGTTCTCGCGCGACGGGCATCTGCTCTGGACCAGCGGTGGTCAGCAGGTCATCGGCTGGGTCGATACCGATAAGTTCTTGCAAACCGGGGACGCCGCTGCGGCGCAGCACTGGGCTCCGTTCGTGCTCGACATCGAGGGCACGGGCAAGCTCGACCGCTGGGTCGAGCCCGATCAGCCGCAGCGCCCTGATCGCGACCAGCGCCTCGGGGTCAGCCTCTACGCGGTGATGCCCGATCCGGCCGATGGCTCTGTTTGGGGATCGGTGATGGGAGTTCCCGGGGCCATCGTGCGCTTTGACCCGCGCACCATGCTGACGGAAATCTATAACCCGCCGGCGCCGGCTTTTGGGGTCCGGGGCGCGGACATCGATGGCAACGGTGTGGTCTGGGTGTCACTCGGCAGCGGTCATCTCGGCAGCTTCGATCGCCGCAAGTGCAAGGGCCCGCTCAACGGACCCACCGCCACCGGTAACCATTGTCCGGAGGGTTGGACGCTATATCGGCTGCCGGGGCCGGGGTTTGCGCAGCTACCGCTGTTCAGCGTCGAGTCGAGCTACTACACCTGGGTCGATCAGCACAACACCTTCGGCCTGGGCGCGAATGTGCCGATCGCGACCGGTAATCTGTTCGATGGCATCCATGCGTTGGTGGACGGAAAATTTGCGACCCTGCGTGTCCCCTATCCACTGGGCTTCTACATGAAGGGCATGGAAGGACGCATCGATGATGCCAATAGCGGCTGGAAGGGCCGTGGCATCTGGGCTACAGAGGGCGATCGCACCCCCGCGCACAAGGAGGGCGGCGGCAAGCCCCTGATCGTGCACTTCCAGATGCGTCCCAATCCCTTGGCGGATTAGGCCGAGATTCGCCGACGGGATTTGCCCACCGCAAGCGGGGAGGCGCGCGCGATCGCCCGCGCCCCCGACTCGTGCCTGTCAGTTATGGCCTATACCCTTCAACCGGGACGACCATGACCGTTGCGGACCTCGTTCCCATGAAAACGCGCCATCCGATCGACGCGATTGCGCGCTCGGGACCGGTCCCGGTTCGGCTCACCACTCGCCGGTGTTGGGCATCGAGATCCAGGGCTCACGCG
>JASHTF010000212.1 GCA_030040715.1 Gammaproteobacteria bacterium | reverse complement strand
GAAGTCGCGCTCGAGCAGCTCCGCCGCCGCGATGCATTCGCGCAGGATCGTGCCGCTGCCGAGCAGTGTCGCCCGCAGCGTTCCCTTCTCGCCGCGCTGGAGCAGATAGCCGCCCTTGAGAATACCCTCCTGCACGCCCTCGGGGAGCGCGGGCTGGGGGTAGTTCTCATTCATGAGCGTGATGTAGAAGAACACGTCCTCGTTCTCGGCGTACATGCGCCGAGTGCCGTCATGGACGATGACCGCGAGCTCGTAGGCGTAGGTCGGGTCGTAGGAACGACAGTTCGGAATCACCGTCATCAGCAGCTGGCTGTGGCCATCCTGGTGCTGGAGCCCCTCGCCGGCGAGGGTCGTGCGTCCGGCGGTCCCGCCCAGCAGAAAGCCGCGCGCCTGCATGTCGCCGGCAGCCCAGAGAAAATCGCCGACGCGCTGGTACCCGAACATCGAGTAGAAGATGTAGAACGGCACCATGCTGATGGCGTTATTGGCGTAAGAGGTCGCCGCCGCGATCCATGAGCAGGTGGATCCGGCCTCGCTGATGCCCTCCTCGAGCATCTGTCCGCGCTTGTCCTCGCGATAGGACATCAGCGTATCGGCGTCGACCGGCGTGTACAGCTGACCGAGCGCCGAGTAGATGCCGATCTGGCGAAACAGTCCCTCCATGCCGAAGGTACGCGCCTCGTCCGGCACGATCGGCACGATGTGCTGGCCGATGTTCTTGTCCTTGAGCAGCGTGGTAAGAATGCGCACGAACGCCATCGTGGTCGAGATCTCGCGCTCGGCGGTGCCCTCGAGCACACTGCGAAAGCTCTCGAGTGGCGGCACGACCAGCTTCGGGGCATGCGGCTTGCGCGCCGGCAGATAGCCGCCGAGGGCGCGCCGCCGTTCGTGCAGATACTGCATCTCCGGACTGTCCTCGGGGGGCTTGCGGAACGGCAGCCGCTCGAGGTCCTCATCCGGCACCGGGATGGCGAAGCGATCGCGCAGCTCCCGCAGCGAGTCGACGTCGAGCTTCTTCTGTTGATGCGCGACCATCTGCCCTTCGGCGGTCTTGCCCAGGCCGAAGCCCTTGACGGTCTTGGCGAGGATCACCGTCGGCGTGCCGCGGGTGCGCACGGCCGCGTAATAGGCCGCGTACACCTTGCGCGCGTCGTGACCGCCGCGGTTCAGCCGCCAGATCTCATCGTCGGACATGTTGGCGACCATTTCCTTGAGGACCGGATCCTTGCCGAAGAAGTGTTCGCGCGTGTAGGCACCGCCCTTGGCCTTGAAATTCTGGTACTCGCCGTCGACGCACTGCTCCATCACCCGCCGCAGGACGCCCTGGGTGTCGCGCGCGAGCAGCGGATCCCAGCGTGAGCCCCACAGCACTTTGATGACGTTCCAGCCGGCACCGAGGAAAGCCGACTCGAGCTCCTGGATGATCTTGCCGTTGCCACGCACCGGACCGTCGAGCCGCTGCAGATTGCAGTTGATGACGAAGATCAGATTATCGAGCCCCTCGCGCACCGGCATCGTCAACGCGCCCATGGACTCGGGCTCGTCCATCTCGCCGTCGCCGCAGAAACACCACACCTTGCGGTCCGAGACCGGGACCAACCCGCGGTGCTCCAGATAGCGGATGAAGCGCGCCTGATAGATTGCCATCAGCGGCCCGAGGCCCATCGAGACGGTCGCGAACTGCCAGAAATCGCGCATCAGCCACGGATGCGGGTAGGAGCTGAGGCCGTGTCCGGCGACCTCCTGGCGAAAGTACTTGAGCTGCTCTTCCGTCAGCCGTCCCTCGAGATAGGCACGCGCATAGATCCCCGGCGAGGAGTGCCCCTGGATATAGATCAGATCGCCCGGATGATCGGCGCTCGCGGCGCGCCAGAAATGATTAAAGCCGACCTCGTAGAGCGTCGCCGAGGAAGCGTAGGTGGAGATGTGGCCGCCGTATTCGCTCGACTTGCGGTTCGCCTGCACCACCATCGCCATCGCATTCCAGCGGATGTAGGCCTCGATACGCCGCTCGAGGGAGCGGTCGCCCGGATAGGGCGCCTCCTGGCTCAGAGGAATGCTGTTGACGTAGGCGGTGTTCGGGCGGAACGGCAGGTAGGCACCGGAGCGGCGGGTGTGATCGATGAGTCGCTCGAGCAGGAAATGCGCGCGCGCCGGACCCTCCACGCGCAGCACCGAATCGATCGATTCGAGCCACTCGCGCGTCTCGATCGGGTCCAGATCCTCGGTCGTATTCACGTCATTCATGATGCTAATTCTAGTGCCTTTTGGGCGCGGCCGCCCGCGGCCACCAGCGCCGCCATGCTAGGATCATCACGGTGTCGAGCCTGCCTCCGCGACGTGCGCAACTGCTCCTGCGACGCCCCGATGACTGGCATTTGCATCTGCGCGACGGCGCCGCGTTGCGCGCCGTGCTGCCATTCACCGCGGCGCGCTTTGCCCGCGCCATCGTCATGCCCAACCTCGCGCCGCCGGTGACCAGCACGGCGCTGGCGCTGGCCTACCGCGAGCGCATCCTCGGCGCGCTGCCCGCGGGCATGCGCTTTCAGCCGCTGATGACGCTGTACCTGACCGATCACACCAACGCCGCCGAGATCGAGCGCGCGCACGCGAGTGGCGCCATCTACGGTTGCAAGCTCTATCCCGCCGGCGCCACGACCCACTCCGACGCGGGCGTCACCGACGTCGCGCACCTCGCGCCGGCGCTCGAGACCATGATGCGACTCGACCTGCCGTTGCTGGTGCACGGCGAGGCCAGCGATGCGCGCGTCGACGTATTCGAGCGCGAGGCGCATTTCATCGAGCACATCCTCGCGCCGCTGGTCGAGCGCTACCCGCGCCTGCGTGTCGTGCTCGAGCACGTCAGCAGCACCGCCGGCGTGCAGTTCGTGTGCGCGGCGCGTCCCGGCGTGGCCGCGACGATCACGCCGCAACACCTGATGCTGAACCGCAACGCGCTGTTCAGCGGCGGCTTGCGTCCGCATCACTACTGTCTGCCGGTGCTCAAGGGCGAGCGCGACCGCCGCAGCATCGTCGAGGTGGTAGCGGGCGGTAACCCGCGCTTCTTTCTCGGCACCGACAGCGCCCCGCACGCTCGCCACAGCAAGGAGAGCGCCTGTGGCTGCGCGGGTATCTTCTCGGCGCACGCCGCGATCGAGCTGTACGCGGAGCTGTTCGAGGCCGAGGGCATATTGTCGCGCTTGCCGGCGTTCGCGTCTGAGTTCGGCCCGGACTTCTACCGTCTGGCGCGCAATAGCGAGCAGATCACGCTGGTGAAGGAAGCCTGGAGCGTGCCGTCCGCGTATGCCTTCGGCGAGGCGGAGCTCGTGCCGCTGCGCGCCGGTGAGACGATCAGCTGGCGCCTCGCCAGCGAGCCGGCCTGAGCCACCCGTAGTCGAGCGAGCCGGTCGCGCGCGAGGCGCCCTGCGG
>JASHTF010000211.1 GCA_030040715.1 Gammaproteobacteria bacterium | reverse complement strand
GCGCTGCGGCCCCTGCTCGAAGATCCGACCCGCGGCAAACTCGGCCACCATCTGAAATTTGATGCCCACGCGCTCGCCAATCACGGTATCCATTTCGCGGGCTACCGCCACGACACCATGCTCGAGTCCTACGTGCTCAACAGCACCGCGATCCGCCACGACATGGACTCAATGGCCGCACGCTATCTGGGCCTGAGCACGATTCACTTCGAGGACATCGCCGGCAAGGGCGCCAAGCAGCTGTGCTTCGACCAGGTCAGCGTCGAGCGGGCGTCCGAGTACGCGGCCGAGGACGTCGACATCACGCTGCGACTGCACCGGGCGTTGTGGCCCAAGCTCGAGCGCCATCCGGAGCTGCTGGGCGTGTATGAGGAAATCGAGCAGCCGCTCGTGCCGGTGCTCCAGCGCATGGAGCGGCGCGGCGTGCTGATCGACCGTGCGATGCTGCAGCAGCAAAGCCGTGAGATCGCGGCCCGCCTGGCCGAGATTCAGGCGCAGGCACATCACGAGGCCGGCGGCGCTTTCAACCTCGAGTCGCCCAAGCAGCTGCAGCAGGTGTTATTCGAGCGGCTCGGCCTGCCGGTGCGCCGCAAGACCTCGAGCGGCGTGCCCTCGACGGCGGAGGAAGTGCTCGAGGAACTGGCGGGGAGTCACCGCCTGCCGCAGATCATTCTGGAGTATCGGGCGCTCGCCAAACTGCGGTCCACTTACACCGAGCGACTCCCGCAGCAGATCAATCCCGCCACCGGCCGCGTGCACACCAGCTATCACCAGGCGGTCGCGGCCACCGGTCGGCTTTCATCGACCGACCCCAATCTGCAGAACATTCCCGTGCGTAGCAACGAGGGCCGGCGCATCCGGCAGGCCTTCGTCGCACGACCTGGCTACCGGCTGCTCGCCGCCGATTACTCCCAGATCGAGCTACGCATCATGGCGCACCTGTCCGGCGATGAGGGGCTGCTGCGCGCCTTCAGCGAGGACCGGGATATTCATCAGGCGACGGCGGCAGAGGTCCTCGGCCTGGCGCTCGAGGAGGTTTCGGCCGAACAGCGTCGCTCCGCGAAGGCGGTCAACTTCGGCCTCATCTACGGCATGTCCGCCTTTGGCCTCGCGCGCCAGCTGAGCATTTCGCGCGAGGACGCCCAGAACTACGTTGAGCTGTATTTCGCCCGCTACCCGGGCGTGCGTGCCTATATGCAGCGTACGCGCGAGCAGGCACGACGCGACGGTTTCGTGTGCACCATCTTTGGTCGGCGATTGTTTTTGCCTGACATCGCCGCCCGTAACCGCCAGCTGCAGCAGTACGCCGAGCGCAGCGCGATCAATGCGCCGATGCAGGGCAGCGCCGCGGACATCATTAAGCGCGCCATGCTGTCGATCGACGCCTGGTGTCAATCCGAGGCCGTTCCGGTGAGCCTCATCATGCAGGTGCACGACGAGCTGGTGTTCGAGGTGCGCGAGGACTTCATCGCGCAGGCGAGTGCCCGGATCCGCGTGCTCATGAGTCAGGCCGCGCAGCTGAAGGTGCCGCTCAAGGTCGAAGTCGGCGTCGGCTCCAACTGGGACGAAGCGCACTGAATCACACATCGCACCGCAGCAAGCCCCGCCGGACGCGCAGTCGACAAACGGCGGTGCGAGCGCGGCTGTAGCGCGCACGCGACAACTCGAAGCTCAACTCATTGAATTAAAAGGAAATAATTTTTTGACGAAAATGGAACTTCGGCGCGAGTCCGGGCTCTAACTTCTCGAGTGCCTAGCACTCCCCGCTTCCCTCCCTAAGCGGGTTAGTCCGGTGCGTAGAGACCCGCGCCGGATCATACTGGCCCCGGTTAGTCCCTCACAGGACTGCCGGGGCTTTTTCTTTATGCGCCGGGGACGGTGCGAGCCATCGAGCCAGCTGCTCGCGGGCCGCGTCCACACCGACGCCGGTACGCGCGGAGAACAACTGTACCGTTGCACCCCCCGCCAGCCGTGCGTGGCAACGAGCCAGCAGCGTGCGCGCTTCAGTGCGCCGCAACTGGTCGCACTTCGACAGCAATACATGCACCGGTCGCGCGTGCGCGCTCGCCCAGTCGAGCAGCTGCTCATCGCCCGCCTGCAATCCGCGGCGCGCATCGACCACCAGCACGAGGCCAACGAGCGAGCGGCGCGGCAGCAGTGTCTCGACCAGCTCCGCCCACCCGGCACGCTCGCCGCCGGACGCCTGCGCATATCCGTATCCCGGCAAATCGACCAGGCGCTGGCCCGGCGCCAATTGAAAGAAGTTCAGCAGCCGCGTGCGCCCCGGGCGCTTGCTGGTGCGGGCGAGCGCGCGTCGCCCCGTGATCGCGTTGATCGCGCTGGACTTGCCAGCGTTCGACCGGCCGGCGATGGCGACCTCAGCGCCCTGGTCCGGGGGGAACTGGCGTGCGCTCGCCGCGCTCTCCAGGAATTGAGCGCCCGGGTAAGGACTCGGATCGATTTGAGCTCGCATATCCGTCTCGCATTTCTGTTACACGTCCTGCAGTACTGGCGCATCGAGTACGCGCTCAGCGCGCCGCGCCGCGCCTCCACGTGCGCGCGACCTGCATCCGACGCACTGTCGGCCACGGACCCAAGAGGGTCTGGTGTACAATTCTTTGTTCGCTGCTGACCAAATGACAACGCTCGCTCGACAGGAGACTGTGGTTCATGGGGTGGACGATACGCTCGTTGGGATGGGTGGTGGCCGTGGGCGTCGCTTTGGGCACGGCGCCACTGGCGTTCGCGGACGGCTCGGCCGAGGCTGGAGCCGCCAAGGCACAGGGCTGCCAGGCGTGCCACGGTCCGAATGGCAACAGCGTGAACGCGCAGTGGCCGTCGTTGGCGGGTCAGAATGCCGCCTACATCGAAGCGCAGCTGCGCGAATTCCACAGCAAGACGCGCGTTGATCCGAGCGGCCTGATGCCACCGCAGGCAGCCGCGCTGTCCGAGCAGGACATCGAGGATCTGGCGGCTTACTTCTCGCTGCAGACGCCGACTGGGCTCGAAGCCGATCCCTCCTACTGGCAGGCCGGAGAAAAGCTCTACCGTGGCGGTGATCCGGCACGACAGGTCCCGGCTTGCATGGCCTGCCACGGGCCGGTCGGCCGCGGTGTACCGTCGGCCGGCTTTCCGCAGCTGCGCGCGCAGCACGCGGAGTACCTGATTCAACAGCTCGATCGATACGCCACGGACACGCGCTATACGCGCGACAGCAAGGGCCAGAGCCTCGGGGGCCCCGACGATGCAATCATGCATACGATCGCGAGCCTGCTGACGCCAGAGGAGATTCGAGATGTCGCTTCCTACGTCCAGGGAATCCGCTGAGCGCTCAGCCAAGCCTGACCGCTCGGCTGACCGATCAGCCGAGCGCTCGCTCCAGCGGGACGTCCCCGTGAAATGCTGTGTCGCGTTGATCGCGCTCACGCT
>JASHTF010000210.1 GCA_030040715.1 Gammaproteobacteria bacterium | reverse complement strand
TCAAGAACACCCATCACCTGGCATCACCTAGGGAGCAGTCATGTCAAGGCACAGCATTTCCCGCCGCACGGCGGCTGTCAGCGCGTTCATATCGGTGGCTGCGGCAGCGGTCGGCGCCGTCGCCACGGCGCAGCCCGTGTTCCTGCCACAGCTGATCAACTCCTCCACCGTCCCCGCCAACGGCGACGAGAACCCGTATGGCGTCGCCTTCGTGCCTGCAGGCTTTCCGAGCGGGGGCAGCATCGAGCCCGGCGATGTGCTGGTCGCTAACTTCAACAACAGCAACAACATTCAAGGTACCGGTACGACCATCGTGCGCCTGCGTCCTCAGGGGGCCCTCGCGCCGCCGGGAACTGCCGACACGTTCTTCACCAGTAGACCGGAATTGGACGGACTGAGCACCGCGCTCGGCGTGCTACGCGGCGGTTTTGTGGTGGTGGGCAACGTACCCACCACCGACGGTACTTTCAACACGATCCGTCAGGGTGCCCTGCAGGTGATCGACCGCAACGGCAACTGGGTGCAGACGCTGACGGACAAGAGCTTTCTCGACGGCCCATGGGATCTGGCGCTGGCCGACGGCGGCAATGAGGCGCATATCTTCGTCTCCAGCGTGCTCAACGGCACCGTCTCGCGCCTGGACGTCACCGTCTCGCAGGAGGGGCTGACCGTGCAGCACAAGGGTTTCCTCGCCACCGGCTACACCCATGTGCCGAATGCCGCAGCGGTGGTGCTGGGACCGACGGGTCTGGCTCTCGACCCCAGCACCGATACCCTCTACGTGGCATCGACCGCCGATAACGCGATCTATGCGATCCCGAATGCGAGCTTCGCCGACGCCCCGGTCGACCGCGGCGAGCTGGTGTTCTCGGACCCGCATCTGCGTGGCCCGCTCGCCCTGAGGCTCGCGCCCAACGGACATTTGCTCACCGCCAACGGCGATGCGGTCAATATCGATCCGCTGCATCCCAGCGAGATAGTGGAGTTCACCGAGTCCGGACAATTCGTGCGTGAATTCAATGTCGACTCATCCGAAGGCGGCGCCTTCGGCATGGATACCGTCTCGGGATCGCAGGCGCCCTTCAACTTTGCCTTGATCGATGATGTGACCAACAACCTGACGGTCGTCCAAGTACCGAGCGGTCCGTGACGTGCTCGGCGATCGCTGACCTGCCCTGATCGAAAGCTGCGCGACTCACCTGCTCCCCGAAGCGCGTGTGCCTTCGATTGAGACGGGGCCTGTGAAAGCAGGCCCCGCCTCACCGTGCGTTGGTCCCGGAATCAACGCCGAGGACTGACTGCGCCTGCCGGTCGCGAGCGGCGTGCTACGATCGGTAGCTCGGGATGCGTGCTGTGAACCGAGAACTACCGCCGCAGTCCGCGGGGAGAAACCACGATGATCTTCGAGTCAGTAGCTACCGGAGGCTGTCGGTCTTACATAGTCGGGTGCGAACACTCCTGTGCGGCTGCACTGATCGACCCGGAGCTTTCCCAAATCGACCGCTACCTCGCGTTGGCGGCAAAGGACGGTCTGCGCATCCGCTACGTCATCGACACGCACACGCATGCAGATCATTTTTCAGCAACCCAGCAGCTCGCGCGGCAACTCGATGCGCCGGTCGTCATGCACCGCGCGAGCCCGGCGCCTTTCGTTAACCTGCGCCTGCAGGATGGTGAATTGTTGATCGTCGGCAGACTGCGGCTGCAGGCGCTGCATACCCCGGGTCATACGGACGATTCGATGTGCCTGCGGGTCGAAGACCACCTGTTCACGGGCGATACGCTCCTCATTGGAGCTACCGGACGCACCGATTTGCCGAGCGGCAACGCCGAAGCTCTGTACGAGAGTTTGTTCGGGAATATCCTCAGACTCGATCCGGAGCTCAAAATCCTGCCGGCGCACGAATACAAGGGGCGCTCGCATTCCACGATCGGTCAGGAGCTGTCCGAGAACGCCCGGCTGCAGAAACGCGATCGCAGCGCGTTCATCGAGATGATGCACAGCTTGAATCTGACCATGCCGACGCATGTCACCGAGGCGCTGCGAACCAACATGAGCGGCGGTAAGACGGTGTCCCAAATGCTCGCTGAGGCCGCGGCGATCGTGCCGTTCATGTCACTGGCCGAATTGAAGGCGTGTGTAGAGTCGATGAAGCACGACCTGATCGTGCTGGACGTACGTGAGCGAGACGCCTTCGAGGTGGCACACATTCCCGGGGCTCGGTTGCTGCCCCGTGGGCAACTGGAGTTGCGCGTCAATGAAGAGCTGCCCGATCCGACTCGCAGAATCGTGGTCTATTGCGAGTTCGGCCGCATCTCGACGCTCGCCACCGCGACGCTGCGGCAGATGGGATTTCAAGGCGCCATAGCACTCGACGGCGGCATGAAAGCGTGGCGCGAGGCGGGCTATCCGGAGAAGTCGGGCAAGGCATCCTGATTGCGGTGCTGCGATTTGCGATCCGCACCCGCGCAGCGTTTGGGGGATCACGTCGTCAGGGGATCACGTCGTTAGGGGACTACGTCGCGCTCATTCATCATCGACCTATCGGTGCGACGTGGGCGGGTGTTGGATACACGGGGGGAGCTCATGCGTAGAACACTGGTCGCCACATGCCTCGGTCTCGCAGTCGTTACGATTGCGGCGGATTCGCCTGCTTCTGCCGCCGACGCTGCCTCTGGTACTGCCCGCAGCACGCGGGCGGCGCGCATGGTCGAGTGGAGCTATTTTGGCGGCAGCAAGCGCATGGACCGCTACTCGCCGCTGGGGCAGATCAATCGCGGCGATCTCGAGCGGCTGCAGGTGCTGTGGACGCGGCCGGGGCTGGATGGCTCGCTGACGCAGCAGTTTCCGGATCTGGTGCCCTCGACGTATCTGCGCGGCACGCCGATCATGATCGATGGGGTGCTGTACGCGCCCGATGCGGTGGGGCTGGTGGAGGCCTTTGATGCGCTGACGGGCAAGACGCTGTGGGTACAGAAGCCGTTTGCGCCGACT
>JASHTF010000209.1 GCA_030040715.1 Gammaproteobacteria bacterium | reverse complement strand
CTCCGGCAGCTCCGGTGGCCGCGCCACCGACCGATGTCCTCAAGGACGGCACCATCGCCTATCTGGTGACCGACATGTATTGGGACATCTATAGCAAGGACCTCAAGACGGAATGCCCACACGGCATCAACAAGGAGGGTAACCGCGAGGAGTTCAAGCAGCTGTTTCCGAAGGACGGCTCCCAGTGGACCGTCGTCGACACCCAGCTGCGGCGTGAGGTCGACAGTTGGTATCCGACCACGACGCCCGATCCGTTCCCGTTCTATTACGCCGAAGGACCGATCTCGTACGGCATGAATCTCGACGGCAAGATCGGGCCCAACGACTTTACCAGCCCCGACGGCGTGAAAGGGGTGGACAACAATCTGTATCGGGTGCTCGGCTGCGAGGCCAACTATCGATTGCCGAGTGGCGTGTTTCAGGTGTTCGATCAGGAAGAGGTACCGAAGGAAGGCGAAAACCGTATTCTGCTCGAGCTGTCGGGTGTACACAGCCTGGTCAATGACGACGATGTGCAGGTCACCATGTATCGCGGGATGGATCCCATCCTGATGGATGCGACCGGCAAGAATGCGGCTCCGGGCGGCTCGGAGCGTATCGACACGCACTGGGGAGCCCAATACATCCAACATATGCACGGCAGGATCGTGAATGGTGTACTCACGACCGATCCGGTGGATCTGCTTTACCCGTGGGCCGTGTTCAACATCGCCACGGACGAATACATGCGCGGTGGGCGCTTCCAGCTCAAACTGACGCCGACCAACGCCGACGGCATCCTCGCCGGCTACAGCGACGTCCAGTCCTGGTATGCGCAGCTGATGCGCTCGTACTCGACGCATCATCAAAGCTACGGACAGCAATCCGCGCCCTCGCTGTACAAGGCCCTGAGGCGGATGGCCGACGGTTATCCGGACCCCAGGAGCGGCGAGAACACGGCCATCTCCTCGGCGCTGGGCATGAACTTCGTGCAGGTTTACATCCTGCCCTCATCCAAGGCGCTGGCGGCGAAATTACCCGCTGCGCATTACCTGCCGTTCCTCGGGCAGCCCGATCCGCGAGTCGCGGCCGACGAAGCTAACGAGTACTCGGACTACGTCTCCAAGAAAGACGACGTGTCCAAGAAGGCGGCGCCGAAGATCGCTGCGGCCGCGGCGGTGCCGGCGGCGGCACCTTAGGCCAGGCCCGACTCGGGCACGAACTCCGTTGCCCGGAGCCGACGACTCGCACTGCACTCGTGCGAGCCGTCGGCGGAGTGCGACTGCCGGCCTGGCTGCTCAGAAGCTCTGGGTGAACCTGATTCCGATCAGGCGGGGCTGGGCGATGATGTTGTAATCCGCGACGTAGAGCGCGCCACGCAGGAGCTCCGCATTGAGCTCGGTGTCCGTGATGCGATTCCAAGCGTTCGTGATCAGCAGGTCTGCCTCCCAATTGTCCTTGTCGATGCCCAATGAGAAGTTGGTCAGGCCGTAGGCCGGCACCTGACCGCCGTAGACTAGATTCTCGCTGGGTAACTGCTGCGACCACATGTAGCTCTGATAGGTCTGGTCGCCCTCGATGAAGGCCGTGCTGTTCCCGAACGGGAAGCTGTAGCGGGCGCTGAGGAATCCCTTCCACATCGGAACGTTGGGCAGTGGGTAGCCGTCGGGAGCGAGCGGTGCGAACGGTGACGCGTTGCCGGGTCCGACGCAGTCACTGCTCGTGATGGGTTGGCCGTTGCTGCCGATAATGCCGCAGTAGTTGGCCGTCAGATGGGAATCGGTGTACTCCAGGTTTAGCGTGACATTCAGTCCCTGCATGACCAGCCACTGCAGTTGACTCTCGAATCCCTTGGAGGCCGCCGAGCCGGCATTCGCAATCACGCCGATACCGTTGGGGCCGGTAAAACTGAACTGGTAGTCCTTCCAATCGTCGTAGTAGACGTCAGCGTTGAAGATCACGTGGTGATCGAGCCAGGCGGTCTTCACCCCAATCTCATAGTTCGTCAGGTAGTCCGAGTCATACGGCAATGTGCCCGGTGTGCGGTTCGGGCCACCGGGACGGTAGCCCTTGGAGAAGGTGGCATACACCATGTGGTCGGGATCGAGCTTATAGGAGAGCGTGAACAACGGCACCGAGCCCCAGGCCTCACTCCTCTGGTCGATGTCCGTGCACGGACCGTTGTTGATCGAATACGAGCTGAAGCAGGTCATCTGTCCGCTGACTTGGAAGGTGGTAGGCGACGCGCCAAAGACATTTTCCGCGTACCCAGCCGAGTAACCATAAAAGCCCTGCATGGTGTTGTCGTAGCGATAGCGACGGAAGCCCGCGGTGGCGGTGAGCTGTGAGGTGATATCCCAATTGGCCTGGATAAAGGCCGCCCAGTCGCGGAACACGCTCTGCAAGTCGTCGAGATAGACGGTGTTGTTCCAGACGTAAGGGGTGCCATAACCGACGTCGTACGTCGGGTCGAGCCCGGGGATGGGCTCGTTCAAAAAATTCAGGGCCTGTGAACGGTCCGCATAGAGCCCCGCCACGAAGTGGACCGGCCAGTCGACCGGCGAGGTGACGCGCAGCTCGTTGCTGACGTACTCGTAGCTGTTGCCGTCGATGCGGTACATCTCCGGATTCTTGGGCCAGCAGACGGTACTGAGGCAACCCGTGTGCCCGCCGGTCGGCTTATAGCCATCTTGTGCCTCGCTCTCGTACTGTTGATAGGCGAGGGTGTAGTCCACGT
>JASHTF010000208.1 GCA_030040715.1 Gammaproteobacteria bacterium | reverse complement strand
ATGAACAGCACCTTGCTCAGATCGAACGGCACGCCAAGATAGTTGTCGCGAAACGTGTGGTTCTGCTCCGGATCGAGTACCTCAAGTAATGCCGAGGAAGGGTCGCCCTGAAAGCTCACCGACACCTTATCCACCTCATCGAGCATCATGACGGGATTGCGCGTGCCCGCCTTGCGCAACGCCTGGATGATGTTGCCCGGCAGCGCTCCCACGTAGGTGCGCCGGTGTCCTCGGATCTCGGCCTCATCGTGCACGCCGCCGAGGCTGACGCGCACGAACTTCAGCCCGAGCGCGCGTGCGATCGACTGACCGAGCGAGGTCTTGCCGACGCCGGGCGGCCCAACGAAACACAGAATCGGACTGTGGCCCTCCGGGTTCAGCTTGCGCACCGCGAGGAACTCGATGATGCGGCGTTTGATGGTATCGAGGTCGAAATGATCCTCATCCAGAATGCGACGGGCGTGCTCGATATCGATCTCTTCCTTGTCGAGCTTGGACCACGGCAGCGCGAGCATCCACTCGAGATAAGAGCGTGTCATGGAGTACTCGGGACTGCCCTCACCCGTGCGCTCGAGACGGGCGATCTGCGTGCGCACGTGCTCCTCGACGTCGCTCGGCATGCCGGCCTTGGCCAGCGCCTCCTTCAGCTCGCCGAGCTCGCTGCCCTCCTCGTCCTCGCCGAGCTCCTTGCGGATCTGACGCAGACGCTCGCGCAGCACCGCCTCCTTCTGGCGCTCGTCGAACGCGGCCTTGGTGCGCTCGTCGATCTGGCGCGAGATACGCAGCACCTCGACCCGCTGCCGCAGGAACTCCAGCACCAGATCGAGCCGCTCGCGCAGCGGAAAGGTCGCGAGCACCTCCTGCTTCTCGATCGGCTTGAGATCGAGGAAGCTCGCGATCAGATCGACCAGGGCGGGGATCGAGTCGATGCTCTGGATCGCGGCTGCGAGCTCCGCGGGCGCCTGTGGCAGCAGCTGCAGCGCCTCGGAGGCGAGCTCGCGCAGCCGCAACGCACGCGCTTCGATCTCAGGATTCACCGTGGTCGGCTCGGGGTGCAACTCGATCCGCGCCACCAGAAACGGCTCGCGGCTGATGAAATCCAGCACGGTGAAGCGCTGCTCGCCTTGACAGATCAGATGATGGGTTCCGTCGGCAGCCGTCAGGTAGCGCACGATGCTCGCGCTGGTGCCGACCCGGTGCAGCGCCTCCGGCGCCGGGTCATCCTGGTCCGGATCCCGCTGCAACAGCAGTCCGACCTTGCGCCGCGACTTGACTGCCTCCTGCGCCCCGGCCAGAGAGATGTCGCGCCGAATCGAGATCGGCAGCACCACCTGCGGAAACAGCACCACGCTGCGCACCGGCAGGATGATCAGCACATCCTCGGGCGCGGCGGCGGCAGGCTCTGGCGAGGAAGCGGCCTGCCCGGGGTCGGAGCGCCCCGGCTCACTGTGCCCCGGCTCATTGTGCCCCGGCTCGTTATGCCTTCGCTCGACCCGCCCGGGTTCGGGCACGGCATCCCCCGCATCCGTACGCACGCTCATGGCCACTCTCCACTGAGCCGGATCAGCAGGGAGCCGTCGCGGAATTCCTGTGCCAGCAGCTCGAAGTGCCCCGCGGGCAGATCGATACGGCGCTCGATGCAGCCGTAGGGGATCTCGAGCCGCAGGATCTTCGAGCGCCCCTGAGGCACCGGCAGCCGGCTCTCGGCGCGCACCAGCAGGCCCCCGGACAGCAGTTCCAGATGGATATCCTCGGGCCGCACCCCCGGCATCGCGACGACGACGTGGATCTCGCCGTCGACGAGGAACATGTCGACGGGCGGCTCCCAGACCGGCTGGCGTGTCGGCGCGGTTCCGAGCAGCTCGAAGAAGCGGTGGTGACGCCGTTCCGCCTCTTCCAGCAGGGCCACGGCCCGGGCCCACATGGACAGTCCATTTTGCGCATTCATCGGTTTGACTCCGGTGCAGCAGGTCTCAGCCGCACCTGGGATTGATCATCGCCTGATGGGCATATTAGCGCCGACAGGCGCTATATCAGCACCCCAAGAGACTTAGCACAGAATCGACGCAGGCGGTACCGGCAGTTGCCGGAGGCAGCGGAAGCATCCACCCGGCGACGGATTCGCGCCGCCGGCGGAATCGCGTCGGGGGTGGATTGCGTCGGGGTCGAATTGCGCCAGCGACGTGCCCTGCCGGGTATCCTTGGGCCGATGTTTCAGCGGCGAAAACCTGAGCCGGGTGCCACCGGCGCGATTGAGATGACCGGCCTGACTCTCCAGTTCGGGACGCTGGTGGCGGTCGACCACATCGACTGCCAGGTACCGCACGGAGAGATCTTCGGACTGCTCGGCGCCAATGGCGCGGGCAAGACCAGCACGATCAAGATGCTGACGACGCTGCTGCCGCCGAGTGCGGGCCGCGCCTGCGTGGCCGGATACGACGTGGTGGCCGCACCGGCGGAGGTGCGGCGCCGTATCGGGTACGTGCCGCAGATGCTGTCCGCCGACGGCGCGCTGACGGGCTATGAGAATCTGCTGCTGTCGGCTCGGCTGTACGGCGTAGGCCGGGCCACGCGCCGGCGGCGGATCGAGGACGCGCTCGAGTTCATGGGGTTGACGGCGTTTGCGCACCGTCTGGTCAAGACCTATTCCGGCGGCATGATCCGGCGCCTCGAGCTCGCACAGGCGACGCTGCATCAGCCCAAGGTGCTGTTTCTCGATGAGCCGACGATTGGCTTGGATCCGGTCGCACGGCGTTCCGTGTGGGAGCGACTGGCCGATCTGAACCGTGAATTCGGCATCACGATCCTGTTGACCACTCACGATATGGAGGAGGCCGAGCAGTTGTGCCGCGATATCGCGATACTGCACGCGGGCCGCATCGCGGTGCGCGGTCGGCCGGCCGAGCTCAAGGCCAGCATCGCACCCACGGCGACGCTGGACCAGGTGTTCGCTCACTACAGCGCCATGAGCGAAGGCGGACGCTTGCGTGACACGGCCCAGACGCGCCGCACGGCGCGGCGACTCGGCTGATGGCCTCGGAGCGCGAATGCCGGCCCAGCCAGGCACGTCTGCGGAGCCAGGCACGTCTGCAGAGCCAGGCAGATCCGTGGAGCCAGGCAGGTCTGCGGAGTCAAGGTCTGTGGAGTAAGGCACCGTGAGCGCGTGGGTGCTCGATAGCTTCGCGATCGCAGACGTCGAGCTGCGCAAGTTGATGCGCGATCCGGCCGAGCTGGTTTCGCGCGCCGTACAACCGCTGCTGTGGCTGCTGGTATTTGGGCAGGTGCTGGCGCGGGTACGGGCGATCGACACCGGGCAGCTCGGCTATCTCGCCTTCATGACTCCCGGCATCCTGGCGCAGAGCGTGCTGTTCAGCGCGATCTTTTATGGCATCTCGGTCATCTGGGAGCGCGATCTCGGCATCGTGCAAAAGCTGCTGGTCAGCCCTGCCAGCCGCGCCTCGCTGATCATCGGCAAGGCCATCTCGGCCGACTTCCGCGGGATAGTGCAGGCCTGCGTCATCTATCTGATCGCGCTGCTGCTGCGGGTCCCGGTCCGACTCGAGCCCGCCGCCGTGCTCGGAGTGCTGGTGGTCGTAACGCTCGGTTCGGCCGTGTTCGCGACCTTCTCGCTGGTCATCGCCTGCGCGGTGAAGACGCGCGAACGCTTCATGGGAATTGGTCAGGTCCTGACCATGCCGTTGTTCTTTGCGAGTAATGCGATCTATCCGCTACAGATCATGCCGCCGTGGCTGCGAGTGATCGCGCAGGTGAATCCACTCACCTACGTCGTCGATGCTCTGCGTCAACTCATGATCCAGGGCGGCCACAGCATCTACGGGCTCGGTTGGGACTGCGCGGTCCTGACGCTGGTGTTCTTGGTGCTGCTCGGAATCGGCGTGCGCGCCTATCCTCATTTAGTGCGTTGAGCTCGTCGCTTACCCGGCGGCTTGCCTCTTGATGCATCGCATTAAGCCGCGCCACGGGCGGTGCGCGGCGTGCGGCACTACAACATACGGGCGCCTGTAGGACTGCCGCCGACTTGCAGCCGCAGATTGCAGGATTAGACTTACCGGCCCCGCCGGGGTGTCCGAAGCATCTTCAGGTAGGAGCGCAAACCGTGACGCCATCAGAGCCGCTAGCCAGCGCACAGGCATCTGCCAAACCAGCCCAGGTATTGGTGAGCGCCGACGATTCCGACGAGCAGGCCCGCCTGATGAATCTGCTGGCCCGTGCCTGCGGGGCCGAGAGCTCGACGCAGGAGCTCGCTTACGGGTGCGTCGACTGGTACCTCTACTCCCCTGACGCGGTGGCTCCAGCGACTTGCTGAATTCCTTCCGCGGCTTGCGACGCGGTTTCCAAGTCACGCGGCTGCACCAACAAAAATAGAGCGGCAGATAAGCAGCGCAACGCTTGCCGGGTGGTGATTATTGCTCGGCAATCGAGGCGTGTGTGTGCGCGCGGATTCGCGTGCGGGCGCACAAAATCGCTGCACCACATTGCGCCGCAGTCTCTCGATGACGACAGCAAAACGGTTGCCCTTTGCGGTCAAAGCGAGCGAAGATAAACCGCGACAGAGAGCTGCGTGAAAGACCGAGTCCGCGCAGGTGCGCGGGCGGCAAAACACCTCGAATCACACACAGGAGAGATGGATGGCGGTACCGACGACGTCAACGGCACGTGGCACCAGCAAACCCCTGGCCCGATCGCGCAAGCGCAGCAAGAGCGCCTCGATGATAGACCCGCAGCAGCGACGCGCTCTGATTGCGGAGGCGGCTTACTTACGTGCGGAGCGGCGCGGCTTTGCGCCCGGTCATGAGGAGGAGGACTGGCTGGCAGCCGAGGTCGAGATAGATACCGCACTGACCGCGGGAGCCCACAAAGCAGTCCAATAGAGCTGCTGGGTAGCCCTTCCCGAGCGCCGCTCGGCCATACGCCCGGCGCTGCAGGGGTGGTGACGCCTCACGCGCTGTCGGTGTCACCTGCTCCGTCACCATCGGTCTTTTCAATCAGCCGTGCCAACGTCGCGGCGAGCGCGCTTCCGACTCCCCGAGTCGCTGTTCGAGCTCATGCAGTCGATCCAGCAGCCCCAGCACCAGCAGTAACGCCTGGGTATCCAGCTCGAAGTCCTCGCGCAACCGTCGCGCGTGACGAGCCGCTACCAGAGCGGCGGCGCCGAATCGGGTCTGCTCCGATGTGGTTTCCAGCGGCGTGATCGCTCCGGCATGGACCAGCTCCTCGAGCAGCGCAGGCGGCAGGCCCGAGATCTCGCATAACTCGGCGAACGACAATACGTGCTCATCGAACCAGACGGCCTCGGTCAGCTCAACTCGCATTTCCTCCCCCCGGCGCGAACTGCGCCCGCGGCTCGAACCTCGACAGCTGCAGCAACTGTTGATAGAGCGCGCGCTCCTGCTCGCTGACTGCACTCGGCACGACCACCTGCGCGATTGCATACAGGTCCCCTTCCCCGCCATGCGGCCTGGGCAGTCCGCGCCGCGGCAACCGCAGATGCTGTCCCGCCTGCGTGCCCGGCGGCACCTTGAGTCGCACCGGTCCTCCGGGCGTGGGGAGCTCGACTGCGGTGCCGAGGACCGCTTCCCACGGAGCCAGCGGCAGGTCGAGATACAAATCGTGGCCGGTGGCCCGATACAGCGGGTGCGGACGCAGACTGATGTTCAGAAGCAGGTCGCCATTACGACCGCCGTTGATGCCCTTGCCGCCCTTGCCCGCCAAGCGCAACCGTTGCCCATCGGACGCGCCCTTGGGGATGCGTGCCTTGAAACTATGGGGCACGCGCTGCAGCTGTCCCTGCTC
>JASHTF010000207.1 GCA_030040715.1 Gammaproteobacteria bacterium | reverse complement strand
TGGAGATTCTCGGCGGCCAACTGCAGATCGACTCTCAACCGGGGCGGGGGACGCGCATCCATGTCTCACTTCCTCTGAGCGACAGCGCCCCAGCACCGACTCAGCAGAGCACATGAGACATGACCAAGATTCGCGTCATGTTGGTCGACGACCACAAGCTATTCCGCTCCGGCATTCGCGCGCTACTACGAACGTTGGACGGCATCGAAGCCGTCGCGGAGGCCGCCGACGGTCGCGAGGCCGTGCGCTTGATCGCGGCCCAGCGGCCCGATGTCATCCTCATGGATATCATGATGCCCAACCTGAACGGTCTGGACGCTGCCGCGCGCATCGTCCGCGCCTTTCCCGGCGCGCACGTCGTGATCCTGTCGATGAACGCAGACGAGGACTCAGTGCTCAAGGCGCTGCGCGCGGGCGCCGTTGGCTACCTCGTCAAGACTACCGATCCGGCCGAGCTTGAGCTGGCGATACGAGCGGTCGCACGGGGCGAAAGATTTCTCAGCTCAGCGGTGTCGGAGCACGTCGTGGCGGCGTGTCTCACGCGGGTGGACAAGGAGCAAATCTCGCTCGAGCGGCTGCCGTTGCGCCAGCGTGAAGTGCTGCAATTGATCGCCGAGGGACACACGACCAAGGAAATCGCCGCGAAGCTCGACATCAGTGCCAAGACCGCGGAAGCCTATCGCGGGGAGCTCATGAAGACGCTCAACATCCACGATATCGCCAGTCTGACCCGCTACGCGATCCGCACCGGCTTGGTGTCGGTCGACAGCTGATGAGCCGGCGCCGGCCGCAATCGCTAAGCGTGCCAGTCGCGGATCGAGTCCGCGAGCCGCGCCCAAGTAGCGGCTGCAGTACCCAGCTCTTCTGCGGCCTTGCGGAGGGCCACCGCGAACGCGAGCGGCTCATGGGCATCGATCAATTCAAGCTCGCGTCTCATCAGCACCCCCGAGAGGTCACGGAGGTGCTCGGCTAGCTTGGCTCGTACAGGCGCCAACTGCTCTGCAGTCGGCAATGACTTCGGCAGGTCAATTCTCATGGGCTCTCCCGCCGAGCATCCCTAATCGGCGCGTTGGTGCTCCCTGACGTCGATTGAGACGCCGCCCGGCCGCGGACGCGGGCCGCGGCCTGGGGCGGCTGACCACGGTCGACAGCGAGCGAACGTGGCTGGGACGGAGGGTATAAGCAGATCCCAACCACACGAAAGCCGGGAAAACCCAGGGACGGGGAGGGGGAAACCTCAGGCTACGGCGCAGCCTGCCGCATAACCGCTAGATGCCAGACCGGGCAGCCTTTGGGGCCGCCGCTGCGGGGCCGGATGGCATCCGCCGACACCCCCTGCTCAATGACCTCCCTGCACCCGCAATCCCTCGGCGCGCAGCAGCTCGGCGAGGTGCACCTCGATGCGCTCGGCCTCGGCTCGCGCGATGTGCTGCAGATGTTGCGTGGGGCCGGTGAGTACTTCCAGTCCACGGCGCAACACGCTGCCGGCGGCGCGAATACCCGCCTTGTGTTGATCGAACCGCTGCGCGGGACTGTAGTGGCTCATCCCGACGTACAGCCCAAAGGGATCGCCGGCGTCACCATCGTGATAATCGAGTAGCACCAGATAGATATTGCTGCGTCCGCTCGCTCGGGCTCGACAGCTCCCCGCGACGCGGTAAACGAGCGGCAGCCACTCGATGTGGCGCATCGGCAACCAGTCGGGAATGCTCTCGGCGGCACACTTCCAGAGCCGCTCGAGCGCTGCGTTCACGTTGAGTCCGATTTCCCCACGCATCCACAGCTCATGGATGCAGTGCGCGCCGAGCGGCCCAAGATTGCGGGCGAGCGCATCTGTGAGCGTATTTCGCAGCGCCGCATCGGTCCAACGACCCATCGGACGCAGCGCCGGCGCCACAGCGACATCGATCGGCGCGCTCGGATGCGTCGGCCGTGCGGTATCACCAAGACCCAGCCGGTGCGGCATCCTCTCGCCCGTAGTTCGATCGGCGAACGTCACGACGCCGTCAGGAGGAGCTCCCAGATCCGGCGCGCGTGGGAGGGCGCTTGCAATTCCCCGGCTCGGGGTGTCGCGACTCGGGACACTGAACCACCGTCGTAATGATCCACCAATGGGTGCTCTGACCAGGAAGGCGGATGCTCAGAAAGTCAAAGCCCTGTTCTTCGTCCGCATCGTCCACGTACACCGCCTGACCTTTGTTCATGATCGAGCAGTCGCCACTCTTCAGATAGTCCCCCAGAGCCTGCCTCAACGTGACCTGATCGCCGTCATTGATGTATTGCACCAGCTCGGCCGCCTTGAAGAGTTGCTTGCAGACTGGCATGCCGTCGGCTGTGATGTGAGCCATCGGCGGGGCTGCCTGCGCAGCGACCCCCAGCGCCGTCAGCATACAGAAAATGGCTGTCCTCATGGCCGACTCTCCTGCGTTGTGGCCTGCAATACGTTCATCCGCCTCCCTTTTGCCTTGGCGCCCTTTTGCGCAGGCCTTATGCGGCACCCTCGATGCCCGGCCTGACCTGAGGTGTCGATTGGACGCTCCCGCGGGAACAGTTGCAACTGTGCGGCCGATCCGGAGCGTGGCGCGGCCGCGCGCCGATCTTGCGACCGGGAGGCCTCGCGGCGGCGCGGAAGAAATCCGCGGGGTAACCGAGCGACAGTTATCGGCCCGGTTCAACTCCAATTAATGATCAAAGCAGTTCACGCGCGCGCTGGCTGTCACTCACTGTACGACGATGCCGCCCGGGGGGCGGCGAGCGTGCGCGGCCTGCTCGAACGCATACGCAAGACCGATCAGCTTGAATTCGCTCCAGGCAGTGCCGACAAACTCCAGACCGACCGGCAGGCCGTGTACCTCGCCCATCGGCACCGACATGCGCGGATACCCGGCCGCCGCGGCCAGCTCGGTGAAGTGGCCGCCTCCACCTCCGCCGCCACCGGTACCGATATAGTCGATCAATGATGCCGGGCCCGAGGTTGGGGCGATGAGGGCATCCAGATGATCTTTTCCGAGCGCCGCATCAATGCCTTCTGGACCTGCGAGCCTTCGGGCTCGTTCGAGTGCGTCAAGATAGACCTTGTCGGTGATCGGACCTCTGCGCTCCGAAGAGATGAATACATCCTGGCCGAAGTAGGGCATTTCCTGCGCCGCGTGCGCGTTGTCGAAGTCGATCAGCCCCTGTAGGTCCTTCGGACCCGGGCCACGCCGAGTCGCCAGATAGCTCTTGACGGCCGCCTTGAATTCGGTCTCCTGCACTATTTCACTGTCGCTGTCGAACTTTCCCTTGCGAAAATCGGCATCGATCGCCGCTTTCGTCGGGATGTCGACCGGATCGATCACTTCCGCCCCTTGTGCACGCAGAGTCGCGATCGCGCGATCGAGCAGGGCGTCGACCGCGTCGTTGAAGCCCGCGTACTGGCGCAGCACACCGATGCGCGCGCCCTTGAGATTGTCGGCTTTGAGTGCCTGCCGATAGTCCGGTGGCGGATGATCCTTGAGGTAACTCGTAGCCGGATCGTCGGGATCGTACCCGGCGATTACCGTCAGCACCGTCGCAGCATCCGCCACGGTGCGCGCCAGTGGACCCGCGGTATCGCGGGTCGTGGAGATGGGAATTACCCCCTCGCGCGACACCAGGCCGACGGTGGGCCTGATGCCAACGACACCATTGGCCGATGCCGGGCCGTCGATAGACCCACCGGTGTCGGTGCCGATGGCGACCGCAGCCAAATTAGCGGCGACCGCGACCCCCGATCCAGAGCTCGAGCCGCTGGGAGTGCGTGCGGGGTCATAGGGATTGTGGGTTTGACCGCCGCGTCCGGTCCAGCCCGCGGTTTGTTGGAAGGAGCGCATACCCGCCCACTCGCTGAGATTGGCTTTGCCGAGGATCAGGGCTCCGGCGGCGCGCAGCCTGCGCACGATGAAGGCATCCCGTCGTGGCAAGGAGCCGAGCAGCGCGAGCGAACCGGCCGTGGTCTGCATCCGATCCGCGGTGTCCACGTTGTCTTTGAGCACGATCGGCACACCAAACAGCGGCTTATCGGGGGTGGGACCGCCACCGCTGAGCTCCCTATCCATATCGTGCGCGAGGCTCTCCCAGTCGGGATTCACCTCGAGGATCGAGTGCAGCGATGGGCCGTTCTGGTCGATCAAGCCGATGCGGGTGACGTAGTAGCCCGCCAGCTCGGCGACACTGTAGCGATGATCGGCAAGCGCCTGCTCGATCCCGGTGATGCTCGCCTCACGTGCCATGGCGTCCATGTCCGCTGCCGGCGCCGTATCCGACAGGGCCCAAGTCGCCGCGAGCAGCACCAGCGCAGGAGCCGAGCTCATCCGCGCGACGCCGCGGCGGCACCGGTGACTCGGCACAAAATGCCGCGGGGCGGAGGTGATCGATGCGACCGATGAACCCATAACCCTATCCTCCAGGCCAGCGAGCAGCGAATATCAGCAGATACTCGACGAGATAAAACGACGTCTCGCCTCAGAACTGCTGACTGAACTGCAGACCGATCAAACGCGGCGTAACGATGTTGCGGAACAGAGCGATGCTCACCGCTTTCTGGTCCTCCGAAGTGATGTCATCGACCGCATAGCGATTGAAGGCATTCTTCACCAGCAGCTGCAGGTCCCAGTTGTTCCTGTCGAAGCCAAAACTGAAGTTGGTGAGGCCATAGGCCGGTACCGGACCGTAGTCCTGCTGAAATACGGTTTCCAGATTCGTCCACATGAAGCTTTGATAGGTCTGGTCACCCTCGACGAATGCCGTGCCGTCCGCGAACGGCATGCTGTAGCGTGCGCTCAGAGATGTCTTCCAGAGCGACGTGTACGGCAGCTTCCCCCCTGCAGGCGCCTTGGGCGCAAATGGTGTGGTGATGCCGGGTCCCTCGCACGGGTTACTCGTGATCGGCTGACCGTCCGGGGCCAGGACGCCGCAGTAGTTCTGGGTGAGATAGGCGTCGTTGTACGCCACCGAAGCGGTGAGGCTCAATCCGCGCGTGACGCGCCACTGCAGTTCCCCCTCCGCTCCCTTGACCGCCGCATTGCCTGCATTCGCAGTGACACCCAAGCCAAACTGGCCGGTGAAGCTGAATTGGAAATTCTTCCAGCGCTCGTAGTAGAGGGCGCCGTTGAAGATCAGGTGTTGATCCAACCAGGCGGTCTTCCAGCCGACCTCATAGTTCGTGAGGTAGTCGGGACCAAACGGCGCTATACCGGGCAGGCGCTGCACCCCGCCGGGGCGGAATCCCCTGGAAAAAGTAGCATAGATCAGACGATTGGGATCGAACTTGTACGACAGATTGAACTTCGGCGTCGAGCCCCAGCCTTCGGCGTTCTCGTCCTGATCCTGACAGGGCGCGCCGTGGAAGGGCGTCGTCGTGATGCAGGTCTGCTGACCTATGATCCCGCCTGGACCCGGGGGTCCACCCGGGTACAGCGGCGGTGGCGGCGGAACGTCGTAGGCGTTGAGGCCGAAGCCACTGAAGCCCTGGAGGGTGTTGTCATAGCGAAACCGACGGAAGCCGACGGTGGCGGTGAGGTGGGAGGTGATGTCCCAGTTGGCCTCGGCAAAGGCCGCCCAGTCGCGCTGTACCAGCTGCTCCAAGGCGAGGTAGTCCATGTTCGGCCATAGATAAGGAGTCCCATAGCCGACCCAGAGAAATGGATTGAGTCCGGCGATGGGCTCCTGAAAGTTGGTGAGGGCTTCCTGGCGCTCCTGGAAGATTCCCGCTACGAAGCGCACCGGGTAGTCGGTCGGGGAGGTGATGCGCAGCTCATTGCTGTAGGTCTGATAGCCGTCCTGTTCGGACTTGTACATCAGCGGGTCCTTCGGCCAGAGGAACTCGTACTGCTGATACGCGAGCGTGTAATCCAGATAGTCCTGGGGCAGATACGTGTCTCGCGTCAGGTAGGCGCCGGAGTACGTGAGGTCAAAGTTGCCGATCTTGCCGAGCACCGTGAGTACGCCATCCACGAAGGAATCACGACCGACCGTGGCCGCATACTGGGCCACCGAATAGGTGCTCGGTATAGCATTACCTGCCGCCAGATCTTTCCAGGTCTCTACCGCGGAGTTGCCGTCATAGCGCGTCTTCTGCGTGATCAACGTTGGATTGACTGACCAGTTGTCGTTGATGTTGAACTTGAATTCGGCGCGGGCACCATCCGTGGTCACCGGGTTATAGTGATGCTGCACCAACGGGGCATTACTGAGCGTATAGCCGGTGTTGAAGGTGACCGCCTGCGGCACATTGTTGACGAAGCCCGAGTCGCGCTCATACCACCCGACCACGCGCACCGCGATGTTCGAGGTGATCGGCACATTGACGAAGCCCTCGGCGATGCCGCCAACCGTACCGTTATAGACGGTGTTGAGCTGTCCGGTGTAGCCCGCATGAAAACCGGTCGCATCGGGCTGATTGGTGATGACGCGTATGGTGCCGGCCTCGGACTCTGCTCCATAGAGGGTGCCCTGAGGGCCCGGCAGCACTTCCACCCGCGCGATGTCGTACATGTGCAGATCGAGCGGGCCGTTCGGGGTCGTGATCGGCTGCTCGTCGAGATAGATGCCGACGGTCTGGTTCGAACTGCTCTGAGCGTAGGCGGCACCGGTCGCGATGCCACGCATGTAGATCTGTTCATGCCCCGGGCTGTTGTTCGTGAACGATACCTGTGGCAACGCCAGCGCGTAGTCCTGGAAGTCCTGAATGTTCTGATTTTCCAGCGTGGCCTGGCTGATCGCCGAGATCGTGAGCGGCAAGCTCTGAATGCTCTCGGCGCGCTTGGTCGCTGTGACGATGACTTCCTCCAGGCCGCCCTGGGCCGCGCTGGTGTCCGCCGACGCTGTCGTCGTGGCCGCGGGCGCAGGGGTAGCTGTGGTCGCGTTGCCCTGCTGCGCCTGCGCGCTGGCGGTCGCGGAGCCGGCAGCGGCGGTGTCGACCTGTTGCGCCCGGGCCGCGGAGATTGCGGCCATCACCGCGGCAGCAATGGATGCGTGTCGCACCAGCTTGGCAAAGGTGTCTGCCATCGGCCGTGCGGTACCAGACTGCGTGAGGCGCGCAATCTTCCGGGATCGACTACGTTGCATATGCCTTCCCTGTTCTTCTATTAATTCCAATCTATTGGCATCGAACATCGCACACGAGTGGCGCGTTCGAGCAGAACCCCCTCACCGATCAGAATCCTGTCTCGATGGTCAATAAATGCAAGATTGCTGTCAATTGGCCGCGACCGCTCTGCGGTCAGACCACTTTGTCGAGAATAGTTATAGTGTGAGGCGCGAGGCGCAATTTTTCGCGCCGACAGCCACTCGGTCCGCGATCACGCGCTTTATCGTAAACGCCGAGTGCCACAAATTTTTTTGCCGCCACGAGATAGCGGCAGAGCTGACACAGATCCTACCGAGCATCAAGCTGGAAGGGGACCGACACCGAGCGAATCGATCCGAGCTGGCGTTTGGTAGGCTCGCGCCAGCCTCGCGGATCACTCAAGGCTGAACGCGGGATCAGGCGGGATCAGGCGGGATCAGGCGGGATAATACCGCGTAGCCGAGCCGTCCTTCTCTTTCCGTATCAGGCCACGCTTGATCAGCGTACTGCGCAGACTGTCGGACTGTTGAACTTTCAGCAGCCGATTGAGTTCGGATGGCCGTATACCCGGGTGCTTTTTGATCAAACTAACAATCTCGTCCAGACGGCTCTCCGAGCGAGTCGCCTGCGCCGATTTGCCCGATCGAGCTCTGTTGGATCCCTGTGCTCTCTGCTTCATTGCAATGACTTGCTCCTCTGTCACATGCTGATGTCACACACACTTTGCTTCGCCGCCATCCATCCGCAGCGCCGAGCCCGTCATCCACTTTGCGGCCGGCGATACGAGAAACGCCATCAGCTCTGCGATCTCCTCCGGCGCTCCGTAGCGTGCGATCTTCACCTCCTTTGGAAAGTTCGCTCGCGCCTCGGCGACGGTCATGCCATGCAGTGGCGCCCAGTGCTCGAGATAGGACTCCCGTCTGCCCGTCATGACCGGGCCGGGAAGCACACTGTTTACTTGCACGCCATCCTCGATCCCGCGATCGGCGAACGACTTCGCCAGCGCCACGATCGCCGCGTTGATGGTGCCGACCGCGGCGTAGGGCGCCTTCGGGAAAATGGCCGAATTTCCCGACATTAGCACGACCGATCCTTTCGCTTGCTTGAGCGCCGGCCAGGCGGCAATTGTGAGACGTCGCGCGCCATGCAGCTTCAGGGCAAGTCCCGCATTCCACTGCTCCTCGCTCATCTCGAAGAGGTCGATCTGGGGAACCGCTCCGGCGATGTTCAATAGCGCATCGATCCGACCGAATGCAGACAGTGTCTGCTCCACCACCGCTTGGGCTGAGGATACCTCACTCATATCGGCATCGATGACCAGCGCCTGGGCGCCCGAGTCTCGTACCAATGCCGCGGTCTTCTCCAGATTTGCTCGGCTGCGAGCCACTAATGCCACGGCGGAAAAGTCGCGTGCTAGTCGCACGGCCGTTGCCTGACCGATTCCCTGGCTGGCTCCCGTAATAACCGCCACCGAGTGGATCATTTCCGGGCTCACGGGCGCAGCTCCGTCTGGCGCCCAAAAAATTCGTGGATGATTGCGGCGATTTCGTCCGCGTGAGTTTCGAGCGCGAAATGTCCGGTGTCGAGCAGGCGTACGACCGCCTGTGGTATGTCGCGGCGGAAGGCCTCAGCGCCGACCGGCAGAAAGAACGGATCATTCTTTCCCCACACCGCCAGCAGCGGTGGGCGATGGCCGCGAAAGTAGGCCTGAAACTTTGGATACAGGGTAACGTTACTCTGGTAATCACCGAACAGGTCAAGCTGCACCTCGGCGGCACCGGGGCGACTCAGGTAGAAGTTATCGAGCGAGTAGCCGTCCGGGGATACCGCGGTGGGATCCGGCACGCCGTGCGTGTATTGCCAAACCGTGGTCTCTGGAGACAGAAACTTACGCAGCGCCTGACGATTGGCTGCTGAATGATCTTCCCAATAGGCGCGGATGGGATTCCACCCGTCGCTCAGGCCTTCCAAATAGGCGTTCCCGTTCTGCGAAATAATCGCGCTGATGCGCTCTGGGTGTTTGACTGCAAGTCGCAAGCCGGTCGGAGCGCCGTAGTCGAACACGTAAAGTGCATAGCGATCAAACCCGACGAGATCGGTGAAGCGATCAATGACCTGCGCGATTCGGTCGAAGGTCAGGCTGCCATTGGCCGTGTAACCGGACAGGCCGAACCCGGGTAAGTCGGGTGCCACTATGTCGAAGCGGTCCGCGAGCAATGGGATGAGATCGCGAAACATATGACTCGAGCTGGGGAAGCCATGGAGCAACAGCAGCTTCGATGCACCCGCGGCTCCGGCTCGGCGGTAGAAGATGTTGGTGCCGTCGACGGAGAGATTGCGATATCGGACCGTAGTCATAGCCAAGCTCCTGGTACTGAGTCGATGAATCGCCGCGCCGCCGTCCGCGCCCCTAACCTGAGTCGACTGCGGCGATTGCCTCGAGGATGATTTCGACCACTGCAGTCGGGGCGGTCACCATGGGCATGTGGTCGACCCGTCGGGCCCACACACGGGCTCCCATGCGCTGCGCCATGAACCGCTGAGTTTCGGGAGCAATCAGGTAGTCCTGTTCAGCGATCAGGAACCAACTCGGCAGATCGCGCCAACGCGGACGACCGACGCGCGTGCTGATACAGGCCGGAGCAATCGGTCGCTGCACGGCCGCGAGCAGGGCTTGCTGCTCGGCGCTGGCGTTAGGCGCGAATGCCTCGGCAAACGCTGACTCAGGCAGGTAAATCAGGCCGAGAGTATCGGGTGACAGCTTCGGGGCCCGGTGGTGGGGCGGAGCTCGATAGAACACATCGGCCACCGTCTCCCCCTGATCCGGAGCCAGGGCTGCGATGTATACCAGCGTCCCTACACGCTCGTGAGCTACCGCAGCGATGACCGCGCCCGCGTAGGCATGACCCGCGAGCACGATCGCTCCCGGTAGCCGCTCTACCGTGTGCTCGACGGCCGCTACATCGGCCTCGAACGAGGTCAGCGGCAACGGTGCCGCTGCCACCTTGTGGCCCGAGGCGATCAGGCGATCTATCACGCTAGCCCAGCTCGAGCCGTCTGCCCACGCGCCATGAACCAGGACGACGCTCACCTCACCCATACCCATGCCGCCCCCGATCGCGACAGTCACCGGTACGCATAACCTGCTTAATAGTCAGTAACAGGTTATGACCTTGCCGGTAACCTGTCAAGACGTTACTGTCAGGTTAATGGTCCCGCTCATAGGTGCCTATGCAGCAGATTCCAGCGATGTTTATTGCCGGTGATGCCGCCCTGGACTTTCTCAATTCGCTGGCGACTCCCGTCGATGTGCCGGTGGATTGGTTGGACGACGCCGCTGGGCTGCTCAGTTGGCTGGCACAGGCGCAGCTCGTATCAGCGCCCGTGCTCAGGCAGGTGCGATCGCAGTGTTCGCTCGGCGAGCTGAACAAGATAGCCGAGCAGGCACGCAATCTACGCGAATGGTTTCGCGGCTTCGTCGAAAAGCATCGAGGGCGTCCCCTGGCCCGGGAGGATCTGAAGAAGCTGGAACGCCTCAACCGCCTGCTGGAAAAGGACGGCTGCTTCAATCAAATTGCACCGACGGCAGGCAAACAGGGCAACGCGTTCGAACTGCGCGTGATGCGCAAATGGCGTGCACCCGAAGGGCTACTGATTCCTATCGCCGAAGCGATAGCGCGCTTTGTGTGCTCGGCGGACTTCGCCTACGTAAAGGCATGCGAGGGACCGACCTGCACGCTGTTCTTTATCGATCAGACGCGAAGGCGAGCGCGGCGCTGGTGCAGCATGGCGGTCTGCGGAAATCGAGCCAAGCAGTCGGCTCACCGGCAAAGAGTCAAGGCCAACCGCTAGCGGGGCGCCGCGCGCCTTACTTCGCCTTGCAGCCCCTGAAGGCTTGAGCTGAAAATACGCTTTCAGTCCGATGGATTGTAGTCAGCCACCCTCCAGCCCCGGGTGAAATGAGTATGCGGGTCGGCATAGAAGTCGGCGGTACCTTTACCGATCTCGTGGCCGTCGACGGCAACCGCATCGAAGTCATCAAGGTCCCGAGTACACCGGCAAATCCGGAAATCGGGGCGTTCAACTCACTATCCGGTGCTGGCGTCAACCCGATCGCCATCGACGATCTGGTGCACGGATCGACGATCGCGACCAACGCCATTCTTGAGCGCAAGGGTGCCAAGGTCGGCTTCGTCACCACCGCCGGGTTTCGCGATATTCTGTTCTTGCAGCGTCACGACCGGCACAACATCTACGACGTCAAATATGCGAAGCCGGCGCTGCCGTTGCGCCGTCGTGACTGTTTCGAAGTCGAGGAACGCGTCGACGCGGCGGGCCGCATCGTCGTCCCGCTTGATGAAGCGGCGGTCAGCGGCCTGCTCGTGCCGCGATTGGCTCAGGGGGGTTACGGTGCGGTGGCGATCTGCTTGTTGTCGGCCTATAGCGCACCCGGGCACGAGGCCCGGGTCAAGGCACTCATTGAAGCGGCCCTGCCGAATGTACGGGTGGCCTGCTCGCATGAGGTAGTGCGCGAATTCCGCGAGTTCGAGCGCGCGGCAACGACCGTTCTCTCCGCCTATGTGCAGCCGGTCATCGACCGCTACCTGAGCCGGTTCGAGGAGACGCTCGCGAGCGCCGATTTCGACGGCGACTTCAGCGTGATGCAGTCGAACGGCGGTCGCCTACCCGCGGCCGCCATGCGCCGCAACTCGATCACGGCACTGTTCAGTGGTCCGGCCGCGGGCGTGGTGGGGGCAGTACGCCAGGCCGAGCGTTCTGGCCGCCTGAATCTGATCACTTTCGATATGGGCGGCACTTCGACCGATGTCAGCCTGGTGATCAACGGCACCCCCTCCGTTGCTCCCGAGACCCAGATCGATGGGCTTCCGGTGCGCACGCCCGTGCTCGATATCGTCTCGGTCGGCGCGGGCGGAGGATCGCTGGTTTGGATCGACGACGGCGGGATGCTGCGCGTCGGTCCGCGCAGTGCCGGCGCCTCTCCGGGGCCCGCCTGCTATCGACGCGGCGGCCTTGCGCCGACCGTGACCGACGCGCATGTCGTCCGGGGGACGATCCGAGGCGACGCATTTCTCGGCGGCACGATGCAGCTCGATGTCGACGCCGCTCACCGCTCGTTCGAAGCGATCGCCAAGCAACTTAATCTCTCGGTGAAGGATGCCGCGGCCGCGGCGATCCGGCTCGCGGTCGCCAACATCGTGCGTGCCGTCCAGGTGGTATCGACCGAGCGTGGCCGCGATCCGCGTGACTATGTGCTATTGCCATTTGGAGGCGCCGGGCCGCTGATTGCCGCGGAAGTCGCCGAGGAACTGGGCGTGCAGGAGATTCTCGTGCCGCCCAATCCGGGCCTCATATCCGCATTTGGACTGCTGGCCGCAGACTATGTCCGCATCACCAGCGTGACGCGGCGCTGTCCGCTCGATAAGGATGCGGCTTCGATATTGCGGCAGGAGTTTGCGCGCTTCCGGGCCGAAGCGGAGCGGGAGTTCATCGCGCTCGGCTTGCACGGCGCGCTCAGCTTCGATATCACGGCGGAGATGCGTTTTGTGGGTCAGGCGTTCGAGATTCCGGTCGAGGTCGACGCCGATCGCCTTGCCGCCCTCAAGGAAGCTGATCTGGCCGCCGAGTTCAGCACGGCGCATCGCCGAATCTACTTCCATGGCGGAGAGCCTGGTCGGAAGGTCGAAATCGTTGGGGTCCGCTTCGGTGTCCGTCGCCGTCTGGAGAAGTTGCCCGAATTTCGCGAGCGCCCCTCGCAGCTCCGGGGACCCGCAGCCGTCGAGGTCTGGACGCCATCCGGTCCCGTCAAGACTAAGCTCATTGCCGCCGCAGACCTCGCGTCGCACGAGGTCGTCAAGGGGGCAGCCATGATCGAGGGGTACAGCTCCACCTTGTGGGTGCCGCCGAATTGGCGCGCCGAGCGCGATCAGTCGGGCAACATCCTTATGGGGAGGGATCATCGATGACGCTCGATCCCGTTGACTACGCGATCATCAGCCAGGCCCTCATCGCCGTGGCGCGCGAGATGGGTGTCAAACTGGTCCGCTCGGCGTATTCGACCGTCCTGCGGGAGGCCCGCGATGGTTCGGCCGCGCTACTCGATGCTCACGGCAATACCATCGCCCAAGCCGAGCTGATCCCAATGCAGCTCGGTACCATCGGCCATGTGTTCAAAGCTTGCCAGGAGCTTTATCCGAACGACGAGCTGGTCGAGGGCGACTTCCTCATCATCAATGACCCGTTCTCCGGCGGCCAGCACCTGCCGGACGTGTTCATGTTTCAACCGATCTTCTTCGAGAGGAAGGTAATCGCGTTCGCGGCGTCCGTCGCGCACCACATCGACATCGGCGGCGGCGATCCTGGCCTCAATACCGCCGCGCCCGATGTCTATGCGGAAGGTCTGATCATCCCGCCCCTCAAGCTCAACATGCAGCGGGACTGGCATGGCGGCGCGTTCGAGCGGCTGCTGCGCGCCAACGTGCGCGTGCCGCATCAGACCATGGGCGATTTCGACGCGCAGATCGCCGCAATCGCGATCGGCAGACGGCGCGTTGTCGAGCTCGTCACCCGTTATGGAGCCGCAAAGGTCACCGCCGTCATGGCGGCGCTGCTGGATTATTCCGAAGCTCGCATGCGCTCCGCCATTCGCGAGATTCCCGATGGCGTCTACAAGGGTGAGGATGCCGTCGATGATGATGGGTTGACCGACGTGCCATTGCCGGTCAAAGTCACCGTAACCGTCACGGGTGACGAGATCGACATCGACTTCGCCGGCACCGCGAATCAGGTGCGGCGCAATCTCAACTCGCCATTTGCGAGCACCGTATCCACCGCTGTGTCGGTACTCAAGGCGGTGCTGACGGGCCCCGATATTCCCTTCAACGCCGGCGCGTTTCGTCCGATCAAGGTGCGTGCACCCAAGGGATCGATGCTCAATCCCAATCATCCCGCACCGGTGCGCGCGCGCATGGAAGTCTGCTTCCGCGCCTGGAACGCGACGATGAAGGCGCTCTCTCGGGTCGTTCCCGACAAGGTCATTGCCTGCGGTTTCGACACCACGACCGTCGCGGTACTCTCGCATCTCACTGAGGGAAGCGGTTGGTCGGTCTATCTGGAGATCTTCGGCGGTGGCTATGGTGCCGCCGTCGACCAGGACGGGTGCGATGCGGTCGACGGTCCTCTCTCCAACTGCTCGAACACGCCGATCGAGGCGGTAGACCAGGATTTTGCGTTTTTTCGGGTGCTCGAGTATCGGCTGCGACCCGATAGCTGCGGTCGCGGCAAATTGCGTGGCGGTCTCGGCTTGCTGCGACGATATGAAATTCTTCAGGAGCGGGTGCGAATTGCCCTTTACAGCGACCGCTTCAGACGCTCCGCCGAGGGTCTGTTCGGTGGAGAGTCGGGCGCAACGGGGTACTGCCAGATCGAGCGGGGTGACCGGATCATCGAACTGAAATCGAAGGACGCATTCGACCTGATCAAGGGCGACATCGTTACCTTGGCCGTTGGCGGCGGTGGCGGCTACGGCCGGGCCGGCGAGCGTCCGCGGCCGCAGATCGATGACGATCTCGACGACGGCATCATCTCTCCTGAATTCGCCAGCAACTGGAAGTGAGCAGTCAAATTCGGCCGTGGGCCTTGAGTGTGGTCACGGCCTCCCGGGCTTGGTGCTTCACACGTTGAAATTCGCTCGGCGGCGAGCGATCGTGAGCGCTGCGAGTAGCAGCAGCGTGAGCTCGTCGAATGCCCCGCCACCGCCCCCGCCAGCGCTGCTCTTGGGCCCGGATGTGACGGTCACTTGCGCTGACCCTGATGCCGAGGCGGAGAGTACCGACACGGCCGTCACCGTTACCGTCGCGGGTGAGGGGACATTCGCAGGCGCCGTATAGAGTCCCGACGCAGAGATCGTTCCGAGCGTGGCATTGCCACCGGTAACACCGTTTACGGACCATGCCACCCCGGTGTTGGAGGTGTTGACGCTGGTAGTGAAGCTCTGCGTTTTGCCGGTGTCCACGCTCGCCGTCGTCGGGCTCACGGTCACCGTAATCGGAGTGATCGTCAGCTGCGCGGATCCCTGGCTGCTCGGGTTCGCGACCGAGACCGCCGCAACCGTCACGGTTGCAGGGCTCGGCACCGTACCCGGCGCCGTATAGACGCCTGAGCTCGTAATGGTGCCGACGCTCGCATCGCCGTCGGCGACTCCGTTGACTTCCCAGGTTACGGCGGTATTCGTCGTGTTGGCCAGGGTAGCGGTGAAGCTCTGCGTCGTTCCGGCCACGACACTGCCTGTCCCCGGACACACGTCCACGAGTACCGCCGGTGCGGTGACTGAACAGGCACTCTGGCCGGCGACGGACGGAGCGCTGGTGGTTGCCGAGGTCGGAGTGATCACGATGTCGGCGACGTCGGTCAGGCCCGCGTCATCGGTCACCGTGAGTGACACAGTGCCAACTCCGCAGGTCGGGGCCGTAACGGTCGCTTTCGAGCTGCTCGCGCCCTGGATCGGGAGCGTGAGACCGCCACTGACCGCACTCCATTGATAGCTACTGAGGCTGTGCGAGTTGGCCGCGGCACTACCGGTCCCATCGAGGGTGATGCTCTGACCGGAAGAAACCGAGGCGGGCAAGGAGACGGCTGCGATGGGCCGAAGCGCCGCGCTCAGAGCGGCGGGTGCATTCGCCATACCCGCGCCGCAGGTATTCCCATCGAGCGTACAGATGCACTCCGTGTCCTGGATGTCATTGGCATTGGCCGGAACGTGACACATGGGCGGCTGCGGAGAAGTGTCCAGCGAGGTCTGCGGAAATGGCTGCGCCCCCTCCTTGAGGCGCGAGATCAACTGGCACGAGTTCAGCTTGCTGTTGACCGCCACCATGAGCGCGCCGATCCCGGAGACGAGCGGCGCCGAGAAACTCGTGCCAAGGTTGTACGTGCGGTACTGGTTCGAGTTTGCCAGCGAGCAGTTGGTATAGCTGCCGGTCGTCGGGTCGCAGTAGTACTCGCCGGTATAGTCATCTGCGTCGGGCTGCTCATAGCCCAGATTGGTGGTGGTCGTAAGGGTGTACACGCACGGCGACTCCGCCGTTGTGAAGCCATCGCCGCAGTTGCCGGCCGGTGCCGCCAGGGAGATCTCGGGGCCCAGGCTGCTGTAGCCGACCTTGGTGCCGGCCTGGCGCAATCCGGCGACGCCAGCGACGCCTTGGCAGTTTGCCGGAGCATCGACCGGGCCGCCCTCGTTACCGGCGGAGACCACGATCAGGACACCGAGGGCGGTAATTTGATCGATCGCGTCCTGGTAGCTTGCGGGACACGAACCCGTGCCTCCAAGACTCATGTTTATGATCTTGGCGGGATTCGCATTCGCCGGAGCCCCGCTGACGGAGATGCCAGCGGCCCAGAGCATCGCCGTAATGATGTCGGAGTCCTGGCCACCGCACGTGCCGAGAGCCCGCACCGGCAGCAGCTGCGCACTCCACGTGAGGCCGGCGACTCCCACGCCGTTGTTGGTAAGGGCGCCCAGGATGCCCGCGACTCGAGTTCCGTGCCAGGAGCTCGGCTCCGGCGTCTCGCCGCTGCACTCGCCATTGGGCGAGCTGGTGACATCCTGTTCTGTGACCCAGTCTCCGGGATCGGTGGCTCCGACACCCGGGCAACTGCCTCCGTTGGCGATGAACGCGTCCGAGATGAAGCAATATCCAGTGAGCAGCCGACCCGCAAGATCCGGATGATCCGGACGCACGCCGTTATCGATGTCCGCGATCACGATGCTGTCGCTGCCGGTGGTGATCGTCCAGGCATCGGTCGCATCCACCGCGCTCGGTGTCGACGCTGCGACCTGAAGATACCACTGCTGCGTGTACAGGGGATCGTCGGGAGTAACGGCGTGCAGGTAGCGACGCTGATCAAGCTCGGCGTACTGCACATCAGGGTCGGCGCGCAGACGTGCCAGCATCGCCTCGGACGACTCCGCACCCACCGGCTCGATGCGGACGGTATGCATCAGCGGCGTAATCGAACGTTGCTCATCCAGCGTGAGACCGGCGCGCGAGATCAGCGCGGAGATGCGCTCCTGCCCGCTGTGCGTGCCGGCGATGCCAGTCGAATCGGCTGCGGCACGAAGCTTGACGATGATCCGCAGAGGCCCTGTTTGCGCGCTCTCGTGCGGATGCGTCCTTACCGGGTTGATTTCGGTGATCGCCCCGCCGGTGGCCACCGCAACCACTGCTAACAGCAAGATGAAGACCAATGAGCGCATGTATGGTCTCGTGACGATGAGCCGTTACTCGAGCGCGTGCCGACGCGCAACCACATCCGCCGAGAGGATGCGTGCGTTCTGACGCAGACGCATCAGTGCCTCGCCGCAGCTTGGATCGGAGTCGGTGGCGGTGAGCGCAAATACGTACAGATGCGGACCGGCCGCGCGAATGAACCGAAGTTGAACGGCGGATTCGTGGCCAATCCGGGCGACGAGCTCGGGATTCGGCTTAGTGCCCTGTTCCTGTGTGAACCTGACTATGACGCGTGTGGCACAAACGGCGAGGTGCTCACCGACAAGCTCGATGACCTCGGCCGCGCCGTGTGTGCATGCGAGCAGCAGCGCCGGCGCGAACAGCCAGGGAGTAAGCGAAGGGCGTATGGCAGAGCGCCCCGGGTTGGTATCACGCGCGCTAGATTGACTCCACATACGCCAGCCTGTGTACCAAAAGTCTCCCACACGTTGAAGGTGTCGGTCCGCGGTAACAGCACGTGTTTACTTAACGATCCAGTCCCAATATTGGCGCGGCCCCTGGCGTGCGCTCATCGGTGCGCGTGCCGTTGTTGCGAGAATGCGGCTTAACTATATCAGCGCGCCCGTGAAGGGCCGTAATGCGTCACGCTGCATTTACTGCAATTTACATCCGTGACACTTAAGCGATGCGAGACATCGTCTGTGAGGCGGACAGCTTTCCGATGGGTTCGCAAAGTAGTGCAAATTCCAACCACCTGCAGGTCATCGCATGCATACTGGATGCGCCGACCCGTGCGTACTTCGCCATATCTGCAACATCCGTATTGGAGAGCTAGTCTCAATGAACAAGCGATTCATTGTTCGCATCAGCCTTTCAGTCTTCACGATGCTGTGGGCGGCGCAACTGTCTTTGGCGCAGCAATCCGATAATGCGCCGCCGCCGAGGCCCAGGCACAGCCCGCCACCCGAGGCGATCGATGCCTGCAAGGACAAGACTGAGGGCAGTGAGGCCAGCTTTACGCTACCAAATGGTCATACGGTGACCGGAACCTGCGAGCTGCGCCATGGGGTACTGGCCGTGCGGCCCGAGGGTGGTCCGCATCGTCCGCCAAGCGACCAAGGATCTCCTCCGAACAACTGAGCTGGGAGTCGTCATGCCACCGACGGTGCTGGCCGCGCGGGCAGCACGATCTCAACGCATAGGCCTCCTCCGTCGGGGCGGTTGCTGGCGCGGATTGTGCCGCCGTGGGCCTCGACACTGCGGCGGGCGATCGCAAGTCCCAGACCGTAGCCTAAGCTGGCCGCTCCGGTGGCGCGATAGAAGGGCGTGAAAATCTTCTCCAGCTCCGAGGGGTCCAGCCCCGGGCCCTCGTCCAGCACTCGCACCGAGTAGCGGGCCCCGAGCTCGTCGGCGCCTGTTTCGACCCGCACGCTGCCCGTCCCCCCGTGCTTGAGCGCGTTGCGTACGATGTTCTCGATGGCGCTGTGCAGAAGGCGCGGCACACCGAGTACCACCGCGCGCTCGCCCTCGTGCCACATAACCGGAGAACCCTTTGTCTGCGCCTCGAAGCGCAGGTCCTGGACGATATCGCCCACGAGCTCATGCATGTCGATCTCTTCCTGATGAGCGCCCAGCTCACCTGCTTCGAGCCGGGACAAGGTGAGCAGTTGACCCACCAGCTCGTCGATGCGGGCGACCTCGCTTTCGATGCGCTCGGCCATAGGGGCAAGAAGTTCTGGTTCCTCGCGCAACAATCCCACAGCGGCGTGCACACGCGCGAGGGGCGAGCGCAGCTCGTGCGAAACGTCATGCAACAGCCGCCGCTGGCCGGCCATAGAAGACTTGAGGCGCTCGGCCATCCGGTCGAAGTCGCGGCCGAGAGCAGCCAGCTCATCGTTGCGCGACCCGATCTCGGGACTGACGCGGCGATCCAGATTTCCTGCGGCCGCAACCTCGAAAGCGCGGCGCAGGCTGCGGATCGGCTTGGCCACGTAAAGTGCCAGCAGCAGTGCCGTGAGCATACTGCCCACCAGAGTGGCGAGCACCGGCAATGGCGGTAATGTGCGCATCCACGCTTGGCGCGGAGGGCCTCGCAGACCCCCATCGAGCCGAGCCTCGGTGGCGACGCTGAACAGCGTGTAGTGCAGTCCATCGAGCGCGACGACACTCGCGATTTCGGGTGCGTCGGGATGCAGGGCTTGCAGCTCGTGCAGTCGTGTAAGTGCATTCGGCGGCACCGGGCGCTGGAGCACATCCACACCCGTCTCATCGACAGCGAACACTACCGGACCAGCAAGCCCTTGTGCCCAGCTCTGAAATCCCGCACGTCCGCCATATTTCAGCAATAGTCCCGCAGCGCGCACTTCCCGCATGGCACCGGGGCCAATGGCCACCGCCGTCAAGCCTTCCCGATGCTTGCCGGCGAGCCAGAACGCTGCCCCGAGCGCTACCATGACGCCAAGTTGTGCCAGCCATACCAGCGCAAAGAACTTCCAGAACAGCCTTCCCAAGCTCACTCCTTGACGAGCTGATAGCCGATGCGATGCACGGTTTGGATTCGCGAGCGCCCGTCGGGAAGCGACCCGAGCTTGCGGCGGACGCTGCTCACGTGCATGTCGATACTACGATCGTGCTTGCCGAGCGGACGCCCGAGCGCATGTTCGGACAGCTCCGCCTTACTCACGGGGTGGCCTGCCTGCCGCAGCAGTAGCTCAAGAACACTGAATTCAGTGCTGGTGAGTACCAAAGGTCTTCCTTGCCAGTGGGCGCGGCGCTGGTGTGGCCACATCTGCAGAGCACCGCAACTCAGCGGTCCGCCCGAGCCTTCCGTGGCGCCGTCAGGCAGCGTGCGCCTGAGAATCGCGCGCAGCCTCGCGGCCAGCGTGCGTGGCGTGCAAGGCTTGGTGACATAGTCATCGGCACCGAGCTCAAGACCCGCCACGCAGTCGGCGTCGTCCCCTCGCGCCGTCAACATCAGCACCGGCAGTGTGCTCTCGCGGCGAATCTTCCGCAGCACCTCGAGACCACTCATGTGCGGCAGCATGACATCGAGTACCGCGATATCGTGGCGTCCGCTCAAAGCCTCAGCGACACCGTCTAACGCATTCTCGGCCGCGGTGACCGCGAACCCATCACGTGACAGGTAGCCCTGTAGCAGGCCAACCAGATCGGTATCGTCGTCAATCAGCAGGATGTTCGTCATGCGCTCGCGTCGTGCGGTCAGCATCGCTGACCACACATCGATCATACGCTAGCGCCGACGCGATCAGGCCTGTGCGTTGACGATATTGCCGATCACCGAAGCCTGCGTGAGGTTGCTCTGCAAGGCCTGCAGGAAAGTACTGAGCGTTGCCGAGCTACTCGAGCCACCCAACGCGGAGACGAGGTTGTCGAAGCTGCTCTGCAGTGCGCTGTCGACCTGGGTGGTGCTCGAGCCGCTCGCAGTGCTGCTACCGGCAGTGCTCGATGCAGACAGGGTCTGAATCAGGCTCTGCAACTCGCCCGAGAGCTGGCCGGCACCGCCGAACGGTGAGTACGAGCCGACAGCGCCGGTGCTTGTTCCTGTACTGGTGCTGGTGCTGGTGCTAGTGCCGGATGCATCCGATGAGCTGGTGCTGCTCGAAACCTGCGCTTGCAGCGCGGCAAACAGTGTCTGCAGAAAGCTCTGTAATGCCTCTGCCACCGTCTGCGTGGAGCTCGCGGAGGTGCTACCACTGCTCGATGAGGAACCACTCGTCGAGGAGGTGCTGCCACTGCCGTTGGTGTCGGTCGAAGTGGGGCTGCCAACGCTTGCGCTCTGCAGCGCTGCGGCGACGGCCTGAAGGAGCTCACCACCGGGCGGGAGAGGCTGTCCGCCAGCAGCGACCGTGCCGCTGCTACCGTTCGCCTGCGTAAGATTGCTCTCGAAGGCCTGCAGGAAGCTGCTGAGCGAGGCAGAGCTCGTCGAGCCACCGAGCGCGGTAACCAGGTTGTCGAAGCTGCTCTGCAGAGCGCTGACCGCCTGACTCGTACTCGAGCTGCTCGAGGTACCGCTGCCGGTGGTGCTCGCAGACAAGGTCTGTATCAAGCTCTGCAGCTGGCCGGAGAGCTCGCCCGGCCCCCCGGACGTTGCGCCCGACCCGACAGCGCTCGTAGTAGTGCTCGATGTGCCGGATGAGGTCATGGCGCTCGATGTCTGCGCCTGCAGCGCGGCGAACAGGGTCTGCAGAAAGCTCTGCAACGCCTCTGCCGCCGTCTGCGTGGAGTTCGTGGCAGTGCTATCGCTGCTCGATGAGGAACTACTCGTGGCAGAGCTACTGCCGGCGGTACTCGTGTCAAACAAAGTTGAGGTATCAATGCCTGCGCTCTGCAGTGCCGCGATGACAGCCTGAAACAGCCCACCACCGGGCGGCTGAGACTGTTCGCCAGCAGCGACCGTGCCGCCGCCACCGTTGGCCAAACCGACGCTGAGCGATGGACTCCACTGTGCGTAGGCCAACTCCGCGCCGTTGATCGAACCAATACTCATGTAAATCACTCCTGAATTGGTGATAAGAGAGCAGTTGCGTACTGCCTGAATTCTCTTATGCAAGTGCCCAGCCAGCAGTGCGCTATGTCGCATTCACAATGATGTAAATCTGAGTAAAGTTGCGCGAGAAATCCGCGATCGAATGCAGTCTTTTGAAGCCGGCGCCGTCGAGCAGTCGGCTGTCGAGGCCGCCGAAGCATCATCGGCATCGGGGAGCGGCCGTCTCCTGCCGAGATCCAGGCAACCCGCTGCCATGATGCGGTAATTGACTGCATGCAGCCGGGGTAAGCAGGACTAGAACCTGTTTTAGCTCCGGCATCGCAGTCCGCAAAGCTCGTAGGCGCGCAGAATCGGATCGAACGACCCACGACAGTCAAGGTATCTTTACCGATCTTTACATTGGCAGTGATACTGTCGTCTCCGAGCGCTAGTTCCCAATCTAAATGCGTCGGGTTCAACCAAACAGTCTAGCCGTGCGTTGTAAATATCTGCTCCGCAGGACTCCACAGGTGAACATCCATCATCTGGATTGGTCTATGAAGCAATGCCCGCCGCATTCCCACGTGCAACGACTCACCGTCGGTGAATAGCGACAGCCGGCACGCTCGTGAACACTCATTGCTAAGAGTTGCTCTCACCCCGACTCCGGGCTGAGAGTTCAGGGAGGCGAAATTCATGTCACGAACGCTCGCGATTGCCTGCTTGGCACTCTGGACCGTGGCGATGAACTCTGCGCTCACGGTGTCGCAGGCTGCAACCACGCAGCGCCAGGTGGCCCCCGGCAGCGCGCTGCCTCACGTCAGTGGTATCCGTGGTACTCAAACCGCCACCTCGAGCAAGCTCGACGGGGTGCTCGCGGACCTGTGGCGCCACGCCGCACTGGCGCGGTCACGTTCGGCTCTGCACGCACTGAGCCCTGCCGCGCGGTTCCGGAATTCCGGGTCGAATGGGGAAACCATGGTCGCGATCGACGCGGTCACGCGCGGCGATCCGCAGGCACTCAAATCCGCGTTGATGAATCTCGGCCTGCAGGACGCGGCGGTATTTCGCAATGACGTGGGTGGGTGGTTACCGATGGGTCGGATTCAGGCGGCCGCAGCGCTTTCCGAGGTCGTCTCGATGCGTGCGGCGATGGCACACACGCGCGGCGCGGTGGCAACCCAAGGCGATTACGCGCAGGGCAGCACCATCCTCCGCAGCGACAACCCCTCGATCACCGGCACCGGGATCACGGTCGGCGTGCTGAGCGACAGCTTCAATTGTTATGCCGCGTACGCGGCCTCTAACGGCCAAGTTCCGGCCTCGGGGGCGGAGGGCTATGCCTACAATGGCTTCACGGCTGACTACGCCACCGACGTATCGACCGGCGCTCTTCCCTCAGGCGTGAACGTGCTCGAAGAGGCGCCGTGTCTGGACTACCAGTTCGATGACTCCAACAATCAGCCTCTCGAGCTGCCGTTCACCGACGAGGGCAGAGCGATACTGCAGATCGTGCACGTGGTAGCACCCGGCGCGAGTCTCGCGTTCTATACCGGTTCGGTCAGCGAGGCGGACTTCGCCAACGGGATCGAGGCGTTGCAGAGCGCCGGTGCGCAGGTCATCGCCGACGACCTTGGCTATTTCGATGAGCCGTTCTTCCAGGATGGCCTGGTCGCGCAGGCAATCGATGCCGTCGAGGCAGACGGTGCGGCGTACTTCTCAGCCGCCGGTAATGGCCAGGAGACCCCTTCCTACCAGAATACGGCACCGAGCTTCACGACCGCATCGACTACTAATGCCAACGAGAATCTGCTCAATTTCGATACCACCGGCGCGACCAACACGACCGAGCTGCCGGTGACCATTCCCGCGCTCGCGCCCGGTTATTTCGTCGCCGTCGTGGTCGAATGGGATCAGCCCTATGTCACCGGCTCACCCGGCAGCCCGGGTGCCAGCAGCCAGATCAACGTTTGTCTGACCGGCGCGACCGGCAGCGATGTGCTGGTGAACTATGACGGTACCGTCGCGAGTTGCTCGGGAGTGAATGCGATCGGCTCCGACCCCTATCAAGTCATGATCATCGCCAATCCGGCGACCGGCAGCGACAGCACTCCACAAGAGAACATCAACATCGAGATCGGGTTAGTCAATGGAACCACCGTACCGGGGCGCATCATCGTGGCGGTCGAGGACGACGGTCTCGGCAGCACGATCGACCAATTCTCTCCCGATGGCCCGACGCTGCAGGGACACCCCGGCGCCGCCGGCGCCGCTGCGGTCGGTGCTGCTTTCTACTTCGACACGCCGGCCTGTGGTACGACGCCGGCGACGCTGGAGCCCTATTCATCCTCGGGCGGTGCGCCGATCCTGTTCGACACCTCGGGTGACCGACTGTCGACACCGGTCTATCGACAGAAGCCCGACTTCGTCGGTCCGGACGGCGTGAACAACACCTTCCTCGGATTCACGCTCGCCTCGGATTCACAGTACCCACCGAATGGACTGCTTAATACTTCGATCAGCGAGTGCCAGAACGATCCGAGCTATCCGAACTTCTTCGGCACCTCGGCAGCAACCCCGCACGCGGCGGGGATCGCCGCGCTCCTGCGACAGGCGGAGAACAGCGCAACCCCTGACCAGATCTACCAGGCGATGCGCAGCAGCGCACTGGCGATGGCTGCCACGAGCCCCAACTACCAGTCCGGCTATGGCTTTATTCAGGCGGAGGCGGCGCTCACGGAGCTGCAGTCGAGCATCGGTAGCGGCAGTAGCGGCAGCAGTGGTGGCGGCGGCAGTAGTAGCAGCAGCCCCAGCGGTGGCGGCAGCAGCGGCGGCGGCGGCGGTGGTGCTGTGGATCTGTTCACGCTTCTGGGGCTGGGAGCTTGCGGCCTGGGGCGCGTCGCTCAGCGACGACGCGCAGCCAGGGCCTTACCCGCACGCTCACAATAAGCCGTTCCTGCTCTGCCTGCCGCTCGGGAGCCGCACCAATCGTCGACGATACCTCTCAACCTGAGATCGATCGCACCGAACAATTGCTCCGCCATGCGCAGCAGCTGGATTGGGCAGGCGAGGGGCCCGCAGCCCAGCAGGCCTATCTCGACGTGCTGAGGCGTGACCCGACGCATTTCACCGCCTTGAACGAGCTGGGCCGATTGGCGCAGGACAGCGGTCATCTCGCCGCTGCCCGCAGCGCCTACCAGCAAGCCGTCCAGCATCATCCGCACAACGCCGTCGGACACGTCAATCTCGGCCACCTCCTGTACCAGACCGGAGAGTTCGATGCCGCACGGCGGCACTATGAGGCGGCACTGCAGGCGACGCCCGGGCTGGCGGAGGCTCATCAGGGCCTAGCCCGTGTGTTTGCTCAGCTCGGTGATGAGCCGGCAGCCGCGCTGCATGGGCAGAAGGGCTTTGCGGCGCAGCCGGTGGCGACCCGCCGCTATCGCGGCCGAGCCGCGCCGACATCGGTCCTGCTGCTGGTATCCGCGCGCGGCGGAAACATTCCAACAGCACAGATACTCGACAGCCGCATCTTTGCCACGACGGCGCTCTATACGGAATTTTTCCCGCCGATGCGGCCGCTGCCCGCCCATGCGCTGGTGTTCAATGCCATCGGCGATGCCGACCTGTGCGCCACGGCGCTCTCGCAAGCCGAAGTCCTGCTACAGCAGACGGCGGCACCGGTGATCAATCCACCGGCTCGTGTGTCGCAAACCGGCCGGGCGGCGAATGCAGCCCGCATGGCGGCGATCCCTGGTGTCCTGGTGCCCCAGGTCCGCCGCGTGGCTCGTGCGACACTGACGCAGTGGCAGCGCTCACCGCTGGAGTCAAACCTGAGCTTTCCGCTGCTGCTGCGCTCACCGGGCTTTCACACCGGCCGGCATTTCCTTCGCATCGATCGTGCTGAGGATCTGCCCGCCGCAGCCGCAATGCTGCCGGGCGACGAGCTGCTGGTGATCGGCTATCTGGACGCGTGCGGGGCCGATGGCATGGCACGCAAATACCGCGTCATGTATATCGACGGTGTCCTCTATCCGCTGCATCTGGCGATCTCGTCGCACTGGAAGGTCCACTACTTCTCCTCGGCCATGAGCGGCAACGCCGCCTATCGGCAAGAAGAGCGGCGCTTCCTTGAAGAGATGAACGCAGTGCTCGGCACCCAGGTGCTTCAGGCGTTGACTGGGATCGGCCGCCAGCTCGGTCTGGATTACGCGGGCTTCGATTTTGCCATCGGCCGCGATGGCACAGTGCAGCTGTTCGAGGCCAATGCAAACATGGTTATCAATCCGCCTGGCCCCGAGCCGATCTGGGACTACCGGCGCGGTCCGATCAACCGCGCGCTCGAGGCCGCTCGGCAAATGCTGCTCGCCAGGGCCGGGAACCCTGCGTCCGCGGCATGAAGCGAGTCACGAATTTCTATCCGGGCCCCGGCGCTCTGCCGCTATCGGTGCTGCGCCGTATCCGCGCCGAGCTACTGGATTTTCGCGGACTCGGCATGTCGGTGATGGAGCTGAGTCATCGCTCGGACGCGGCGCTGCACCTGATCGCCGAGACCCTGCAGCGGCTGCGACGACTGCTTGATCTGGACGAGAGCTTCGAGCTGCTGCTGTTGCAGGGGGGCGCCTCGCTGCAGTTCGCGATGGTGCCGCTCAACTTCTCATCGCCGGGCGGCAAGGTCGACTACGTCGACACCGGATACTGGACTGCCAAGGCCATCGCCGAGGCGCGCGGACTTGGGCGCGACGTGGCGGTCGCGGCCAGCAGCGGGCCTGAGTATCGCCAACTGCCGCCGCAGCTGCAGGTGCGGGCCGACACCTGCTACCTGCACCTGTGCAGCAACAACACCATCGAGGGCACGCAGTGGCCGGTCATTCCGTGCGTCGACGTGCCGCTGGTGGTGGATATGAGCTCGGACATCCTGTCGCGCCGCATCGACTGCCGCGCTGTCAGCTGTCTGTACGCGCACGCACAGAAGACCCTGGGACCTGCCGGTACGACCGTCGTGGCGCTCAGGCGGGACATCCTGAAGCGCATCCCTGAGAATCTGCCGACCATGCTGGACTACAGGCCACACATCGCGCACCGCTCGAACTACAACACACCGCCGATCTTTGCGATCTATGTGGTCGGTTGTGTACTGGAGTGGCTGGAGGACGAGATCGGCGGTCTGGACGCCATGGAGGACATCAATCGCCACAAGGCCGCTCTGCTTTACGAAGCTATAGACGAATCATCGCTGTTTCACTGCCCCGTGGCAGACGGGTCGCGCTCACTGATGAACGTGGTCTTTCGGTCGACCGAGCCGCGCCTTGATACGCAATTTGTCACGGCTGCAGCGGAACATGGCCTGATCGGGCTGGCTGGCCACCGCTCCGTCGGCGGCTGCCGAGCGAGCCTGTACAACCCGGTGAGCCTCGAGGCCGTCGAGGAATTGGTGACCTTCATGCGCCGCTTCGAACGGCGTCTGGCGACTTGAGTGCCCGGGCAAGCGGGAGAGACCCAGTGCCCAAGATTCGTGCCCAAGATTCCAGCCGGCGTCGGACCGCGCTATTCTGACGGGGGTAGCCCGATGCAGCACTTCATCACAGCGCCGAGGATGGCCGGCCGGATACGGCATGTTGCCGTGGCCCTGGTGCTGTGGGTGGCTGGCGGCTGGGCGCTCGCCGCGCAGCCCGGCAGCACGCAGCGCATCACGCCGAACTTCAAGGACGCCGATATCAACCAGATCATCGAGGCGGTCGGCATGGCGACCGGCAGG
>JASHTF010000206.1 GCA_030040715.1 Gammaproteobacteria bacterium | reverse complement strand
GGGCGTTTCAATCTTGATACATGTAACGCTTACGCCTGTAACGTGCTGGCGATAGCAGCGGAAATAGCGGTCACTAGCGTGGCCGCCCTGGAAGCAGGGCACCGTTTTGGCCTACTGTTGCAGCTCGGGATCGCAGCGTGACAACCGCCGCTCGATCGGAAGCGGGAGACAAGATGATCGACCACACCGGTTTTACGGTCTCTGATCTGAGCAAATCCAAGGCGTTCTATGCGGCGGCATTGAGACCGCTCGGAATTGAGCTGATCATGGAGGTGACGGCGGAGCAAACGGGCGCGGGCGCGCATGCCGGCTTCGGCGTTGCGAACAAGGCGTTCTTTTGGATCGGTCAGCATGGGTCACCGAGCTCGGGCCTTCACGTCGCATTCACTGCGGAAAGCCGGGTGCTTGTCGATCAGTTCTACCGCGCGGCGTTGAATGCCGGCGGCAAGGACAACGGCGCGCCGGGGCTGAGACCGCACTATCACCAGAACTACTACGGCGCGTTCGTCTTCGATCCCGACGGCAACAACATTGAAGCCGTGTGCCACAAGCGGGCCTGAGGAGGCAGCCGCGCGATTGCACGACGTCGAGTGGTTCCAAATCGACGCAGCGGCTGCAGCGGCGGACGATGGCATCCAGGATCACCGAGCTCGCCAGCGGGCGGAACCGGGATCACAATAAGAGGCTGCGGCGAAGGGGGATCCGATGATTTACTTACTGGCACTGATTCCGGCGACCATGCTGACGATTGCCGGCTACTTCGTAGGCTTTCTTTCCTTGCGCTCGGAAGGCACCCTGAGAACCTTTGGCAGGTACCTCAGCTTCTGGGCTTACACGCTGGCCGCGCTGGTCATTCTTGCGGCCATCTTCGCGGCTGCTCACGGCCATCATCGTGGTATGCACGGTATGCACGGTGGCATGCATTGGCACGGGCGCCCGGGGGTCTATGGTCGACCACCGATGGCCCCACCGCCCGGCATTGCGCCTGCCGCGCCGATGCCGAATCCGCCCACGCCGCCGGCAGGTGGAGCGACCCCGCCGACCCAATAGGCGGCGTTCCGAGGTTGACCGCACAGCAGACCGTCAGCTGCGTCCAGTCAACCTCAGCGTGATCTCGACGTCGCCGGTGCACGACGGAGCCAGCGACCGTGCCGCACGGCTGTGCGTGTAAACTGCTCCTTACCGACGCCGATCGCTGAGGAAATCTCGAGACGGAGAGGTGGCAGAGCGGTTGAATGCACCGGTCTTGAAAACCGGCAGCCCTTTACGGGGCTCGCGAGTTCGAATCTCGCCCTCTCCGCCACAAAATCAAGCTCTTATAGGTAGCCGGAGAATGACAATGCGGGCCGTGCGACCGTGTCTCTGCTCGCCCCGATCGGCGCTGCCCCAAACCACGACCTACGACTACGCCATGTCCCCGCCGGCACCTACGACGACTTTGTCGTGTCGAACAACGGCAGTACCCCGCTCGGCTCTGACGACAGCACCGCCGCAGGCGGGCTCTCCTACGAGGAACGGGAGACGGAATGGCGATCGGTATGTGAGACGCTAACCCTATGAAGGCGCTTGGCTTCGTTGGATACTGCTGCCCGTGCACCGAGGCCATAGCGGCAGAAGCTGCCTATCAGCGGGGCTGCGAGACAGGATAAAAAGCAATACGCCGCAATCCAGCCGATGATCCGCACCAATTTGCCTCCAGGCGCTCCCGCTCGATTTAGAGTCTAGGAGGCTCGCCGTGACAAAGTCAGTCTGGCGGCGGTGACAACCGGGTCAGCGGTTTCGGCAAGTGGCTGCCCGCGAGCCCCTAAGGCGGCGCTTGCCGCCGCGCTCGTGACCGCGTTTGGGCTGCGTTTTCCGCCCATCCCGAAAAGTTAGACACAGCACGCATCATCGGGAAGCAGCAGAGGCGTAATTTCGGTACGCGAGAAACACCACCCTGCTCTTCGCAGGGGCTTCGGATGCAATGATGGCTGAGGACCAGAAGTCTCGGTGGCACCCCTTCGACGCGCTACTGGATGCCGCCACGCGCGGCGACCGGGGCGCCCTTGAGATGATGAAGAGGTATCTCCGGATCCGAAGGGCCGGCCGAAATCCAATAGTCGAGAGAAGCCCCGAACACGGCTGGGCAGTCCGGGATCCACTCGCCGGGCACTGAAACGGCGCCGGCGCAGATTGCCAGCGCCGCCCTTGCGCCGGACCGACTTATTGTCCCTTAACCCGTGCAGCGGCGGCATCGAGCTGTGCGGTCGCAACGGACAGCATCCCGGCTACTGCCGCTGTCAGACGGCGCCTGCATAGACCGGCGAATGCGACCGGCCTGAGACAGCCGGATCGAATGCGCGCCTATGCCCAACGGCGGGCGCGGGTTTTCACCTGGACTCGACGCAGCCAAACTTACTTCAAATAGGTCTGCACCACATCGATCAGTTTTTTGGCGCCACGGGCGCGATCGCGATCCCGGTCACGGTCCGGATCCGAAACGTGCATGCGTATGTGGTCCTCCAGCAATTCCGCCATGAGACCATTCGCCGCCCCGCGGACGGACGCTACCAGCGCAATCACCTCGGCGCAGTCGGCTTGCGCATCCAGCGCCCGCTCGATCGCGTTCACCTGCCCGCGCAGGCGATGAACGCGTCGGCGCAACTGCTCCCGCTCCTCTTCGGTATGCGTATGTGACATGCGGATGAACTCCATAGGAGTACCCCTATATAATACCCCAGGGGGTATTGTATAGTGCGACCGTAAGTCCGCGTCGCTGTTTCGAAGGTCGTTGATGCGGCTCGAGCCTTCACCGTCGTACCTCGACGGCAGGCCGGGGCAGCTCGACGGCCCCAAACGATCATGCCGCACAGTCACCTGAAAAAGCTCTGCTCAACTGGTCTGGTTATCTCATGCGCTTGGCTCGCCAGTCCCTGGGCCGTGGCGGAAGGCCCATCCGCGGACACCGCTGTCCCCGTCGCAGCCGCTACCGATCTCGAGTCGGACACCGAGCAGCCCGCGGACGGGCAGCCGCCGGCCAATTGGAACTGGCACGCCCAGAACACCGACATCTATCAGGCCGCGCTGCCTTTTCCCGCGGCCTATTCCGGTCCACACAGCTTGTATGACGGCGGCCAGGCCAAAGAAACGGTCTCCGTCGACCTGACGGCCGGCGTGCGGCTCTGGCGCGGCGGGGAGCTCTACGTCGATGGAATGATGTGGCAGGGTTACGGCCTGAGCGACACGCTTGGGCTGCTTGCCTTTCCCAACGCGGAATCGTTCCGGGCCGGCACACAGACTCCCAACCTGATGTTTTCGCGCCTGTTGCTGCGCGAGACCATCGGCTTTGGGGGCGAGCAGGAGGACGTGGCCGACGGGCCGCTTGCGCTGGCGGGAAAACAGGACATTGCTCGGCTGACGTTTACCGTGGGGAGGATGAGTTTTCTGGACGTATTCGACCGCAATGCCTACGCCGGCGATCCACGGACGCAGTTCATGAACTGGGCTATGGTGGCCAATCTCACCTGGGATTTCGGACAGGACACGATCGGCTACAGCCTCGGAGCGACTGCCGAGCTGAATCAGCAGGACTGGACCTGGCGCTACGGATTCTTCGAGATGCCGGCTTACGTCAATGCCGGTAACGTCGGCTCCGGCAACGGTGGCGAAGATCAGTTTCTGACCTGGCCCGCGCGCGGCAGTTTTGCCCCGATTTTCAAATCCTATTCAATGGCGACGGAATTCGAGCGGCGCTATTCCATCGACGCCCATGCGGGTGCGATACGCTTTCTCGCCTGGCTCAATCACGCCAACATCGATACCTATGACGCGGCGACCCCCATTCTCTTGGCGCAGGGCCCGGGCGCGGACATCGCACCGGCGCAGAAATACCACTGCGCCTACGGCTTCGGTCTGAACTGGGAACAGGAGATCAACAAGAGCATCGGCGTGTTTTCGCGACTCGGCTGGAATGATGGTCAGACACAGGCGCTGGAATATTCGGATGCGAACTGGTCGGCCTCATTGGGTGTGAGCGTCAAGGGTTACCGATGGAGCCGCCCTGACGACACGGTCGGATTCGGCGCCGTGGTCAGCGGCCTGTCGCAAGCCAATCAGAAATTCCTAAGCGCGGGTGGCTTGGGTATAGAGCTTGGCGACGGCGCGCTGAGCTATGGACCGGAGAAGGCGTTGGAGACCTATTATGATTTCGCCGTGTGGCAGAGCATACATGGCACGATCGACTATCAGAATTTCGTCGATCCCGGTGCTAATCGGGCCCGGGGGCCGGTCTCTATTTTCGCCATCCGGCTGCACGCGGAAATCTGATTCTCGCTCGATGCGATCGCGCCTCTGATCCTCCGGCCTGCGGCTGCACGCGCGAGTTTGACTTCATGCACCCCGGCGGGCCGGTAGCAACTTTTGTCGGCTTATGTAATGCGCCGTGAGATACAGGTCACGGTCCCGCCGCCTGCTACCTCATAAGCTGCGGGGCCATGCACACGATGACGCTGCGGGCCATCAAGCACCCATCGAACGTCGATGTGCTGCTGCGTGAGCTGGTACAGAGCCGCGGGATCGTGCCTGAGGGCACGTACGAGATTTGCGATCGCGCCAGCCTGCCACCCGTGCTGCAGCGCCTGGCCGAGTATGCCGATCACACCGGACACTCGTGGGCCTGCTGGCTGGACGATGTCGGGCGCGGCTGGCTGTTCATCGCTGAGATGCCTCTGCCACAGTCCCGAGACCGAGGCAGACCGGTGCTGCGAGTCGACCATTTCGGGGAGGACGGTGTCATCCGCGATACCGGTCAGTGGGTCGCCGGCCCAGAAGGAAAGTGGGAGTCTTGCGCTGCCGACTGACGGCGGTGGCGATGCCGCTTGACCGGGGTCGAGAGCCAGTCCAACGATCGCTGCGCCTATTTGCTCAGCGGACACGCGCGATGCGCGCGTTCCTCGATGGACAGTTGCCGGTCTCCAGCGCAGAGCGTGCAGTAACAGCTCAGCTCCTGTGCCCGTCCGCCCCGCGCAGTGACACTCCCGATCATCGGCGCTAAGCTGCGCGGCCATCGGACCGCCCAGTACGAGGAGCCGATGACGAGTTCAGGCGAGCTGGAGCCGGGGGTGGTGAGCCAACGCGCGTCCGTGGACGATAACAACGCGCTCGGGGCGCTGATCAGCTCACTGCCGCCGTCCGTCGCGGCACTGGCGCGGACGCTAACCAAGAGCCCGGGCAGCAGACGGATGCACTTCGTCGAGCCGCTGGAGAGCGTGTTCGTGCTCTGGCACCGGCGAGTCGATCACATGTTCACCTGCACGACCTTCAGAAATATCCGATCGATGGACCAAGCTGCCGAGCTGTGGGACGAGATCGAGAAGCTGTCGTTGCCGGACACCGGGATCATGCGACGCCTGTACGCGAAGATTACCGGCATGCCGATGGATCCAGAGCCCGATTAGGGCGGATCGAGCGCCAGATCCCGAAACGACTCGAACTGGCCAAACAGTGATGGCACCCCACCGGTGTGAATGACGCACATGGGCTCGGCGGCGGGGAGCGCGCCGCGGCGTGCCAGGTCCAGAAAGCACGCGAAGGTCTTGGCGCTGTAAATAGGCTCCAGCAGCAGACCTTCGGCACGCGCGAAGGTGAGGATGGCTCGTTCCGCCGCGCGCGTCGGAAGCGCGTAGCCAGCGCCGCGAAAACCCATGTGACAGCGGACGCGAGCTCCATCGAATCGCACTCCGTCAATCCCGATCAGCGCTGCGGCCGAATCATAGATTTTTCGCACTCGCTCGCGAAGCTCGGCCTCCTGATACTCGACGCTGACGAGATGGACCTCAAACGGGTACCCGAGCAGAGCGTTGCCGAGAATGAATCCGGCCTCGGTCGTTCCCATGGAGCCCGGCAGAAACACGTGGCGGATCGGCCTCCTGAGCTCGCGGCACTGCTCGCTGAGCTCTTCGGCGGCACGCAGGTAGCCGAGCGCACCAAGCGCCGGGTCACCGACGATATAGGGCCTGCGGCCTTGACGCGCCAGGTCCACGGCCGCCGCCTCGACCGCCTGCGCACGCTGGTGCTCGTCGATCGGGCCGAGGTAGCGTACCGACGCGCCGAAGATGCGATTCAAAAAACTGGCACGGCGGGCGCTGGCGTCATCCGGCGCGTTGTGAAAAACGACGCATTCAAAGCCCGCCATGGAGGCTGCAGCAGCCGTCAGCCGACACAGGTTTGACAGCGCGGTGCCCGCGACCAACACGATGTCCGCCTTCATTTGCTGGGCCGCGCCCAGCCAGTACTCGAGACTCCGAAGCTTGTTGCCGCCCATAGCGATCGCCATCAGATCGTCGCGCTTGACGAACAGCCCCGGACGCCGCAGCGCAGCTTCGGTGCGCTGCAGGCTCTGCAGCAGCGTCGGCCGAGGCACCAGCTCATAGCGAGGCAGATCAACCAGCCGCGTCACAGCCGCCCTGCCTCGGCGATGCGCCGCACGAACGCCTGGGTGCGCTCGTTCTTCGGCGCGCCAAAGATCTGCTCCGGAGTGCCCGCCTCATGGATGCGGCCGTCGCACAGGAAACACACCTTATTGGCGACCTCGCGCGCAAACCCCATCTCGTGGGTCGCGAGCAGCATCGTCATGCCGTCGCGCGCCAGCTCCCGCACGATCTGCAGTACCTCGGCGACCAGCTCGGGATCGAGTGCTGAGGTGATTTCGTCCAGCAATAGCACCATCGGATCCATCGCCAGCGCCCGCACGATGGCGACGCGCTGCTGCTGGCCGCCGGAGAGGCGGTCCGGGTATTCGCCCGCCTTATCGTCAAGGCCGATGCGCCTGAGCAGCTGACGGGCATTGCCCTCGGCGGCGGCGCGCTGCTGTCGCAGCACGCGGATCGGAGCGAGCGTGACGTTCTCGAGGACGCTCATATGTGGGAACAGGTTGAAGCTCTGAAATACGATGCCGACATCGCGTCGCAGTGCATCGACGTCGACGCCCGGACCGGTGATCCGGTCACCGTGCATGCGAATCTCGCCGGCGTCGATCTCCTCGAGTCCGTTAACGCAGCGAAGCAGCGTCGATTTTCCCGAGCCCGATGGTCCGATCAGACAAACCACCTGGTGCTCCTCGACTTCAAGGCTTACGTCGTCGAGCACCGGCTGACCGCCGAAGGATTTCCTGATATGGCAGATCTCGAGCAGTGCCACGAGTGCGCGGTCCCTTCAAGCCGCGACGGCGCGTAACCGCCGTCGATCGCGCGCGATCAGCCGCTCGACGAAGCGCGCCTGCGGGATCGTGATGAGCACGAACAGGATCGCGACGATGGTGACCGCGGACAGATTGTAGTGATTGCTCGCGATTATCATCGCCTGGTTGAAGGCATCGACCGCACCGACCACGTTCACGAGCGCCGTGTCCTTCTGCAAGCCGATGAAGCTGTTCAGCAGTGGCGGAATGATGTGCCGCACGCCCTGCGGGATGACGACATAGCGTAATGTCTGCAGATGCGAGAGCCCCAGGGAGCGTGCCGCGGCGGCCTGACTCCAGTGGATTCCGACAATACCGGCGCGGTAATTCTCGGCGACGTAGGCACCGGAGCTCAATACCAGTGCCAGGATCACAAACGACTGCTGCGACAGGTCCTTGACGATCGGCAGGCCGGTCAGCGGGATACCAAAGGCGATCAGATACAAGGTGATGATGGCGGGCAGGCCGCGAAACACGTCGACGTAGGTGGTAGCAATCCGACGAATCGGCTTGCCCGCCTCGCCCGGTGCCAGCTGCGCGATCGCGACGGCCAGCCCCCAGACCAGCACGATGGCCTC
>JASHTF010000205.1 GCA_030040715.1 Gammaproteobacteria bacterium | reverse complement strand
GCGCTCGACCGCCTGCAGCACCGGCCGGGGGCGCTGTGAGGAGGCGGCGCTGTCGAGATACACCAGACGGCGGCCGTTGACGAGACGCCCGAGGATCGGAAAGTCGGCGCGCACCTGCGCCTCGTCGAGCGGCGAATCGGGGGCCTGCGCCTCGTCTGTCCGCGTCTCGCCTGTCCGCGTCTCGCCCGCCTGCGCCTCGCCTGCCTGCGCCTCGATGGGCCGGGTTTGGATCGACTGCGCCGGGACCGCGCGGCTCATCCGACGGCTCCGACCGCGAGGACGTCCTGCAGTTGCCCTGCGGCGCTGCGTTCGGCCTCCGTGCGCAACTGCGCTATCTCGATGTGCCGCAGCACGTCGCTCAGGAATGCCCACTTCAGCAGCGCGCGCGCGGTGGGGGGGTCGATGCCGCGCGAGAGCAGGTAGAACAGCAGCGCGTCGTCGAGGCGGCCGGTCGTCGCGCCATGCTGCGCGCTCACGTCGTCGGTATTGATCTCCAGCCGCGGTCTCAGATCCACCTCGCCCTCGCCTTCGATGAGCCCGCGCAGCGACTGGCGCGCCTCGGCGCCCGGGGCTGAAGGCTCGACATGAATGTGGCCGCTGAAGGCCACGCGCGCGCGCTCATCGGCGATGCCGCGAAATACCTCGTCACTGCGCGACCGGGGCGCCGCCAGCTCGACCTTCAGCATGCAATCGTGCACCTGCTCGGCACGGCCGACGGCGAGGGCATGCCAGCTCGCGACAGCAGCCGCTCCGGCGAGTCGGACGCGGGCGCTGGTGCGCCCGGCGGAGGCACCGACCGCGACCTGCCGCACGCGATAGTGCGCCTCATCGTGCAACCGCGCCGTGAGCGTGTCGCAGAACAGCGTCGTCCGACCGCACTGCTGCAGACGGTAATGCGTGAGCTGCGCGCCGCGCGCGAGCTCTGCGGTCACGGTGGCGCACACCAGCGTGAGTGCCGGTGGTTCCCCGAGGTGGCGCTCGACCAGTGTCACCCGGCTGTCCGCCGCGAGCTCCAGCCGCAGTCGCGGATAGACTGCCGTACCGCTGGCGCGCGCGCTGGTCACAAACACCAGCTCGATCGCGGCCGCCCCGCTGACGCGCAGCACCGCCGCATCCACCGCGAACATGTCGCCCAGGAACCCCAGACGTTGCTCGGGCAGCCACGACGGTTCGAGCGCTCGCGGCTGGATCGGCATGGCGTCGCCGCTGAATTGCATACCGTCAACGTAGACTCGCCGCTCGAAGCCGGGCAAGCTCGGCGGCAGCGCGAGCTCCTGTAGCACGAGCTCCTGCTGCGCACGCTCCTGCTGCGCGAGCTCCTGCGACGCCACCGGTGCCACAGCCGCGGAAGCGCTGCCAGTCACCGCCCCGGCCGGGATAAATGTGCCCAACCGATCGAGCGCACGCAAACTGAAGTAGCGCCACTGTTCGTCGTGGCTCGGCCAGCCGAGCTGACGCAGCTGCTCGGCGGCGCGGCGCCGTGCGGCGCGCGCCACGATGCTCTCGGGCAGATGTGCCGCCACGGTCTCGAAGTCGGCCAGGATACGCTCGAGCGGTCCAGTCTGAGCGCGACGTTGAGCTCGAACGGCCATGCGTGCCTCGTGCCTCGGTTGCCTCAGGCGACGACGGCTTCGCCGCCGACCCAATCGTAGCCGCGTCGCTCGAGCTCGAGTGCGAGCGTGCGATCACCGCTGCGCACGATACGCCCGTGAGCGAGCACGTGGACGTGATCGGGAACTACATAGTCCAGCAGCCTTTGGTAGTGCGTGACCAGCACGATGGAGCGTGACGGAGCGCGCAGCGAGTTGACGCCGCTCGCTACCAGCTTGAGCGCGTCGATATCGAGTCCGGAGTCGGTCTCATCGAGCAGTGCGAGCTTCGGCTCGAGCACCAGCATCTGCAGGATCTCGTTGCGCTTGCGCTCGCCACCCGAGAACCCTTCGTTCACGCCCCGCCCGAGGAAGCTCTCGTCGATGCGCATGAGCTGCATCTTGGCGCGCACCAGAGCGAGGAACTCGAAGGCATCGAGCTCGGTCAGCCCGCGCTCGCGGCGCGCGGCGTTCAGCGCGGCCTTGAGCAGGTAGGCGTTATTGACGCCCGGAATCTCGACGGGATACTGGAAACCGAGGAACAGCCCCGCGCGGGCGCGCTGCTCTGGCGCCAGCGCAAACAGATCCTGGCCCTCAAACAGCGCGCTGCCGGACACGATCTCATAGCCGGGTCGGCCGGTGAGCACGTGCGCGAGCGTGCTTTTGCCCGAGCCGTTCGGACCCATGATGGCGTGCACCTCTCCGGCCTGAACGACCAAAGAGATACCGCGCAGGACCAGCTGGCCGCCGACCTTGACGTGCAGATCGCGTACCTCGAGCACGGGCGGCGCGTCTGCGGCGAGCGCCGCGTTGCGCTCGATCGGCGCGGTGACGGGACGCGCGTCACTCATGCCACCGCTCCCTCGAGGCTGACGGCCAGCAGCTTCTGCGCTTCTACGGCGAATTCCATCGGCAGCTCCTTGAACACCGGGCGGCAAAAGCCGCTGACGATCATATTGACGGCGTCCTCGGTGCTGACACCGCGCTGCAGACAGTAGAACAGCTGCTCCTCGCTGATGCGCGAGGTGCTCGCTTCGTGCTCCACGGTTGCGGTGGGATTGCGCGTCTCGATATAGGGAAACGTGTGCGCGCCGCAGTGCTTGCCGATCAGCAGCGAGTCGCATTGGGTAAAATTACGCGCGCCCACCGCGTTGGGCATGATCTTCACCAGACCGCGATAGGCATTCTGTCCGTGACCGGCCGAGATGCCCTTGGAGATGATGGTGCTGCGCGTGTTGGTGCCGATGTGGATCATCTTGGTGCCGGTGTCGGCCTGCTGGTAGTTGTTGGTGGTCGCGACCGAGTAGAACTCACCGATCGCGCCGTCACCGCGCAGCAGGCAGCTCGGATACTTCCAGGTGATCGCCGAGCCGGTCTCGACCTGCGTCCAGGAGATGCGCGAGTTGCGTCCGCGACAGTCGCCGCGCTTGGTGACGAAGTTGTAGATGCCGCCGCGGCCCTGCTCGTCGCCCGGATACCAGTTCTGCACGGTGGAATACTTGATCTGCGCGTCGTCCAGCGCCACCAGCTCCACGACCGCCGCGTGCAGCTGGTTCTCATCGCGCTGCGGGGCACTGCAGCCCTCGAGATAGGATACGTAGCTGCCCTCGTCGGCGATGATCAACGTGCGCTCGAACTGCCCGGTCTTGATGGCGTTGATGCGAAAGTAGGTCGACAGCTCCATCGGACAGCGCACGCCCGGCGGCACGTACACGAACGAGCCGTCGGTGAATACCGCCGAGTTGAGCGTGGCGTAGAAGTTGTCGGAATAGGGCACGACCGAACCGAGATAGCGCTCGACCAGCTGCGGGTGCTGCTGCACCGCCTCCGAGAACGGGCAGAAAATCACCCCGGCCGCCGCCAGGCGCTCCTTGAACGTCGTCGCCACCGAGACACTGTCGAACACCGCATCGACCGCAACGCCGGCGAGGCGCGCGCGCTCGTGCAGCGGCACCCCGAGCTTGTCGTAGGTGGCGAGCAGCTTCGGGTCGACCTCGGCGAGGCTCTTGGGGCCGTCGGTGCGCTGCTTGGGGGCCGAGTAGTAGGAGATCGCCTGATAGTCGATCGGCGGATAGTGCAGCTGAGCCCAATGCGGCTCACGCATCTCGCGCCAGTGCGCGAGCGCCCGCAGGCGCCAGTCGAGCAGAAATTGCGGCTCGCTCTTCTTGCGCGAGATCAAGCGGATCACGCTCTCGTCGAGCCCCGGTGGTACCGTATCGGCGTCGATATCGGTGACGAAGCCGTGTCGATAGGCGCGCCCAACGAGGCTGTTCAGATCGTTCACGCTGGCCGGGTTCTTGCTCATCGCGGCCTCACAGCGGTTCGCGCTTCAAAGTCCGCGGCGGTTTGACCGGGGTCACCGACTCGATCCGAGCGCTTGCGACGGGCTCGAGTGGCGAGCTGCCTGGGTCGAGGGTGGCTGGATCGACGCGCAGGCCCGGATGAAGGGGCAGGCCCTGATCGAGGGTCGAAGGTCGGTTGGCGCGCCCCCCCAGTCCCATGAGCTCGAGCAGGGTGATTTCCTGCAGCGAGCGGCGAATGGCTCGGTTCACGCGCTGCCAGGCGCGGCCCACGGCACAGGTCTGCTCGATGCAGCACTGGCTCGCGACACCCGAACACTCGGTGAGCGCCACCGGTCCCTCGAGCGCATCCAGTATGTGCACCGCCGTGATCTGGCTGGCGGGACGGGCGAGCAGGTACCCCCCGTGCAGCCCCCGGGTCGACTGCACCAGTCCGGTACGATGCAGCTGCTTCAGGAGCTTGGAGACGGTGGGGGCGGCCAGGCCGGTATCGCTCGCGATCTGTGCGGCGGTGAAGCGCCGCTCGGGCTCGGCGGCCAGATGCGCCAGGATGACGGTGGCGTAGTCGGTGAGCTTGCTGATGCGCAGCATGGAGTTCCCCAAAACTGGGACTATTTTAGTGCTATATGTCGGCCGTGAAAAGCCGTCCGGGGGGCTTTGCTATCCTTCGCGCCTGACTTAACTTCTGCGCACCTCACTTCTGAGGGTGAAAGCCATGAACCTAACCGAGCTCGAACGCGTTGCCGCCGCCATCGTGGCGCAGGGCAAGGGCATATTGGCCGCTGATGAAAGCACCGGCACGATCAAGAAGCGCTTTGACGCGATTCAGCTGGAGTCGACCGAGGAGCATCGCCGCGCGTACCGGGAGATGCTGTTCACCACCCCCGGCGTCGGCCAGTGGATCGGCGGTGTGATCATGTACGACGAGACGATTCGGCAGAAGACGCGCGAGGGCGTCCCGTTTGCGCGCTATCTGGCCGACCATGGGATCGTCCCCGGCATCAAGGTTGACAAGGGCGCCAAGCCGTTGGCGCTGTACCCGGGCGAGACCATCACCGAGGGGCTCGATGGGCTGCGCGAGCGCTTCACCGAGTACGCCAAGCTCGGTGCCCGCTTCGCCAAGTGGCGTGGTGTCATCGACATCGACCAGGACATCCCGACACGTGGGGCGATCGAGGCCAATGCGCAGGCCCTGGCACGCTACGCGGCGCTCTGTCAGGAACAGGACATCGTGCCGATCGTCGAGCCGGAGGTATTGATGGATGGGTCGCATACGCTCGAGCGCTGCGAGCAGGTGACCGACACGGTGCTGGAGGCGGTGTTCGAGCAGCTGCGGCTGGCACGCATCGAGCTCACCGGCATGATCCTCAAGCCCAACATGGTCATCTCGGGCAAGAAATGCCCGGTGCAGGCTACGCCCGAGCAGGTGGCCACGGCCACGATCCGGTGTCTCAAGCGCCAGGTGCCCGCGGCCGTGCCCGCCATTGCCTTTCTGTCAGGTGGCCAGAGCCCGGCGGAAGCCACGCTGCATCTCTCGCTGATGAATCGCATCAAGCCGCTGCCGTGGCAGCTATCGTTCAGCTATGGTCGTGCGCTGCAGGAGTACGCGCTCGCCGCCTGGGGCGGTAAGAGCGGCAACGTCGCTGCGGGACAGGGGGAGTTTCATAAGTGGGCGCACCTCAACGGGCTGGCGCGCACTGGAGGCTTCCAACCGGGTATGGAACAGCAGGCCGCGTGATCGCCGCAGCTCGCGAGCTCGCCGCGCAGGAACCGGTCGTCGAGGTGCGCGGCGCGCACTACGCCATCGGTGGGCACAAGGTCTTCGACGGCCTGAGCCTGACGGTGCGCCGCGGGACCATTACCGCGATCATGGGCCCGAGCGGGACCGGTAAGACCACCCTGCTGCGGCTCATCATGGGACAGGTGCTCGCGGACAGCGGCCGGGTGCAGTTGTTCGGTTCGGACGTCGGTGCCCTGTCACGCGAGCGCTTGTACGCGCTGCGCCTGCGTGTCGGCATGCTGTTCCAAAACGGCGCGCTGCTCACGGATATGTCGGTGTTCGAGAACGTCGCTTTTCCGGTGCGCGAGCACGCACGCTTGCCGGAATCGGTACTGCGTGCACTGGTGCTGATGAAGCTGCAGGCAGTCGGGCTGCGGGGCGCCGCCGAGCTGATGCCGGCCGAGTTGTCGGGCGGCATGGCCCGGCGCGTCGCTCTGGCCCGCGCGATCGTCATGGATCCGGAGCTGCTGATCTACGACGAGCCGTTCGTCGGACTCGATCCGATCTCGATGGGCGTGATCGCGCGGCTGATCGAGTCGCTCAACCGCACGCTGCACCTTACCAGCATCGTGGTCTCACACGACGTGCGCGAGATGAATGTGCTCGCCGACTACAGCTATCTGCTGTCCGAGGGCGCGGTGGTCGCCGAGGGCACACCCGCCGACCTGC
>JASHTF010000204.1 GCA_030040715.1 Gammaproteobacteria bacterium | reverse complement strand
GTCGCTGATCGCCTTCAGGAACCCCCCGAGGGCGCCCACGGCGACGTTATCGCCCCTGAAGGCGGACACCCCCAGGTCCTTCAGATTGAGTTCCGTGTCGAACGTCAGACCGTGCCGGCGGGCGTACTCTTCGGCTAGCTGCGTCTGCCGGCGCAGGCTGTCACCTTCGGCCTGAGCGGCGCTTGAGAAGCGGATGTAGCTGTACGCGACGGTCATACCGGATACCTCCTGCGAGGGTCCGGAGTATACGCTATCCTGTTGATTGGGCCACCGGGCGGCGGCAAAAGCCTGCTCGCCGGTTGCTTGCCGCTGCTGCTGCCCTCGTTGTCGCACGCCGAGGCGCTCGAGGTCGCCAGCATCGCCGCGCTCGCGGGACTGCAGCTCGATCCGCGGCGCTGGACTCGGCGCCCGTTTCGCGCTCCGCACCACACGGCCTCGACGCGCGCGATCGTCGGCGGAGGCTCGGTGATCTACCCGGGCGAGATCAGTCTGGCGCACCATGGCGTGCTGTTTCTCGACGAGCTAACCGAGTTTGACCGGCGGGTGCTGGAGGCGCTGCGCGAGCCGCTCGAGGCTGGATACATCACGCTCTCCCGATCGGCGCGCTCCCTCACGCTGCCGGCGCGCTTCCAGCTGATTGCCGCGATGAATCCGTGCCCCTGCGGCTACCTCGGGGACCTGCTGCAGGCATGCCGCTGCACCCCGGCGCAGGTCGCCCGCTATCGGCAGCGCCTTTCGGGTCCGCTGCTGGACCGTATCGACATGCGCATCGAAGTGCCGCGCCTGCCCGCCGAGGAGCTGGCCGCGATCGCGCATCTCGAGGCCGCCACAACCGAGGCGCGCGGGCGTGCGATCGGCGAGCTGCCGCGGGTCGAGCCGCCGCGGCTCGAGGAGCAGGCCGAGTGCCAGGCGCAGCTCGTACAGCAGGTGCAGGCGGCGCGCGCCTATCGCATCGGCTGCTCGGGAGCGCCGTGCGCGTGGCTGTCGCCCGCGCAGCTGCAGCGCTGCGTCCGCCTGTCGTTCGAGGCCGGCGTGCTGTTACGGCGCAGCTGTCAGAAGCTGGCGCTGTCGGCGCGGACCGTGCAACGGCTGCTGGCCATCGGCCGCACGATCGCAGATCTGGCGGGCAGCGACACCATCGAGGCGGGACATATGGCCGAGGCGATCCAGACACGCCGGCCGGCGGCGCTCGGCAGCGAGAGCAGCCTCCCTCAATGACCCACGAGAGACAGCATGTAATCGACGCCCTGCTTGATCAGGGCGTCGGGCAGGTCGGTGCGGCCACCGTGCGGCGGCATCGTTCCGGTCTTGCCGGTGTAGCCGTCGAGAGCGTGCTGATACAAAGTGGGCTTGCCTTCAGCGATCGCGGACGCCCAAGCGGTCCTGTCCCCGGCCTTCGGCGCGCCTACGAGACCGGGACCATGACAGGTCTTGCACACCTGCTCGAACAATTCCTTACCGTTCGCCGGCACGGGCAGCGCCAGCGACGGCCCCGCGCCCGCGGGTGCTTGGATCGCGAGCGCGGCATTGTTATGGCCGGCGATGGCCTCGCGTGCGAACGGCGCGGTGCGCTGCGTCACGCTCGCCACGTAGTTCGAATCGTCGTAGACCTGGACGTCCTGAGTTCGGCCGGCCACGGCGCGTGACAGCGCGAATAACAGCACCGCAATCGCGACCAGGATGCCGATGACCAGACTGAAGACATTGATGAACAGCGAGTCTTGCTTGGCGGCTTGTTTGATATCCACGATTAAACCGATCTCAGTGAGGTCGAAGTGGGGTGCGCGAAATTATAAAGGAGAAGCAAATTATAACGGGACTGATGCGCTCTGCGGCGTGATCCGCGCCCCGCGCGGCCTGACCGGTGCCCCCTTCCCGCTACAGCGCGTGCCGGAACGTCAGGTTGATGCGACAGCAGCCGGTAGCGGGATGCTCGCCGGCCCGCAGCGCGGCGACCCCGTGGAAGGCAAGGCGCTGAGCTCCACCCCAGACCACCACATCGCCGTGGCTGAGCGGGATGCGCCGCGTGGGATCGCGTCGACGCTCGCCACCGAACAGAAAGGTCGCGGGCAATCCGAGCGAAACGGACACGACCGGCGCCGTCAGATCGCGCTCGTTGCGGTCCTGATGCAGGCTCAGGCGTGTGCCGGGCGCGTAGTAGTTGATCAGGCAGGCGTCGGGGAAAAACTCCGCGAATCCGGCGGCCCGCGCCGCGCGCTGCGCGAGCCCCTGCAGCGACCCGGGCATCGCCGGCCAGGGCCGGCCGCTGTCTGGATCGATCGGGCTGTAGCGGTAGCCACTGCGATCGCTGACCCAGCCGACGGCACCACAGTTGCTCATCGCCACCGACATGCGCTGGCCACCGGGAGTCAGCATGTGGCGCAGCGGCGCCGCACTCAGGATCGGCGCGAGCAGCGCCGGAATCGAATCGGCCAGAGCGGCTGCAAACCCGGGCAACAGGACTGCAGCGGCGCCGATCGGCTCACGCTCGGCGCTACGCCACAACGCCAGCTGCTCGCCGCGCCTCGCGCGCTGTGCGGTTGTGGAGGCCTGCGCGGCTTTCATCAGCGTGGCTTGACCTCGCGGTGCGCTCCGTCGTGGCGGTCGTGACCCTCGTGCGGGCCGCGGTCTTCGTGCCGTTCGTGGCCGGCGGCCTCGCGATTCAGGAGGGCGCGCTTGCGCGCTGTGCCCCAGCGATAGCCGCTCAGCGCGCCGTCGCTGGCGATGACTCGATGGCACGGAATTGCCACCGCGACCGGATTGGAAGCCACCGCCCGTGCCACGGCGCGCACCGCCTTCGGCCTGCCGAGCCGACGCGCGATCTCGCCGTAGCTCACCGTCCGGCCTGGGGGCACGGCGCGCAGCGCCTGCCAGACGCGTTGCTGAAAGGCGGTGCCACGCACATCGAGCGGTAGTTCCAGGCGCGCCCCCGGCTGCTCGACCAGCGCGACCGCCCGTGTGACGGTGCGCTGAAAGTGTCGATCTCCTGCCGTCAGCTGCGCTGCGGAGAAGCAGCGCTGCAGCTCTTGCAGCAGCACGGCTGCGTCATCGCCGAGCAGGATCGAGCAGACGCCTCGCCGCGTCGCCGCTACCAGCACCTTGCCGAGCGAGCAATCGCGCAGCGCGAAGGCGATTCGCTCGCCGGCACCGCGAGCGCGATACACGCTCGGCCTCATGCCGAGTGACTCTCCGCTGCGCTCGTAGAAGCGACTGCTGGAGCCATAGCCGGCGGTGAAGATGGCTCCGGTGACGGACTCTCCACGAGCCAGCGCCCCACGCATGCGCTGCGCGCGCAGCGCGCGCAGGTAGCCGCGGGGTGTCAGCCCGGTATGCAGCTTGAACAGGCGATGGAAGTGAAAGCGGCTCAGATGTGCTTGGCGCGCAAGCGCTGCCAGATCCGGAACGGCGGCCGCGCTTTCGAGGCGACGGCAGGCGCTCGCGATCAAGGCAGCGTGGTGATCGGATCGGGACACGCCGTCGGGGCGACAGCGCTTGCAGGGGCGCAGGCCCGCGGCGCGCGCGGCGGCGATGTCGTCGTAGAAGCAAATGTGCTCGGCGCGTGCGCGGCGAGCCGCACACGAGGGTCGGCAGTAAATGCCGGTCGTGGATACACCGAAGTAGAAACAGCCGTCGGCCACGGGATCGCGCGCGCGCAGCGCCGTCCAGCGCGCCGCCGCGGTTGCAAACGGCCTCGACTTGGGCGCCGGCACATCGAGCGCCGGTGTCCCGGCCAGTACTGCGGTGCCGTCGATGCCGTTGGCGCCGTCGGTGCCCTCGGCGCCGTCGTAGGACGCGTCTGTGGCGATCGGGTTTGTGCTCATGGGGTGTGCCCTCGATCTGCGGCGGTGATTCCGGGACGCAGCGTCGCGCACCCCCGTCCCGCTCGCACTCCGGCGCTTGCGATGCAATTTTGCCATCGGACCGGAATTGACCCTTGTGGTCGGAATAGGCACTGTGCAGAGGGCGCGCGCCCGGCGGGATTCGAACCCACGACCTGCAGCTTCGGAGTACGACTCGCGCCACGACGGGCATGATCAGGCAGAGCGAGCGTCAGCGCAAACAGCCACTTGCTGGCGTCTCGCTCTTGCTCGGTCGGGCCGACGTTGCCGGCACGTTAGACGATCGTTAGACGGCGCACCACTGCCCCGCCTGCCGAGGGAGGGTGGGGGCAAAATTCTCGCTGCGCGAGCGTGAGCTTATGTGTGTTTCACAGCGCGCGCGCTTGCGGACTAATGCTGCGCTGCAGCAGGGATGCCGCATCGTCTGGAATGTGGGCGTTTACACGAACGGTCGAGTCGAGGGACCGGTGAGCACCCGACCCCACCCCCTCACCCCTTACGTTGTTTGCTGCTCGCCGGCCCCGCCTTCTTTGCCGCATGAACTAACTTGTCTATGGACCGTCCTTCGACT
>JASHTF010000203.1 GCA_030040715.1 Gammaproteobacteria bacterium | reverse complement strand
GTTCAACAAGGGATTCGGTGAGTGGATCCTCAAGCATGATCGCTATTCGACGATGGAAGCTGCCTTGCGGGCGCAGCACGGCGCCGAAACCTGGCGGCAGTGGCGCGATCTCCTGCATAAGGACCCGGCCCGCCGCCGAAGTGCATTGAAGGGGTTGGTCTATGCGCTGCCGTTTAGGCCGGCGCTGGTGTTTTTCGGCCTCTATCTGGTGCGCGGCGGGGTGCTCGAAGGGCGCGCCGGTCTGACGTTTTGCACGCTGCGCGCCTGGTATGAGTTCATGATCGATTGCAAGAGCCGCGAGGTCGAGCGTCGCTCGCGTAACTTGCCTATATAGGGGACTCTGCCGGCGCTCTAGTGCGCCCCCTTGAGCCGAAACAGCCAGCGGATACCGGCTTGCTTGGCACGATAGAAGGTGCCCGGGAAGTGTGTCTCGAACTGGAATATCACACGGTGTGAAATGCGCGCCAGGTCCTTCGGGCAATGCACGCTGACGCCGTTGATTCTTCTTATGGCGAGTCTCTTGATACGGGTTTGAAGCTGTAAAAACCGATGCGACTCGGCAATCGCATGGCAGGTAATCGATGAGCGCGAGTGTTGCGGGCTTTGACTGTCGAGTGAGCCGTGAATCGTCCAGGAGTTCCAGAACAACACATCGCCGATACACAAGCGCGGGGCTCGCACGGTAAGACCCAGTTCCTCTACCTTTTTTACCACCGAGCGGATATAGACCTCGTGGTTGTCGGCGATATTGTTGTGATAGCTCTGACGCCCCAGGTCCAGCCTATGCGATTGCGGGCAGATGAAGAACCGACCAGCGCCCGCGGCAATGTCCTCCAGCGCAACCCAGGCACCGGCCATCGATCCCACGTGCTCCGAATCCAGATAGTAGCTGTCCTGGTGCTCCCAGGTTACCGAGTTGCCCTCGAAATACATGGACTGGACGATCTTCGGACGCTCGCCAAGCAGCAACTGAAGCGTTTGCACCAGCCCTGGCGCCGTAAGGATGCGGTGAGTAGCGAAGTCTCGGAACCTTGGATAACGGCGAGGATCGACGCTTTGCAAATTCAGGATCGGGTTCATGACCCAACCCTGCGCGTTGAAGACGTGGCGCTCGGCCTCGGCGGTCGCCTGGCGGTAGATGAACTCTTGGCTGGGCTTGACTTCAACGTTCCACAGACCACGCACGCGCTCGCAATCAGCCGCTGCGACGAGGTCGCGTAGCACGACGTAGCCGTTCTGGTCGTAGTACTGCTTGATCGCAAGCTTCTGGGACAAGTCGAACTTAGGCGATGGATCTTCCGTCGTCTGTTCCGGGACCGTGACCTTCAGACCTCGCGGAGTGTGCAACTCGATCATTACGGCTTGCTATTGGAGAACTCGCGCATCTCATGCGACTCGCACGCGGCGCCTCTCGCCCCCGGCGACCATCCCCCCACTTTAGCGGGTCGTTATGAAGACGCGATGACTCCGGTTCGCGGGTAGTGCCCCGGTTTGCTTGAAGCGGTGACACTACCCCGTCTGCAGACCCGCCTTAGGATCGTGAAGGTTATGCAACAGGCTGGACGCGCACGCGCTCCATATGCGTGTCATCTTCACGTGCTACTTGACACGGGGAGCAGCGAAAAAGATCACAGGAGGAACATTGGCGACCTGGCCTCAGCGGGGCTGTCCCGGGACAGCAATCAGGGCGGCGCTGATGGTGTTGCTGTCCGGCGTAGCGCATTCACAGCCAGGTCACGCGCAGGGCGCCCCGCCGCCCACCCTGATCACGGCGCCGATCAATGAGACCCAGCGGGTAACGCTGGCGGGAAACACGCGCCCCGAAGCCAACGCCGCGAACGATCGCGGACGGGTAGCCGATGCTCTTCCCTTGCTCCACATGCAGCTGCTGCTCAGGCGGCCGCCGGCGCGCGAGCAGGCGCTGCAGCGCTATATCGGCGCGCTGCACGACCGCACTTCGCCCAGCTTCCATCACTGGCTCCGGGCCGACGAGTTCGCGCGGCAGTTTGGCCTCTCGCAACACGACCTTGATGTGATCACCGGCTGGTTGCGCCAGCACGGCTTTCGGGTCAACAGCGTTTACACCAGCACCGCCCTCATCGACTTTTCGGGGACCGCCGGGCAGGTACGGTCCGCATTCCACTGTGAGATTCACGCGCTGGCCGTCGGCGGCGAGCGGCACATCGCCAACATGACCGACCCGCAGATTCCCGCAGCGCTGGCGCCAGCCATCGCGGGCATCGTATCGCTGAGCGATTTTCGGCCGCGCCCGCTGTATCGACCGCGCGCGCTGTACACGGTGTCCGGAGCGGAGCATCTGGTCGTGCCGGCGGACCTCGCCACCATCTACAACCTGAACCCCCTGTTCGCGCAGGGTGTCAGCGGTAAGAAGCAAACAATCGTCGTGATCGAGGATACCGACGTCTACAGTACCGCTGACTGGAGCACGTTCCGCAGCACCTTTGGTCTGTCGGATTACAGCTCGGGCAGCTTTACCCAGGTGCATCCCGCGCCTGCGAGCGGACCGAACAATTGTAGCGACCCCGACGTCGGACCGGATGGCGTCGACCTGGAGGCAATCCTGGACGCCGAGTGGTCGAGCGCTGCGGCGCCGAGCGCAGCGATCGAGCTTGCCTCCTGCGCTGACTCTGGTACGACCTTCGGCGGCCTCATCGCTCTGCAGAATCTGATCAATCAATCCGGCTCCCCTCCGGCCATCATGAGCATCAGCTACGGCGAGTGCGAGGCCGAGAATGGTGCCAGCGCGAACGCCGCGTACGCCTCGGCCTATGAGCAAGCCGTGACCGAGGGGGTATCGGTGTTCGTGGCCGCAGGGGATTCCGGTGCCGCCGGCTGTGACCCCACATTGGAGCTGCCGAACTCCGCCACGCATGGCATTGGCGTGAACGGCTACGCCTCGACCCCTTACAACGTCGCCGTGGGCGGCACCGACTTCGGCGATACCTATTCGGGCACCACGGCCACCTACTGGAGCTCGACCAACAGCACAGTCTACGGCTCCGCGCTGTCGTACATCCCCGAGATCCCGTGGAACGATTCCTGCGCGAGTGTGCTGATCGCCAGCTATGAGGGCTACTCCACCCCGTACGGCAGCGGCGGCCTCTGCAGCAGCTTGTCCGAAAAATCACCCCTGCTGACCACGGTCGCGGGCAGCGGCGGCCCGAGCGGCTGCGCCACCGGTGCGCCCGCCGCCGCAGGGGTAGTCGGCGGGAGCTGTTCGGGAACACCGAAGCCCGCCTGGCAGTCCGGGATCGGTGGCAATCCCAATGATGGTGTGCGTGATCTGCCGGACGTTGCGCTGTTTGCGGGCAATGGGATCTGGGGTCACTACTACGTCGTGTGCTGGTCCGACACCAGCGAAAAAGGTGGAGCGCCGTGTACCGGTGCCCCGAGCGGCTGGTCGGGCGCCGGGGGGACGTCGTTCGCGGCCCCGATCCTCGCCGGCATCCAGGCATTGGTTAACGAAAGCGCCGGCGGCGCCCAGGGAAATCCCAACTTCGTCTATTACACGCTCGCGGCCAGCCAGTCCGCGAGCGGCCTCGGCTGCAATTCCACCAGCGGCAATGCCGTTGCCGGCGGCTGCGTGTTCTATGACGTCACCGAGGGAGATATGGACGTCGTCTGCACCGGCGCCATCGACTGCTACCTGCCTTCCGGCACGTACGGCGTTCTGTCCACGAGTGGATCTTCCTACGCGCCCGCGTTCGGGAGCGCATCCGGCTGGGATTTCGCCACCGGTCTCGGAACGATCAACGCCTCGAATCTGGTGTACTACTGGACCTCTTCGGATCTTTCGTTGAGCGGCAGCGCCAGCGTAACCGCGTCCGGACTGCTCTCCTATTCGCTCAGCATCGACGATCGAGGACCGCAGAGCGCACCGGACGTCATCGTCACGACCGTGCTCCCCGCCGGCTTCTCGCTCGTATCCGCGTCGAGCAGCGCCGGCTGTGCGCAGAGCTCCCAGACGGTCAGCTGCGCGCTCGGCGCATTGTCGCAGGGCGCGACTGCACCGCTGACGATCGTCATCCAGCCGAGCGCCTCAGCGGAGCTCGTCAAGCTCACTTTCTCGGCCAATTCAGCCAACGCGGATCTGGATCCGACCGACGGGTCCGAGACGATCGCACTCAACTGGCCCGGGGAGGCCAACGCCACCGATGCGCCCCTTCCGACCTGGGCGATCGTGACGCTGGCCAGCCTACTGATGGGATTGGCCGTGCGGCCGAGGAGCGCCATCGCAAGAGCGCCGCGCACGTGAGCTCCGCCCGTCAGAGCACAGAGTCTACCGAGCGGCAGAGCTGCGCTCGGTGCGCACATCACCGGCATCTTCGCCGACCTGCCCGAGCACCGAACGCCACTTGCGCGCCGCCATCGCGAGCGTGTAGCGGCGCTCGAACAGTGCACGCGCTCGCTGTCCCGCGTCGTGCAGCCACTCGGGCTCTGAGCGCATGCGTCGCAGCTCATCGACCAGGCCGGTACTGTCGCCGCAGGCGATGACGCTGCCACAACCCGCGCTTCGGACCACGCGCGCCTGCTCACCGTCCAAATCACCGATGACGATGACCGGTCGGCCCGCTGCCAGGATGCCGTACAGCTTGCTCGGTACCACCAGGCCCTCGAGCCGCGGTTGTAGACAGGTCACATGCGCGTCCGCCGCGGCGAGACTGTCAGGCAGCTGCGCGCGCGCCTGATACGGCAGGAAGCGCACGTTACCCAACCCATGGCGCTCGGCCTCGGCGCGCAACGCGCCCATACCCGCGCCCCCACCGACGAACAGGAACAGCCATCCGGGCTCTTGATCGAGCTCCAGCGCCGCACCGAGCAGCGTACGGTAGTCGTGTACTCGGCCCATGTTGCCCGCGTACCCGATGACAAAGCGGACACCCGAGCCGAGGCTGCGGCGCAGCTCACTCCACTGGACCGGGCGCGGCGTCACGGCCGCAGCATCGGCCCAATTCTCGATCAGCCTTTGCCTGTCGGCAGGAACCGGCAGCCGGCTCACGAAGCGCTGCATTCCGATACCGAGCACCACGTTGCGATCGGCCGCGCGTAACGACCAGTTGCGGGCGGCAATCAGCGACCTCATCGCCCAGTGCGGCAGCGGCACGGCCTGAAGGGCGATCGCCACCTCGGGAAACACATCCTGCAGCCAGTTGACCAGGCGCGCGCCGCGCACCTGAGCCACGATCGCGGCACAGACCGATATCAGCGGAGGATCGGTCATCGCAACGATGATGTCGCCGCGCCGCGCGAGCCGCAGCAGCGCCAGAGTCGAAGAAACGAAGAAGCTCACGTAATCGAGCGCCCTGCCGCGGAGGCGATCGCGTCCGAAACGCGCCGACCAGCAGCGATGAATCCGCGCCTGCTCGTAGAGCTCGTGCGCGGGTAGACGCGCACTGGCGTCGTGATACCGTTGCCGCGAGCAGATGACGTGCAGCTCGAAACGCTCTCGACCGAGTGCGCCCACCAGATCGGTCAGCATCTGGCTGGTGGCCGACAGATCCGGAAAGAAGTAGCGATTGACAAAGATGACGCGCCGCGGTGGCGTGTAGCGCGCGCGTACCGCGCACTGCGGCGACGGAAGAGCGGATTTCTCCTGGACCGACGGCTGGGGGGCGAAGGCCACGCGGCGTGCTCCCTATTGCTGCGGCCAGCGTAATGAACCGCTGTGAAGCGCTGATGACTGTTTCAATCGCTTCAATCGCCGCGCGCCGCGGCGCGAAAGGGTGCGGCGAGTGGCTCGCCGATGAACAGTCCCTGGCCGGGCATGGCGACACTCTTCCAGTAGGCTTCGATCAGCGTCTCGCCGGCGAGGTAGTGCCGCATCATGAGCGCCGTGTTGGGGAACTTGCTGGTGAAGTTGCAGGGCTCGATGACGGTGCCGTAACTGCCGGTCGCACCGGCTTCGAGCCAACGCAGCGCGCTCATCTGGAAGCTATCGCTCAGCGCGCCCCCATAGGAGGTCAAATGATCTCCGACCGCGCCCGGCAGGAAGCGATTGCTATCGAGTCCAGGCACGCGCGTGGCGCCAATGAAATAGAACATAACGTCATGCCGATCCTGCATCGCTTCCTCATGCAGGACGGTAATCGGGATGCGATTGCCCACCAGCATGCGGGCGTCCGCGTATTGGGTCGTGCGCACATCCCGCGCCGGATCACCGCTGATGACGAGATAGGCGGTGCCGTGCGGCTCGCTGCCATCGGCGCTCACGCCACGATCGATGAGGGCCTTGGCCTGCTCGAAATTGAGCGCCGCGATGCTCATCGCAGGGCGCAGCTGCAAATCGTCATAGGGTCGGGTGCTGGACGAGTTGAAGTAGGGACTGAGCTGGGTGCTGACGCAGCCGGTAGCACAGTAGCGCTCGTCGAAACCGAACGCGAACGCTGCGGTGATCGACATACAGTCCACCCGATAAGGACGGACCCAGGTCAGCGCGTAGGCCTGGATCGAGTGCGGTATCTGCGCATCGATCGCCGCCTTCAGCGCCGTAAATTCAGCCGCGGGCAGCACGCTGCGCTGATTACCA
>JASHTF010000025.1 GCA_030040715.1 Gammaproteobacteria bacterium | reverse complement strand
GAAGGAAGGCGAGGACGGCTGATTTATCGGCCATATATCGGCCAATATATCGGCCAAAAGGCACTATTTCAAGTCTTATCGGCCATATATCGGCCATTTCTGGACCGATTGCGTATTCCACGCCATGCCGGGCCATGATTCCAGCGCAAGGCGGGCCGGCATTCCGCGCCATGCCGGGCCACCGTTCCGGGGGATGCCGGGCCGGTAAGTGAAGCGGGTCAACCACGGCTACCGTGCTGTCTTTGTCAGCGAACAAGGAGAGCGACGGTGGGGCAGGAGAGGTTACCCGTGCGCAAGATTCGCGAGGTTCTGCGACTCAAGGCCGAGGGCTACAGCGACCGGCAGGTAGGGATCGCGATCGGCAGTGCTCGCTCGACTGTGCAGGAGTGCATTCGCCGTGCGCGGGCGGCGGGGATTGCCTGGCCGCTGCCCGCGGAGTTGGACGAGGCGGCGCTGCACGAGCGGCTGTATCGGCGTGTGGTGCCGCTCTCGCGCACGCCCGAGCCGGATTTTGCGCAGCTACACGCGGAGTTGCGGCGTCGCGGCGTCACACGACTGCTGCTATGGGAAGAGTACCGGGCCGAGCACCCCGACGGCTGGCAATACAGTGCGTTCTGCGAGCATTACCGGCAGTGGCGCTCCCGTCAGGAGCTCGTGCTGCGCCAGGAACATCGGCCCGGCGATAAATTGTTCGTCGATTACGCTGGTCAGACCGTTCCCGTCACCGATCCGCACAGCGGCGAGGTGCGCAAGGCGCAGATCTTCGTCGCCGTGCTCGGCGCCAGTAACTATACGTTTGCCGAAGCGACCTGGAGTCAGACGCTACCCGATTGGCTCGGCAGTCACGTGCGAGCACTGCAGAGCTTCGGTGGAGTGCCCCGCGCCATCGTGCCCGATAACCTCAAGAGCGGCGTGCACAAGGCGCATCGCTATGAGCCGGAGCTCAACCCCGAGTACCAGGATTTCGCCGAGCACTATGGGGTGGCGATACTGCCGACCCGAGTCCGCAAGCCCCGCGACAAGGCCAAGGTCGAAGCCGGAGTCCTGGTCGTGGAGCGCTGGATCTTGGCCCGCCTTCGCCATCGTGTGTTCTTCTCGATCGGCGAGCTCAACTCCCACATCCGACAACTACTCGAACATCTCAACACTCGGGCGTTCAAGAAGGCCGACGGCAACCGCCGCTCGCGCTTCGAGTCCCTGGAACGTGCCTCGCTGCGGCCCCTACCGACGCGGCCCTATGAGTTTGGCGAGTGGAGGAAGGCCAAGGTCCACCCCGATTATCACATCGAGGTGGGGCGCGCCTATTACTCGGTTCCCTTCGCGCTCATCGGAGAGACGGTCGATGTGCGCCTGAGCGCCGGCGGCCTCGAGATCTTCCATCACGGACGGCTCATCGCCACGCATGCGCGAGCCAACGAGCGCGGGCAACGCCGAACGCGTCGCGACCATCGGCCCGAGCGGCACATCGCCGTCATCGATCAGACGCTCGACTACACCCTCAGGCGGGCGCGAGCGATCGGTCCGGCTACGGTCGAGTTGATCCAGGCGCAGATCCGTCAGCGCAAGCATGCAGAAGAAGCCCTGCGCAGTGCCCAGGGGATCCTGCGCCTGGCCAAGGACTTCTCGGCCGAACGGCTCGAGCACACCTGTCAGCGCGCCCTCGCCTTAAAGGCCTATAGCTATCGGGCTGTCCGTACGCTGATCCAGACGCCGGTGCCGCCCACGCCACCGCCGTCACTGGATCTATCTCACGAACACGTGCGCGGCGCTGACTACTTCAACCCACCGACAGGAGATCTCTTCGATGCTCATTGAACCACTAATCCAGCAACTGCAGACTCTTCGCCTTCATGGCATGGCCAGCGCTCTGCAACAACAACTCTGCACTCCCAACCTCACCGAGCGCTGCTTCGAAGACCGCTTGTCGCTCCTGATCCAGAACGAGATCACCGAGCGCGCCAGTCTTCGGCTCGCTCAACGCCTGCGCTGGGCGAAGCTGCCCGTGCCCGCGTGTCTCGAAGATCTCGATACGCGCACGCCGCGCGGCCTCGATGCGTCGCACTTCGCCCAGCTGACCGATCTGCACTGGATCCGCGAGCACCTGAACGTGCTCATTACCGGGCCGACCGGTGTCGGCAAGAGCTACGTCGCTGCCGCCCTGGCGCACGCTGCTTGCCGCGCCGACTGCTCGGTGCGCTGCTTCCGCCTGCCACGCCTGGTCGAAGAACTCGCTCGATATCGGGCCATGCAACGCCGCTCGCAGCTCTTCCGTCAGCTCGCCAAGGTCGATCTCCTCGTGCTCGATGACTTCGGGCTCGCGCCGCTCGCCGACGAGACCGTACGCGATCTGCTCGAGATCCTCGATGACCGCTACGATCGGCGTTCCACCCTCATCACCAGTCAGCTTCCTGTCGACCAGTGGCACCCGTATCTTGGTGACCGTACCGTCGCAGATGCCATCCTCGATCGGCTCGTACACAACAGCTATCGCGTCGTGCTCAAGGGCGACTCGATGCGCAGGCACAAGGGCGTCGCCGTTAAATCGCTGCCCTCACGCACCAAAAATCATTGACGAACTCGTACTCAGCAGCCACATTGATCACGCCGCTTCACGCCGGCCCGGCATGTTCTGGAATCGTGGCCGTCTTGGACTGGAACGCTGGCCCGCCTTGGACGGAATGCGCACTGGGTGGCTCGATGGAACCAGAGCAGGCCCTACGAGGATCAGATCCGTCCCTTCGGATTCCTCCTTGCCTTCATGCCACGAATCGGGCTATTCGCCCCATTTACAGCGGCACCTCTCGACAAACCCAGGCGAGGAAGACCGCGCAAGACAGGCGAACTCGCCCCGATAGCACCATACGACAGCGATCCAGGGCGTGCGCTATCAAAGGTTTTCGACCGTCTGACGGGTAGGCCTCTCCGCCCCGAACAGCTCAAGACCTATGCTGAAGTGCTGTGCCAGTTCCACATAAGTCCCGAGCGTAAATTCGCCAACGGGGAGCATCGGGACCAGGGCCGAACGGAGCGGCGGCACGTTGTCGCCCTTGAATTCGTGTGGATTGGGAAGGAGGCTAATCGAGTCGGTGAGAGCGGAGAGGCTGACCCGATCCGTTCGGCCGTGGAGGAATTCACCGTCGCCTAACAGTCCGCTAGGGCGGCGCAATTAGGGTATATGGCCAGGTTACAATCGCTCCGCCCGCGTGGCGACAGGTGTCACCGGCCCTGTGCGGGTGCTCTCCGCGCTGGCCGCGTTATGGTTCTGGGTTCGAGTGCGGAGGGTCTCCCATGTCTTTGATGACCGATAAGCAGCTCAAGACGGTAATACCTGGCAAGTCCGGCATCATAGGCGGCCTTGACGCCGCTCAAGTCACCAGCGAAGTGTATGGATGCTCCGTGTACCTTCACATTGGGGCGGTATTTAGACCAGGAGCCAAGGATGGCGAGGTAGGCTCATCCGGCAAACCCATTCTTCAGCAGCACTGTCTCGCGGAGGGCGAAACGGCGTTGATCCGAACAAGGGAGACTATGCGTCTGGACAGCTCACACGCGGCCATTGTGTTGCCTTCGAGCACGGTGTCGATGCAGGGCCTGCTCATGACAAACCCTGGTCACGTGGATCCGGGGTACGAAGGCCCCCTCC
>JASHTF010000202.1 GCA_030040715.1 Gammaproteobacteria bacterium | reverse complement strand
TGACCGCAGCCGTGGTGAGATACAGCGGCAGGCCCCGGGGGCGCCCGGCGACCGACCGCACCAGCACGCCGTCCGCGTCCACGAGGTCGAACCCGCCGCCGGGCGCCTCGACGGCGAGCGCCGGCGTTCTCTCCTTGACCGCGATGACCACCCGGTCCGGCCAGGACTTGGTGACCTGCACGCTTTGCACCTGCCCGATGGTCTCGACCCGCGCCGCGACCTGACCGGTGTCCACCCGGATCAGCGGCGTGCCAGGCCGCACTCCGGCCACGGCGAGGATTTCGGACTTCGGCACCAGGTGCGTGCCGGTCACGATGACCGAGCGGACCACGAACAGCTTGGAGCCGAGCAGCGCCCAGGCGATCGCGCCGGCGACGGCCAGCACGGCCAGGACGATGAGCAGCACGCGCCACCGGCGGCGCCGACCGCGCAGGCGGCGCCGACCGCGCCGGCGGCACCGACCGCGCCGGCGGCACCAGCCGCGGCCACCACCCCGGCCACACCTGCCACCCCGACCACACCCGCCACGCCGGCCACGCCGACCACCCCGACCACACCCGCCACGCCAACCAGACCGGCCACACCGGCAGCGCCGACCGCGCCGGTGACGCCGAGCGCGCCGGCAGGACAGGCGGGGCAGACAGCGTCGGCAGCGGCGGCGGCGCCCGCGAGCGCGCCGATCAGCGGCGATGCCAACTTCGTAGTCGGCAACATCCGCATCGAGGGATTGCAGCGCATCTCCGAGGGCACGGTCTACAACTACCTGCCGATCAACATCGGTGATCACCTCACCGCGCAGCGCCTGCGCGAAGCGCTGCGCGCGCTGTATACGACCGGCTTCTTTCGCGACGTCGAGCTGCGGCGCAGCGGCACGACGCTGATCGTTGCGGTGACCGAGCGGCCCTCGATCGAGAGCGTCGACATCAAGGGCAACAAGGACATCAAGACCGAGGATCTCACCAAGTCGCTGCGCAACGTCGGGCTTGCCGCCGGCAAGACGCTCGACCGGGCGACGCTCGATGACGTCACGCAGTACCTGACCGACCAGTACTACAGTCGTGGCAAATATGCGGTGCAGATCGATACCAAGGTGGTGTCGTTGCCCGACAACCGGGTGCGCGTGAGCATCAACATCACCGAGGGCTCGCGCGCCGTGATCCGTCAGATCGACATCGTCGGCGACACCGCCTTCCCCGAGAAGGACATCCTCAAGACGCTGTCGCTGACCACGCCCAACCTGACCTCCTGGTACAAGTCGAGCGACCGTTACTCACGCGAGTCGCTGCAGGGCGATCTGGAGAAGGTCACCGGCTATTTCCAGGATCGCGGCTACGCCAACGTGCGCATCGACTCGGTGCAGGTCGCGATCGGCCCGGACAAGCGCGATATCTTCATCACCGTCAATATCACGCAGGGCAACGTCTACCGGCTCGGGGACGTCAAGCTCGCCGGCAATCTGGTCGTCCCGGAAGCCGAGCTGCAGAAGCTGCTGTACGTGCAGAAGGGCCAGGTCTACTCCCAGCGCCTGATCAGCTTTACCGAGGATGCCATCAAGAATCGCCTCGGCGCCGAGGGTTTCTATTTCGCCAAGGTCGATCCGGTACCGAACGCCGACGAGACCCGTAAGATCGTGAACCTGACGTTGTTCGTCGATCCGGGCAATCGTGTCTACGTCCGGCGCATCAACTTCAGCGGCACGACCCGTACCAACGATGAGCCGCTGCGTCGTGAGATGCGCCAGCTCGAGGGCACCTGGCTGTCGAACGTCGCGCTCGAGCGCTCCAAGCAGCGCATACAGCAGCTGCCGTGGGTGGAGAGCGTCGACATGACCACCAACGCCGTCCCCGGCACACCCGATGAGGTCGACGTCGACTTCGCCATCAAGGAGCGCCCGAGCGCCACCATCGGTGGCGGTATCGGCTACTCGGCCTACCAGAAGTTCGTGCTCAACGGCAACCTCTCCGACAGCAATTTCCTCGGCACCGGCAATCTGGTGTCGCTCAACGTGGACGCGGGGCTGTTCAACAAGATCTACAGCATCAGCGAGACCAATCCCTACACTACGGTGGATGGACTCGCACGCACGCTGTCGTTGAGCTATACCGATTCCACCCAGCTGTACGCGCAGTCGTCCTCGTTCGGCTCGAGGAACCTCGCGGTCGGGCTCAACTTCGGCTATCCGATTACCGAGTACCAGGGCATCAGCGGCGGCGTCTCGCTCCAGGACGTGGATCTGTTGACCACCGAGGGCTCGAGCGCCGGCGAGGCGGTGCAATGGGTGCAGGAGAACGGTCATTCCTACCTCGGCACCGCGGTCAACACCTTCGTCGAGCCGGACGGCACCACGACCACCTTCGCCAACGAGTTCTTCGGGTCGCGCTACACGGTCGCCGAGCTCAATCTTGGCTGGATCTTCAACACCACCAACCGCACCATCTTCGCCACTTCGGGCATGCGCCATTCGCTGCAGTTCACGTACGTCCCGCCGGGCCTGGACGTGCGCTATTGGATCGGGGCCTACCGCTTCCAAGGCTATGTGCCGCTGTGGTCCGGATTTACGCTGGCCGAGCACATGCAGATCGAATATGGCAAACCCCTGGGCAGCACTACTTCAATGCCGCCCTACAAGCGCTTCTTCGCCGGCGGCCCCGACACCGTGCGCGGCTACCTGGAGGACACGCTCGGTCCCGTGGACACGAACGGCAACCCCTACGGCGGCAACTTCCTGACCGTCGCCCAGACGGAGCTGCTCGTGCCGCTGCCGGCAAAATGGCAAACTAGCGCCCAGGCGGGCTTTTTCTTTGACGTGGGGAATACTTTCTCGACCGACAAGACGACCTATGTAGGTCCGGATCTGGAGACACCGGTTACCTACCCGTTCAGGTGGGCCGATGAGAGGCAGTCCGTGGGCGTCGCGGTACAATGGCTGGCACCGGCGCTGGGCATGTTCCGCTTTAGCTTGGGCGTACCGCTGAGCTCTGAGGACTCGACGACCGCGCATTACGGCACCCGCAGCGAAGCATTCCAGTTTACGGTGGGTAACTCTTTTTAATCGGGGACAAGATGTTATGCGAGGTTCTTTCACAGCCATGAAGCTACGGCGGTTCGGGTTAATGACGACGGGTGCAGTGATGCTGGCGGCGCTGGCTGTCACCGCGCAGGCCGAAGAGCTGAAGATCGGGGTGGTCAACTATGCGCGCCTGATGCAGGAATCGCCGCAGGCGAAGGCGGTGCAGGCGGCGTTGCGGAACGAGTTCTCGGGCAAGCAGCGCGAGCTGCAGACCGAGCAGCAGACGCTGAAGAGCAAAGAGGCGCAGCTCGAGCGCGACGGACCCACCATGAGCGCAGACCAGCGCCAGGTGGCCGAGCAGCAGCTGCGCGACGGCAATCGCTCGCTGTCGGAAAAGGTCAACGAGTATCAGGATGACTTCAACGCGCGCCAGAACGAGGAGCTCTCGAAGCTGCAGAAGGTGCTGGTAGAGCAGGTGCAGACCTATGCCCACGCACAGAAGTTCGATCTGGTGCTGGCCGAGGGAGTGATCTACGCCACTCCGACGATCGACATCACCGAGCCGGTGCTGGCGGCGTTGCAGTCGCGCGGCGCGAGCGCGGCTGCCACCAGCGCTACTACGAGCACTCGCCCCGCCGCCAGGCCGCACTGATACCCGCGCCGGCAGCGCAGCGGGCCTGGCACGGATGCTTCGAGTGGCGGAGCGCTGATGGCGATCGCGCTCGGGCAGCTCGCGGTACGCTTCGGCTGCGAGCTGAGCGGTGATCCCGACCTGACGGTCGACCACATCGCCGCGCTCGCCACGGCGGGCCCCGGTGCGCTCAGCTTTCTCGCCAATGCCAAGCTCGCTTCCCAGCTGCCGGCGACGCGCGCCACCGCCGTGGTGCTCGAGGCCCGCAGCGCCGCGGCGTGTCCGGCCGCG
>JASHTF010000201.1 GCA_030040715.1 Gammaproteobacteria bacterium | reverse complement strand
AGTCGGCACGTACCTGCACCTGCGCCGGATGCGGCACGCGGGCGAGCACGTCCTGGCGCAGCTGGGACATGAGCGCCACCACATCGATCGGCTCCAGCGGCGCCTCCCGGTCCGAGGATTCGAGCTGCGAGAGCTCGAGCAGATCGTGCACGATGCCGTTCATGCGCTGCGCCTGACGGCGCATCTCCTGCAGCGGGCCCATCATCAGCGGATCCCCGTCCGGCTCCTGCGTCAGGGTCTCGAGATACCCGCTGATCACGGTCAACGGCGAGCGCAGCTCGTGCGAGGCATTGGCCACGAAATCGCGCCGCATGGCGTCGAGCCGGGACTCGCGCGTTACATCACGCACCAACATCAGCCGCTGACCGGCGCCATAGGGGACCATCTGCAGCGACAGGTATTGCTCGGGATCGGTGCCCGGCCGGATCACCACCGGCGTGTTGTACTGGCCGCCGCGCAGGTAACGCAGGAAGTCGGGATGGCGCAGCAGATTGTCGATGCGCAGACCGATGTCGCCCTTGCGGCGCAGGCCGAGCAGCCGGCCGGCGTTGCGATTGAACCAGAGGATCTCGCTCTGCGGATTGAGCATCACTACGCCGTCGGGCATGGCGGCGGTCGAGCGGCGCAACTCGCGCAGCACCCGTAGCAGCCGGCGCTTATGAAACTGTCTGCGCCGATACACCCGCACGGTGCGCGTGATCAGCTCGCCCCACGGGCCCGGTAGGTCGGGCGCGAGCTCGAGCTGATCGGTACGCAGCCAGCGCAGCACGCGCTCGAGCTGGCGCAACTGCAGCGCCAGAGCGAGCGTCAGCACGACGGCGAGCCCGATCCACGGAGCGTGAAACAGCAGGCCGATCGCGGCACCGACCGCCAGCGCCAGCACCAGGCGCGCGCCGAGCTGCCACCATGCGCTACTCGCATTCATGACGATGTGCGCCACTCAGGCGCGGCGCGGTTACCTCTCGGTACGGGCGGAAAAGCGATAGCCAGCTCCACGCACGGTCTGCACCAGGTGGTCGTAGCGATGCGGCTCGAGCGCCCGGCGCAGCCGCCGTATGTGCACGTCGATGGTACGCTCCTCGACGTACACATTGCCGCCCCAGACGCGGTCGAGCAACTGCTCGCGGCTATAAACCCGCTCGGGGTGGGTCATGAAGAACTCGAGCAGCCGATATTCGGTCGGCCCGAGCGGCACGCCGTTATCACCGACCATGACGCGATGGGCGGCCCGATCGAGCGTGAGGTCATCGAAGCGAATGGTCTCATTCTCGTCCGTCGGCCCCGAGCGCCGCAGCACAGCATTGACGCGCGCGATCAGCTCCCGGGGAGAGAACGGCTTGGTGACATAATCATCCGCGCCGCTGTCCAGACCGGCGACCTTGTCGATCTCCTCGGCACGGGCGGTCAACATGATGATGGGGAGATCGCGGGTGTCGCGCTCGCGCTTGAGCGCACGCGTCAGCTCCAGACCGCTGTTGTCCGGCAGCATCCAATCGACCAGCATGAGGTCGGGCCGGCGGTCGACCAGCGCCGCCCGGGCGGTGCGGCAATCCTCCGCTTCGCGCACGTCGAAGCCGGCTCTCCGAAGCCCAAAGGCGATCATCTCGCGGATCGGCTGCTCATCCTCGACCACCAAGATCTGCTTTTGGGCCATGGGTTTAGATACCTGGGCGCACGTTAGATATCAAACATTGCAGTGGTATGACGCGCGGGGGCAATTTTGTCAGTTTCGTGGCGCTCAGGTGACGATGTGCTCATGGGGTGGCAGTGCGACTGGCGTGACTGTCCGCCGGTCGGGCTGGTGGCGTCTGTGACTCACGGCCCGGTTCAGGAGCCCGAGGTCACGCGATCGCGCAGATAGACCGGCTCGGCGAGCTCGGGCGCGAGCGCCGCGCCGAGCCCGGCCTCGGCTGCGAGCGCCGCGATCTCGCGTGCGTGGGGCCGAAGTTCAGCTCGGACCTCGCCGAGCTCGGCCCGAAGCCGCGACTGCAGCTCCGGGTAGGCGGCAAATCCCGACCCGGCAGCACTCACTCGAGTCCATCGCTCCGGCAGGTTGACCGCTGCGGGGGCCGAAACCGTCTCCTCCCCGACCAAAAGCAGCGCGGCGCTGCGCGCGATTGAAGAGGGCTCAGCCTCTGAATGCGATTTGCGGGCGGCCGAGTCCGAGGGTGCGGCGGCCCGCTCGAAGCAGGCCCAGTAGACCTCGTGCATGCGTGCGTCCTGGCAGACGAGCGCGCGCCCGGGCCTCTCTGCGGGCAACACCGCAGGCAACTCCGCGGGCAACACTGCGGGCAACACCTGAGCAGCGAGCGCGCGCAGGTCCGAGATCGGGATCAGCGGCAGCTCCCAGGCGAAGCCGAGTCCCTGCGCGACGGCGGCGGCGAGACGCAGGCCCGTGAACGCCCCCGGACCGCGGCCAAAGGCGATCGCGTCCAGGCGCGTGCCGGCGAGCTGTGCCGCGCTCAACAGCTGCTCGATCATCGGCAGGATCAGCGCGCCGTGCGCCCGCGGCGCCCAGCAGTCGCGCGTGCTCTGCACCCCGTCGAGCCACAACGCGGCCGAGCACAGCTCCGTGGCCGTATCAATCGCCAACAGCTTCACGGACGTCGGTTCCAGCTTCGGGGGCCGGCCCCGCGGCGGCGGCGGCGGCGGCGGCGAGTTTGCGACAGGCGAGCTGACAATCGCTGGTCACGCTCATCGGCGGCAAGCTGGCGCGAAAGATGCGGCCGTAGGGCCGCTTGATCAGTCGCGGATCGCAGATCATGACGACGCCCTGATCGGTTTCGCTGCGAATCAGGCGTCCCACTCCCTGCTTGAGCGCCAGCACGGCCTCGGGAAGCTGGTAGTCCCTGAATGGGCTGATGCCGCGGGCGCGCAGGTACTCGCTGCGCGAGCGCACCAGTGGATCGTCGGGCGAAGCGAACGGCAGCCGATCGATGACCACCAGGCGCAGCGCCTGCCCCTGCACATCGACGCCCTCCCAAAAGCTCGCGCTCCCGAGCAGCACGGCATTACCGGCGGCACGAAATTGGCGCAGCAGCACCTCGCGCGGCGCGCTCCCCTGCACCAGCAGCGGCAGCCGCGCGGCCAGCCGCGTGGCGAGGCGTGCCGCCGCTTCGCGCAGCGCCCGATGGCTGGTGAACAGCAGGAAGGCGCCACCGCCTGCGGCCTCGATCAGGGGCAATGCCGCTTCAATGCAGGCCTCGACGAAGCCCGCGGCGGATGGCTCGGGCATGTGCGACGGCAAGTACAGCAGCGCCTGTGACGGATAGTCAAACGGGCTCGCGAGCCGCAGCGCCGCCGAGGAATCAATCCCGAGTCGGCCGGCGAAATGGCCGAAATCCTCACCGAGCGCCAGCGTCGCCGAGGTGAAGATCCAGGCCACCCGTCCCGGTCGGACGAAGGCGCTGAAGCGCTGCGAAATATCGTAGGGCAGCAGGCGCAGCGTGAAGCCACGGCCGCTCAAGGAGACGGTGCGTGTGCCCTCTACCGCGGCACCGGTGATTTCGGCGAGCGCGCCGGCCTGGGCCTCGGCGTGCGCGAGGCAAGGTTGCAGATCCGGCAGCGCGGGCGTGAGCTCGGCGAGCTCGCCCGGCAGGCCCGCGAGCGTCGACTCGAGCCGCCGCAGAGCACTCTGCGCGACTTCGGCCAATGACTGCAGGTCCGCGGTACGCTCATCCGATTGCAGGTCGGCCGAGAGCAGCCGTCGTGCCTGCCCGAGCGCCTGCGCGAGCGCGACACCTTGAAGCTGGATTGCGGTCGCGGCGGAGTGCGCGCCGCTGATCGCCGCCGCACGCGCCTGGGCCTGCAGATCGGCGAGCAGCAGCTCCATCTGGCGCGTGCTCACGCTGGTGCCGAAGAACTCGCTGGCCAGATCCGGGAGCTGATGCGCCTCATCGACGATCACGGCATCCACCGTCGGCAACAGATCCCCGTAGCCCTCCTCCTTCAACGCCAGGTCGGCCAGCAGCAAGTGGTGATTCACGACGACGATGTCGGCCCCGAGTGCGTTGCGACGCGCGGCCACCATGTGGCAGCGGGCATATTCGGCGCAGCGCGCGCCGAGGCAGCGCTCGCGCGTCGCACTCAACTGCGCGCGCAGCGGGTGAGTCTCCGCGAGCGAGGCTAATTCAGCCCAATCGCCCCCGCGGGTGCGGCTGGACCACTCGAGCACCTCGGCGAGCGTCGAGTCAGCGGCTGCGGGCAGCAATTCGGCCTGCTTGCCGACGTCGGCGAGCCGCAAGCGACACAGATAATTCGAGCGCCCCTTAAGAAGCGCCACGCGCGCCGGACGACCGAGCGCACCGGCGAGCCGAGGCAGATCGCGGTGATAGAGCTGGTCCTGCAGCGTGCGGGTGCCGGTGGAGATCAGCACACGCAGTCCGGACAGCAGCGCGGGTACCAGATAGGCGTAGGTCTTCCCGGTGCCGGTCCCCGCTTCGATGAGAAGGCTCTCGCGAGCACCGAGGGCCGCGTCGATCCGTGCGGCCATTTGCT
>JASHTF010000024.1 GCA_030040715.1 Gammaproteobacteria bacterium | reverse complement strand
TCGACCAGCAGCGTGTGCCCGCCGGACACCAGCAGCGCGGTGTGCGGTACCGGCGGAGCGGGCGACTCGAGCATCGCAGCCCACAGATGGCCTTCGAGATGATGCACTCCGATCGCCGGCCGGCCCCAGCCATAAGCGAGCGAGCGGGCCAGCGCCGCGCCGGTCAGCAATGCGCCGATCAGCCCCGGCCCCGCGGTGTAGGCCACGCCGTCGATCTGGGCAGGTCGTACCGGTACCCGCTCGAGCGCGGCACGCAGTAACGGCAGTAACCGCCGCAGGTGATCACGCGCCGCCAGCTCCGGCACCACGCCCCCGAACGCGCGGTGCAGATCAATCTGACTCCAGAGCTCATGCGCCAGCAGCCCGCGCTGCTCATCGAGCAGCGCGACCGCGGTTTCGTCGCAGGAGGTCTCTACGCCTAGAACGAGCATGGCACGAGGAGGAAATTGACTCGGCAGCATAGCGCGATCGACCCGGCTGCCGGAGCGCTCAGCCGGGGCGCTTTGCCTTTTGTGGCGGCTGTCATTAGAATCGCGACCCTTGCCCGGGGTGCGGGCCGAATTTCGTGCAAAAACTGCTTAGCGATCAAGAGGTTGAATTTTTCGATGCCGAGTGTGCGTGTACGCGAGAACGAATACTTCGACGCCGCCCTGCGGCGTTTCAAGCGGGCATGCGAAAAGGCAGGGGTTCTGGCCGAGCTGCGGCGGCGCGAATTCTATGAGAAGCCGACCCAGGAGCGAAAACGCAAGCGCGCAGCGGCAGTCAAGCGTCATATGAAGCGCGTCTCGCGCGAGGTCATGCGACCCGTGCGCTGAGGCTGCGAAGTTCATGAGTCTCAAGGAGCGCATCCAGAACGACGTCAAGACTGCGATGCGAGCGGGTGAGCGCGAGCGCCTCGGCGCGCTGCGACTGATCCTGGCAGCCGTCAAGCAGCGTGAGGTCGACGAGCGCATTACGCTCGATGATGCTCAGGTGCTCGCGGTGCTCGAGAAAATGGTCAAGCAGCGGCGCGAGTCGGTGGCCTCATTCGAGGCCGGAGGCCGCGCCGATTTGGTTGCGAAAGAGACCGCCGAGCTCCAGCTCATTCAATCCTATCTGCCAACGCCGCTGAGTGAGTCCGAGCTCGATGCTCTGATCGGCGGGGTGATGGCCGAGACCGGCGCGAGCTCGATCAAGGATATGAGCAAGGTCATGGCGGCGGTCAAAGCCAAGGCCGCGGGTCGCGCCGACATGGCGGCGGTCGCGGTACGCATCAAAGCGCGCCTCGGCTAGTCGCCTGGCCTAGACTACGGCCCATGTCCGGCCGTATCCCGCGTACGTTCATCGATGAGCTGATCGCACGCGCCGATATCGTCGAGCTGATCAGCGCGCGCGTGCCGTTGAAGCGAGCGGGCCGAGAGTACAAGGCCTGCTGTCCGTTCCACGACGAGAAGACCGCCTCGTTCTGGGTCAGTCCCGAGAAGCAGTTCTACCACTGCTTCGGCTGCGGCGCTCATGGCACGGTGGTCGGCTTTCTGATGGCGTACGATCGGCTCAGTTTTCCCGAGGCGGTCGAAGAGCTCGCCGCGCGCCTCGGCCTCTCCGTGCCCCATGAAGGTCGCACCCCGGCGACGGCCGAGGCGGCGGGTGGCGGCGAGGGTGGCGCGGAATCGAGCGCAGCGCTCTACCGACTGTTGGCAGAGGCAGCAGAGTTCTTCCGCACGGCGTTCGCGGGCAGTGAACGCGCGCGCGCCTACGCGGCCCGGCGTGGTCTGACGAGCGAATTCATCGAGCGCTTCGCCATTGGTTACGCGCCCGATTCCTGGAGCGAGCTGCTGCGGCGGCTGGGGCGCGGCGAGCGGACGCTGCGCGATCTGGTGGCCGTGGGTTTGACGATCGAGCGCGACGCGGCGACGGCTCAGCGCGCCGAGCACGCTGGCGCGGGAGACAGCGGATCCACGCACTCTGCATCGATCCACGCGGGATCGACGCACCACGGCTCCGCGCGCTACTACGACCGCTTTCGCGACCGCCTGATGTTTCCGATCCGTGATACTCGCGGCCGCGTGTTGGGCTTCGGTGGTCGCGTGCTCGACAGCGGCGAGCCGAAGTATCTGAACTCGCCCGAGACCGCGCTGTTCCACAAAGGCAGCGAGCTCTACGGACTATATGAGACACGCCTCGCGCGCCAGCCACTGCGGCGCCTGGTCGTGGTCGAGGGTTATATGGACGCGGTGCGGCTGCATCAGGCGGGGCTGCCGTACGCGGTCGCGACGCTCGGCACCGCAACCACGGCCGAGCATCTACGCCGTGCCTTCCGCCTCGTCAACGAGCTGGTGTTCGCATTCGATGGCGATCGTGCCGGCCGTGCCGCGGCGTGGCGTGCGCTGCAAAACGCACTGCCGGAGGTCAAGGCCGGTCGCGAGATTCGGTTTCTATTCCTGCCGGACGGTGAGGATCCGGACTCGCTCGTAGGGCGCGAGGGCGCGCAGGCTTTCGAGGCGCGCATCGCGGCCGCCGTGCCACTGTCGGAATACCTGGTATCGCATTTGTGCGAGCAGGCCGATGTCACGCACGCCGACGGCAAAGCGCGCTTCATGGCGCTGGTGCAGCCGCTGTGGGAGCGGCTGGCCGCCGGCATCTATCGGGAGCTGCTCCTCGAGCGCATCGCCGAGGCGCTGCAGCTGCCGGTCGAGCGCTTGCAGCAGTGGCTCGGGCGACCCAAAGCGGGCGCCGTGGCCACTTCAGCAGCGTTGACGGGAGCGGAGGCCACCTCGGGCTCGCGCTCCGGGACGCGGCCGCGCTCGAGCGGACGCGGCAGCCTGATCACGCAGGCGATCACGCTGTTGCTGCATTTTCCCGCCGCGGCCGCCGCGGTCAGCGCTGAGCAGCGGGCTGCACTCGCGCAGCTGCAACGGCCCGGTATCGCGGTGCTGGCGGAGCTGCTCGTGCAGCAGAGCGAGCAACCGGCCGCGTCGATGGCACAGATTTTGGAGCGCTGGCGCGAGCGCTCCGAGTATCAGCGCCTGACGGAACTGGCGGCGGTCGTGCCGCTGATCTCCGATGCCGCGGCGGCAGGTTGCGAGCTCGCTCAGGCGGTGGCTCGGCTCCTGGAGCGGGAACTGCGTCACCGTCGGCTTGCGGCGCTGATCGAGAAGGCACGCGGGGAGCGGCTCGGCGAGTCGGAGAAGCTGGAACTTCAGGCGCTTACCCTGGATCAAAGCGGGACGCAGAGCACGTCGCGACGGCGTGGCGAGGAAACTTAATTCAAGTCCGGAGCGCCGCCGCCGTTATCCATTTGGCAGACCTCGACGCTGTGCGCCGCTCGTCGGTGGCAGCAGGACCTTGAAACTGGCCATCCCGCAGCAATTATGGATATACTCGATAGCTTTCCATGGGCTGCCAGTTTGATACCGCCTCGCGCCTGCTGCCTGGCTCCGGGGAGTCTGTCGTGGCTCAGCCCCACACGACCCCGCACGCCCAAGCCCAATCAGTTGCCGCTCAGCCCGGTTCGATCACGGATCCCGCAAACGACACGACGCTATGACACGTAAGCCCTCCAAGCCCGCCGCTTCCCACAGGCATCCGGCGCGCAGCGGCGCCGCACAGCGCAAGGTCACTGCCAGTGCCCGTTCCGCCGCGCCGGCTACCAAGTCCGCCGACGCGCACCGCGACGCGCACCGCAAGACCGTCTCGGTGCGCGGACACAGCGCGACCCACGGTGCGCCCGCGCACGGCACGCAGTCGGTCGCGCACGCGGCGGCCGCACCGCTGAGCGCAGCGCGCGATGGCGAAGCGACAGCCGCCAAGGCGACCGCGGCCAAGGCGGCCGCGGCCAAGTCCGCGCATCGCCATCCGAACGGCCCGCAGCCGAACGCGGCGCCGGCCGGCACCGAGTCGCGTCGTACCGCCGGCATGCTGCCCGAGGACCGCCAGTCGCAGCTGAAGCTGCTGATCGCGCGCGGCAAGGAGCAGGGGTATCTGACCTATGCTCAGGTCAACGATCATCTGCCGCCCGAGATCGTCGATCCGGAGCAGATCGAAGGCATCGTCAACACCATCAACGACATGGGCATTCCGGTGTACGAGAAGGCGCCGGATACCGAGTCGCTGCTGGCGACCGAGCCGGGCTCACCCACCGACGATGAGGCGCTCGAGGAGGCCGCGGCTGCGCTGGCGGCGCTCGACGCCGAGCTCGGCCGCACGACCGACCCCGTGCGCATGTATATGCGCGAGATGGGCACGGTCGAGCTGCTCACCCGCGAGGGCGAGATTCGCATCGCCAAGCGCATCGAGGAGGGCCTCGATGCCGTGCGGCGCGCGCTCGCGAAATACCCGGCCACCTACGAGCACCTGCTCAGGATCTACGAGCTGGTGAAGTCCGGTCAGGCGCGGCTGATCGATATGGTCGTCGGATTCATCGACCCGAACGCGCCGGACGTCATCGCGCAACCGCAGAATCCGACCAAGCCTCTGGAGCTCGAGGCGGACGCCGAGGAGAAGGAGGAAGACGCCGAGGAGGCCGACGAGTCCGAAGAGGAGGCGATCGATACCGGCCCGGATCCGGAGGAAGTCGCGCGCCGCATGGCGTCGCTCTCCAAGCTGCATCAGCAAGCCCTCAGTGCCATCGACAAGCACGGCGTCGAGGACTCCAGAACGCAGAAGCTGCGTAAGCGGCTCGCCGGCGAGTTCATGGAACTGAAGCTGTCGCCACGCATGTTCGATGCGCTCACCGATCAGCTGCGTGCGCACGTCAACGATATCCGTCAGGTCGAGAAGGAGATCATGGTCATGGCGGTGCGCGACGCCGGCATGCCGCGCAAGGATTTCATCGCCACCTTTCCAAAGAACGAGACCAGCGCGCGCTGGCTCGCCAAGCACATCAAGGCCGGCAAGAAGTACTCGACCCCACTCGGTCGCCTGAAGGACGAGATCGAGCGTCGCCAGAGGAAGCTGCAGCAGATCGAAGTGCTGCGGCACCTGTCGATCAATGAGATCAAGGAGATCAATCGCGAAGTGTCGATCGGCGAGGCCAAGGCGCGCCGTGCCAAGAAAGAGATGGTCGAGGCGAATCTGCGCCTGGTCATCTCGATCGCGAAGAAGTACACCAACCGCGGTCTGCAGTTCCTCGATTTGATCCAGGAAGGCAATATCGGGCTGATGAAAGCAGTCGATAAGTTCGAATACCGCCGTGGCTACAAGTTCTCGACCTACGCCACTTGGTGGATCCGGCAGGCCATCACGCGCTCGATCGCCGATCAGGCGCGCACCATCCGCATCCCGGTGCACATGATCGAGACCATCAATAAGCTCAACCGCATCTCCCGGCAGATGCTGCAGGAGATGGGGCGCGAGCCGACTCCGGAGGAGCTGGCGGTGCGCATGGAGATGCCGGAGGACAAGGTGCGCAAGGTGCTCAAGATCGCCAAGGAGCCGATCTCGATGGAGACGCCGATTGGCGACGACGAGGATTCGCATCTGGGCGATTTCATCGAGGACCAGTCGGTGGCCTCACCGATCGATCAGGCCACCATGGAGTCGCTGCGCGAGACCACGCACTCGGTGCTCGCGCAGCTCACGCCCCGTGAGGCCAAGGTGCTGCGCATGCGCTTCGGTATCGACATGAATACCGATCACACGCTCGAAGAGGTCGGCAAACAGTTCGACGTCACGCGCGAACGCATTCGTCAGATCGAGGCCAAGGCGCTGCGCAAGCTGCGTCACCCGAGCCGCAGCGAGCAACTGCGCAGCTTCCTGATGGAGGATTGAGCGCGGCTGACCCGTAGGCGCGCGCGCCGCCTCGCGTCTGCGCAGCCTTGCGTCTGCGCGGCCTTATGTGCGCGCGGCGTTACGCCCGCAGGGGGCGATCTTCCTTGCGACCGGTGCGAGTGCTGCTGGGGAAAATTTTGACTGCCGCGGAGTGTTCGCGATGCGCGCGCGCCTGCGCGAGCGCGGCCAGCAGGCGCGCCTCCCCGGCTGCGACCCTGCCGCCGGCAGGCGCTGCGAGCGTAGCGGCCGCCTTGGCGAGCGAGCGCAGCACGGCCGACTCTGATGCATCAGCGTCGCCACCGCGCTCCACGTCGCGCTCGAGCTCGCGGTACTGCACTTCGCGGCTCGCATTGCGTCCGACCTCACGCCCGCCACCCCGCCCGGTGAGCGGGCCCACCTCACGCCAACCGGAGGCCGCCGCCAACCGCTGCACCGGCAGCGCCTGTGCGCTCTGCGCCTCTTCCAGTGCCTGTGCGTTGTCGAAGCGCAGCAGATCGAGCTGCTCGAACACGCGCGCGAGATTACGGTCCACGCTCGTCCGCAGCCGTGCGAGCGAGCGTAGCTCGAGCAGCATGACGGCGCCGAGGGTCACGACGGCGGCAGCCAACGCCGCCACCGAAAGGTCGTGGACTACGCTCCCCTGCTGTACCAGCGTCTGTGCCCACGCGCGCCCAACATCGAACAGC
>JASHTF010000200.1 GCA_030040715.1 Gammaproteobacteria bacterium | reverse complement strand
GGCAGGCTGTTTCGCGGCGGTCGTGTCGGCGCTCAAATAGCGATCGAGGTCGATGTGATCGAGCGCGAGATCGAAACTGATCGCGCCGCTGGCGCCGCTGCCAACGCTGGCATCGCCGCGCAGGGTCGAGTCGTCGAGCTGCACGTCGAGATTGCTGACGCGCACGCCATCGTTGCTGAGCGTCGCATCGAGCTTTCCGGCCAGCGCGATCGGCGTTGCTCCAGGACTCTGGATCAGGTCGAGCTTGAATCCAACCGGAATCGCGCTACCCGGGGCGACTCTGCCGACCGTCACGGCGACATGATCGATGAGCTCGTCCTGATAGCTGATGCGGCCGTTCTTGATGACGAGCCCGGCCATCTCGGGTAGAGCGGTGCTGCTGGTTGACGAGGCGGTTGCAGGTGCTGTGCTCGCGTTGGCGGCGCTGCCGCTGAGCGCCCAGTTGCCCTGGCCCTGAGCATTCTTCTGCAGTTGCAGATCCAACCCGTCGATCTCGACACGTCCGATCTGCAGTTGCTTGTGCAGCAGCGGCAGCAGCCGCACGCTCAACGACACGTGCTGCAGCGATGCGAACGGGCCGCCGCCGAAGCCCGCCGGATTACCGAGGCTCGCCGGGCCCAGCTGCAGCGAAATCGACGGGAATACGGACAGACTGATGTTGCCGGGCAGGGACAGCTGGCGTCCGGTGGACGTCTGCACCATGGTTTCGATCCGACCCTTGTAATCGTTCGGATTGACGAACAACCACACGGCGAGCCAACAGAGCGCGATCAGCACGATCAGACTGCCGAGGACGATGCCCACAATCCTCAGCGCATGGGTTGCAGTGGTGTTGGGCACTTGCGCTACCTCCGCAGTCACCGCTCTTTCCAGAAGCGCACCACTTCAGGACGCTGTGTATCGCTGGTAACGGGCTTGACTGACGCAGCCGGACGACTCTCCGACCGCGCAATGATGCAACCAACCGGCGCCCTTGACCAGCCGCGGCGCAGCTGCGGCGCAGCCGCGCCGCTAGCGCATCTGGAAGCTCACGCCGACGAGCACTGCGCGGCCCGGCCCGGCCTCGTAATACTCGGCACTGGTATTGTTGACGATCACCGAGCCGGCGTAGACGCGATTGAGAGCATTGTCGAGCCGCAGAAACCCGTGCAGCGTGCCGGCGTCGAGGCTCCAGGCGTAATCCGTGATCAGGCCCAGCAGGTTGTAAGCGCCGGCGTAGTTGCGGTTGGCGTCATCGGCAAAGAAGGCCGCGACGTAGGAATCAGTGACCGTCCAGCTCCAGTTCGGCAACGGCTGCCACTCCAAGCCGGCAGACAGGTCATTGGGCGGAAGTCCCGGAATACGATTGCCGGCGGCGACGAGCGTATTGGGTCTGGGGCAGGGGACCGAGGAGCAGGTCAAGTACGAGCTCTCTACCAACGCATCGAGATAGGTATAGGCGAGATGGTACTGCAACGTCGGCGTCAGCTGCGTCAGCGACTCGAACTCAACCCCCTGGTGGCGCGTGAGGCCGGCGTTGCCATAGATGGAGCGCCCGCCGGTGTCGGAGGCCAGAATCAGCTCGTTGCTCAGGTCGGAGCGAAACAGCGCCAGCTGGGCATTGATCAGGTCCGCTCCGTTGGCATCCTGGAAACGCAGTTTCGCGCCGGCCTCGTAGCTGTGTGAGCGAGCGGCCAGCAGCGAGAGGTTCAACCCGGGGGCGCCGCTGGGCCGATAGCCGAGCTCATCGAGCGTCGGGGTCTCGAAGCCCTGACCGTACGAGGTGTACAGGTTCAGATGCTGATCGACCTGGAACAGGATGCCCCCGACCGGTGAGGTGGCACCGTAGTCGACCCCGCCGTTGCCGCTCTCGACCGGCGGCGGCACATGCAGTGCGATCGACTGAAAGGACACACGGCTGCGGCGCACGCCTGCAAATACGCTCCAACCGTCGATCGGGCCCCATTGGCTCTGCAGGTATTGATCGAGATCGTGCACGTCGTCGAGCTCATTGCGGCGCAGGGCGCCCTGCACACCGAGCACGCTGCCGATGAAATTGTCATAGCCCTCGCGATGCTCGTCGAGATCGTCGTAATCGAGTCCGGCCGTCACGTTGTAGGGCGCGCCGAGCAGGTCGGTGTGGTAAGTCCAGCGGGGCTCGACCCCGCCATAGTCATTGCTGAGCGACACCACGCCGCCCGGGCTGGTCGGAGCCCGCTGCGTCGCGAGCGGAATCGCCTGAAATTGCAGCACGTCACGATGTCCGCCGTAGGTCGTGAGGGTGACGGTGTTGTGGTCGCTGACCGGAAGCTCATAGACGGCACCGAGCTGTCCCTGATCGTCGCTCTTGCGGGTGTTGAACTCGGCCGCGCTCGGCGCGGTGCCGTGGGGGTTGGCGTTGAACTGCGCGCGCGTCAGCCCGAGCGGATCCTGAGCCTCCGGTCCGTCGAACAGATTGAGCAGCAGCGTGAGCTTGCCGCCGCCGTCGAAGTCAAACCCCCACTTGCCACCAAGCGAGCTGCGCTGCGCGGCGCTGTGGCCACGCGAGCCGTCGGTGCCAAAGTAGGATGCCCCGACGTTGTAGTTGAAGGCCGTATCACCGCCTTCCACATCGGCGCTGACGCGTCGCTGATCGAAGCTGCCATAGACCACCCCGGCCGTCGCTCGCGGCGGCCCGCTGCCGCTGGCGGAGAACAGCTGAATCACTCCGCCCGCCGAGTTGCCGTAGAGCACCGAGAACGGGCCGCGCAGCACCTCGATGCGCTCGGCACTGGCCAGGTCAAACTGCGTTACCGTGCCCTGACCGTCGGGTTGACTGGAAGGAATCCCATCCATATAGATGCGGATCCCGGCGATGTTGAACGGTGCACGCGCGCCAAACCCGCGGATCGAGATCTGCTCATCCTGAGCGTAGTTCTGACGGTCGCGTACGATCAGCCCGGGAACATACTGCAGCGACTCCGAGGCATTCACGCCGAGCGCATCCGGCGCGATCGGCGCGCTGTCGATCGCTGCCGGCACGAAGTAGTCGGGCTGAGCGATGCGCGTTGCGGTGACGGTCACTGCGGAGAGCTGATTGGCGCCCGCGCCGCTGGCAACGGCAGTGGCGGTCGAGTCCTGGGCCCAGGCAGTGGTCGCGGTGGTCGCCGTGATGCCCGCCGACAACAGCCCGAGGGCGGTTGCCGTCCAGCCGATTGATCCTGCCACCGCTTACCCTACCGCGCCGTTGAAATTTCGCCGGCGCACCTTATAGCAACGCGCCGACTGCAGCAAGACGGTGGCGCCTCGATGAGGCGACGCGCTTACAATCGCAGCCGCAAATGAGCGTCGCCACACCCTGTGTCGGGATCTGTCGCTTGAATGAGCAGGGCGTGTGCGTCGGCTGCGGCCGCACCATCGAGCAAATCAGCGCATGGCGTGATATGAGTGACAGCGAGCGGCTGGGCATCATGGCGGCCTTGCCGGTCGCCGCGCGCGCCGAGGCACAGGCGCGCGACGGCGTTGCTGGCAGCAGGCAGCTGCGCATCGTGTCGCTGCTGCCGGCGGCTACCGAGATGGCGTTCGCGCTCGGTCTGAGTGATGCGGTGGTCGGGGTATCGCACGAGTGTGATTTTCCACCGGAGGCGCGCAGCCGCCCGGCGGTGGTGCGACCGGCGCTCAGACTGGAGCGGCTGAGTCAGCGGGCGATCGACGCGGCCGTGTCGGCGCGCCTTGCGAGCGGCCGGAGTCTGTACGAAATCGATGAGCAACTGCTGCAGCGACTGCGACCCGATCTGATCGTCACGCAGGATCTGTGCCAGGTGTGCGCTCCTTCGGGCCATGAGCTCGCGAGCGTGGTCGCAGCGCTGTCGCCACAGCCACTGGTGCTGCCGCTGAGTCCGCACAGCCTGGAGGAGATCTGCGCGAATCTGCGTGCTCTGGGGTGCGCTACCGCGCGTGTTACGGCCGCCGAGCGTCTCATTGCCCAGTACCGCGTGCGGCTCGGTCGGATCGAGCAGATGACGCGCACCGTGTCGCGCCGTCCGCGCGTGTTCTTCATGGAATGGGCCGACCCGATTTACTGCGGCGGCCACTGGGTGGCGGAGATGATCGAGCTGGCAGGCGGCATTGATCAGCTCGCCCGAGCAGGCGTCGATTCGGTCAGGACGGCGTGGGACGAGGTGGTGCGCTGGGCGCCGCAGGTGCTGATCCTCTCGCCCTGCGGCTGCAATCTCGCGCAGACGATCGAACAACTCCCCGTGGTGCGGGCGCTACCCGGTTGGTCGACGTTGCCGGCGGTGCGCGCCGGCCGCGTGTTCTGCGTGAACGCCAATGCCTATTTCGCGCGGCCGGGCCCGCGCGTTGTCGACGGCACCGAGCTCCTGGCGCACCTGTTTCATCCAGAGCTATTCGACTGGAGCGGCCCGGTCGATGCCTATCGCGCTGCAGAGCCCTGAGGGGCGCGAGCGCAGTCCGAGGCGAGCGCAGTCCCAGGCCAGCGCAGTCCGATGAGCGGTGCGACCGCTTGACATGCAAGTGAACACTTGCATATTATCAAGACGGAGCTCGGCTGAGCGATGAAGCTCCGAGCGCCGAATCGGCACCCGCGCGGCCGCACCCGCAGGGGCTGCACGAAGTGAAACGAGGAGTGAAGGGGACGCGTGATGGCCAGATCAACCTTTGTCTACGTGACTTTCATCCGCAGCTCGCCCGATCGCCTCTGGAGCGCGCTGATCAGTCCCGAGTTCACGACCCAATACTGGTTTGGCGTGCGCGCCGAGAGCGAGTGGAAAGCCGGCTCCCCATGGCGACTGGTGTTCCCCGACGGCCGCATCGCCGATAGCGGCGAAGTGGTCGAGATCGACGCGCCCAAGCGCCTGGTGCTCAAGTGGCGCAACGAATTCAAGCCGGAGCTCAAATCCGAGGGATACTCGCGCTGCAGCTTCGAGCTGCAACCCGTCGGTGGTGCTGTCAAGTTGACCGTCACGCACGTCATGGAGCGCGCCGACTCGAGGTTCATCGAGGCGGTCTCGGAGGGATGGCCGAGCATTCTCTCCAACCTCAAGTCGTTGCTCGAGACCGGAGAGATCGCCCTCAAAACCTGACGGCGCTTGGAGCCTGAGCCGTGCGGCGGCACGGCGGCGACGCAATAAAGCGACCTGCGGATTGCGCCCGGCGCGTCGCGGCCCGTGCGTCGCAGCCCGCGCGATGCGACCGGCGCGATGCGACCGGCGCGATGCGACCGGCGCGCGAGTGGGGCAACGAAGTGCAGCACGAGCGCCAGCGAAAGCAGATAATACGTGCATGCCGCACTCGTTCACGCGCGCGCTCACAGACACGGCCGCAGCATGAGTGAAGGCGCATCTGTCCCGCAGGGACCCGATCTCGCGGCGGGTGTGGCCATCGGGCAGCTCGCGCAGGACGCAACGCTGCTCGGAAGAGTCGGCGATCAGGCGGTGCTGCTTGCTCGCGCGGGCGAGGAGCTGTTCGCCGTGAGTGCGACGTGCACTCATTACGGCGGACCGCTGGCCGAGGGTCTGCGCTGCGGCGATACCATCCGCTGTCCGTGGCATCACGCCTGCTTCAATCTGCGTACCGGGGTGCCGCTGCGGGCGCCCGCGCTCAATGCGCTCGACTGCTGGCGGGTCGAGCGGCGTGGCGACACCGTCTATGTGCGCGAGAAGCGATCAGCCGCCGCACCCGCGCCGGTAGCACCTGACGGTGCGCCGCGGTCGGTCGTGATCGTCGGCGGTGGGGCGGCTGGTCATTGCGCCGCCGAGACACTGCGCAGCGAGGGCTATGACGGCTCGATCACGTTGATCAGTGCCGATACGGCCGCGCCGTGCGATCGCCCGAACCTGTCGAAGGATTACCTCGCGGGTAATGCTCCCGAAGAATGGATCCCGCTGCGTCCGGCGGAGTTCTATCGCGAGCAGCGCATCGAGCTGCGGCTCGGCATGCGCGCGACGGCCATCCGCACCGGACCGCGTGAGCTCGAGCTCGAAGGTGGTGAGGCGGTCCCGTACGACCGGCTGCTGATCGCCACCGGCGCAGAGCCGGTGCGGCTCGACGTGGCGGGTGGCGATCTGCCACATGTGCACTATCTGCGCTCGCTCGCGGACAGCCGCTCGATCATCCAGGCGGCCGAGCACGCCGCGCGCGCTGTCATCATCGGCGCGAGCTTCATCGCCCTCGAAGTCGCGGCCTCGCTCCGCGCGCGCAAGCTGGAGGTGCACGTCGTCGCCCCGGAAGCGCTGCCCATGGCCCACATCTTCGGCGCTGAGCTCGGACGGCTGATTCAGAGCCTGCATGAGGAGCACGAGGTTCGATTCCATCTGGGCAGCACGGTGCGCTCGATCGACCCGGCGAGCGTGACGCTGAGCAACGGTGCGCGCGTCGGAGCCGATCTGGTCGTGATCGGCGTCGGTGTCAGACCGGCGGTGCGTCTCGCTGAGGCTGCCGGCATCGGCATCGATCGCGGCATCGCGGTGAGCCCCTATCTCGAGACCAGCGTTGCGGGCGTGTTCGCCGCCGGCGATGTGGCGCGCTGGCCGGATCGGCACAGTGGCGAGAGCATCCGCGTCGAGCACTGGGTAGTCGCCGAACGTCAAGGGCAGAGCGCGGCGCGCAACATGCTCGGCCGGCGCGAACGCTTCGACGCCGTGCCGTTCTTCTGGAGCGTGCACTATGGGGTACAGATCAACTATGTCGGTCACGCCGACAGCTGGGACCAGGTCGAGATCGAGGGCCGGGTCGAGTCGAAGGACTGCAAGGTGAGCTATCGGCGAGCGGGTCGCACGCTCGCGGTGGCTACGATTGGTCGCGACCTCGAGAGCCTGCGCTCGGAAGTCGAACTGGAGCGGTCGCAACGTGGGGCTTGAGCGCTCGCTCCGGCCCCAGCGCTAACCGCAGCTGCCGAAGATGCGCCTGCTGCGCGGTCTGCTCGATCGGCTGGTGCTGCTTGCGTCGGTGCTGTGCGCGGCCTGCGTGCCGAGCTTCATCACGCAGTACCGCCAGCGCTTGGGCGGGCGACTCGATCAGGTACTGGCTGATCTGGCGCCATTTCAAGCGATTGCCAATCGCCAGTTCGGCGGCAACCTGCGCGAGCTGGTGCGCTATCACCTGCAGAGCCGCGACCTCACCTTCCATCAGGAAGGCATGGCACTGCAGACCATGATTGATGCTGCGGTACGTCTGCGCGCGAGCCTGCAGGCCCTGAACACCGATCTGCTGCACCAGTGCCTGTATCTGGTGCGGCAACCCGACTTCGATCTGCTGCGCTCCACGTGGAATGCGTATCAGCCCGGCTTTACATTTACGCTGCAGGGAGCTCTGTTCGCACTGGCGCTGGGAGTGCTGGTGTGGCTGCTGTTT
>JASHTF010000003.1 GCA_030040715.1 Gammaproteobacteria bacterium | reverse complement strand
CGGGCGACGCGCGTAACCCAGCCGCGATCGACCGAGCGGCCCTCGGGGCTGGCGGTAATGTCATAGAACACCAGCTCGTCGGCACCCTCGTCGCGATAGCGGGTCGCCAGCTCGAGAATGTCACCGACGGTGCGATGGTCGCGGAAGCGCACGCCCTTGACCACCTGCCCGTCGCGCACGTCGAGGCAGGGGATTATGCGTTTGGCAAGAATGCTCGCAGCTCCTCGATCGCAATGCGCTCCTGCAGCAGCGCCGTACCGCTGATGGCTGCGGGGACGCCGCAGGCGGCCAAGGCGTTCAGGTCTGCGCCGCTGGCGATGCCGCCCGAGGCTTGCCACTCGATCTGCGGGAAACGGCGCAGCGCCTCGCGATAGAGCGCCAGGTTCGGGCCCGCGAGCGCGCCATCGCGATCAATATCGGTACACAGCACGTGCTTGACGCCGCGAGGCGCGAACCACTCCACCGCCTCCCACAGCGTGCGCGCCGTCAGCTGCTGCCAGCCGCGCGTGTGCAGTCTCGGAATGGCCTCGTGGTCAAAGCGCAGATCGAATGCGAGCACGATGCGCTCGGGCCCATAGCGCTGCAGCCACCCGCTGACCTCCTCGGGGCGCTCGACCGCGGTGCTGCCGATCACCACGCGCGCGACCCCGCAGCGCAGCAGCGCATCGATGGCACCCGCCGTGCGCACGCCGCCGCCGCTCTGCAACCGCACCGCCGATTGCTGCGCGAGCTGCCCGATCAGCGGGCGATTGACGCTCGGGCTCGCGCCCTCATCGGCACGCGCCCCGTCCAGGTCGACGACGTGCAGCCAGCTGGCGCCGAGCTGGCGGTAGCGCAGCAGCAGCTCGTGCGCTGGCAGCGGGTAGCGAGTCTCGTGCCCGAAGTCGCCCCGCAGCAGCCGCACGCATTGACCGTCGCGCAGGTCGATGGATGGAATCAGCAGCATCGGTCTCGCTTCGCTCACAGTGCCAGGAAGTTGCGCAACAGTTGTGCCCCGACCGCCGCGGAGCGCTCGGGATGGAACTGCACGCCGTAGAAGTTACCGCGCCGCACCGCCGCGGCCAGGCTGTCGCCGTAGTGCGTGGTCGCCAGAGCGGCGTCATCGGCGCGGGCCGCGTAGCCGTGCACGAAATAGACGCGCTCGCCGCTGTGGATGCCCGCCAGCAGCGGATCCGCGCGCCGCAGCTCGAGCGTGTTCCATCCCATGTGCGGGACCGGACGGGCCGGCGCCGGCTGCAGCCGCTCGATGCGGCCGGGGATGACTCCGAGGCAGTCCGTCGCGTCCTCGTCGGAGCGCTCGAACAGCAGCTGCATGCCGAGACAGATGCCCAGCAGCGGCACGTGCAGCGCGGGGATGAGCCGATCGAGTCCGCTCGCACGCAGCCGTCGCATCACAGCGCCCGCGGCGCCTACGCCCGGCAGCAGCACGCGTGCAGCGGCCGCGATCACCGCCGGCTGGTCGCTGACGAGCGAACGCACCCCGAGCCGATCGAGCGCGTACTGGAGCGAGGCCAGGTTGGCGCCGCCGCTATCGATGATGGCCGCATCGATGCGCGCGCTCACAGCACGCCTTTGGTGCTCGGCAGATCGGCTCCGGCGCGGGCGAGCGCGGGTCGCAGTGCCCGGCCGACGCCCTTGAAGCAGGCTTCCACCATGTGGTGGCTATTCTCGCCGCGTACCGTGAGGTGCAGAGCGGCGCCGAGACTGTCGGCGAGCGAGCGGAAGAAGTGCGGCACCAGCTCCGTCGGCAGTCCGCCGATCTGATCGCGGCCGAACCGACCCTCGAAACTGAAATAAGCCCTGCCGGCGAGATCGATCGCCACCTGTGCCTCGGATTCGTCCATCGGCAATAGAAACCCGTAGCGTCCGATGCCGAGCTTGTCGCCGAGCGCAGCTCGCAGCGCCTCCCCGAGCGCGAGCGCGCAGTCCTCGACCGTATGGTGCTCGTCGATGTGCAGGTCCCCGCGGCAGCTGAGCGCCAGGTGAAAGCCCGCGTGCTTGGCGAGCTGCTCGAGCATGTGATCGAAGAACCCGATACCGCTGTCGATGCGACTCGGCTCGCTGCAGTCGAGCTCGACGGCGAGCTCAATGTGCGTCTCGCGTGTGCTGCGTTCCACCGCTGCGCGGCGGGCGAGCAAGCGGTGCGCAATGGCCGACCAGCTGTCCGCGCCGCTGCCGTGCGCGCGCACGCGTAGCGAGCGAATGCCGAGCGCGCGGCCGAATTCCACATCGCTGTCGCGGTCACCGATCATGGCGCTGCGCGCCGCATCGATCGGCTGCCGCTGCACATACTCCTGCACCAGTCCCGTGCGCGGCTTGCGGCACGCGCACTGCTCGTGTGGCCGGTGCGGGCAGATGAAAACCGCCTCGAACTCGATGCCCTGCGAGGCGAACAGCCGCAGGAGAAACTGCTGCACCTGCTCGAACGCCGCGCGTGGATAGCTCTCGGTGCCCAGGCCGTCCTGATTGCTGACCATGACCAGGTGATAGCCCGCCTGCTGCAGGCGCACGAGCGCCGCGAACACTCCCGGCAGCAGGCGGATCTTGTCGAGGCAATCGACCTGTTCGTCGGGGGGCTCCTCGATGAGTGTGCCGTCGCGGTCGATGAACAGCGTCGGCTGTGCTGGTGCTTGAGCGGGCGCGGCGGCGCTCATGCGAGACTCGCGAGTAGCCGCGCGTTTTGCTCCGGCGTGCCGAGGCTGATGCGTACCGCCTGGTCGAGTCCCGCGATGCCCCGCAGGTCGCGCAGCAGGAATCCGGCCGCATGCGCGCGCGCGAGCGCGGCGCCCGCATCGTCGAACTCGACCAGCAGAAAGTTGGTATCGCTCGGCCAGACGCGGCGCACGCGCTGACTCGCGCCCAAGGCGTCCGCCATGCGGGCTCGCTCGCCGAGCAACGTGCGCACGTGACGCTGCATCTCGGCGAGCGCATCCGGCTGCAGCGCGCGCCGCACGAGCTCGATGGTCGGTTGTGGCGTCGTATACGGAGGGATGACCTTGCGCAACAGTTCGATCACTTCGGGCTGCGCGAGCACGGCGCCGCAGCGCACCCCGGCGAGTCCATGTGCCTTGGACAGCGTGCGCAGCACCACCAGGCCCGGGTGCGCCGCGAGCTGCGCACTCAGCGACGGCTCGGCGGAGAATTCGACGTAGGCCTCGTCGACCACGACCAATGCACGCCCGTCGAGCGAGCGCGCGAGGCTCAG
>JASHTF010000199.1 GCA_030040715.1 Gammaproteobacteria bacterium | reverse complement strand
GCTCACCAAGCGCATGGCGGAGGATCTGACCGACTATCTGCACGAGCATCAGGTGCGCGTGCGTTACCTGCACGCCGATATCGAGACGGTCGAGCGCGTGGAGATCATCCGTGACCTGAGGCTCGGGCGCTTCGACGTACTGGTCGGCATCAATCTGCTGCGTGAGGGACTGGACATGCCCGAGGTCGCGCTGGTCGCGATCCTCGACGCCGACAAGGAGGGGTTTCTGCGCTCGGAGGGATCGCTCATCCAGACCATCGGCCGCGCCGCGCGCAATGTGCATGGGCGGGCGATTCTTTATGCGGACACCGTCACGGGGTCGATGCAGCGCGCGATGACAGAGACCGACCGCAGGCGGCAGAAACAGCTCGAATATAACCGCCAGCACGGCGTCACACCGCAGAGCATCGTCAAGCCGGTGGTCGACATCATGGAAGGGGCTCGTATCGGCAGCATCGGCGCCGCCCGCAGCGCAGCACTGCGCGGGCGGGCAGGGCGGCGTGGCGGCGCCCCGGTCGATACCGCACGCCTGAAGAATCGAGCCGACCTCACCCGCGAGCTCAAGCGGCTTGAATCCGAGATGTACCGGCACGCGCGCAATCTTGAGTTCGAGCAGGCGGCGCTGCTGCGCGATCAGATCGAGGAGCTGCGCCAGCTCGACCTCGACCTCAGCGTCGAGATCGACTACGACCTGCCGGCATCGGCCACGGGCACCGCAGCGGCCGCTGCCACCGAGACGGCTTCCGCCCCTGAAAGCCGTGCCAAATCTTCGGCTTAGGTCTGACCCTCGGCTTGTCACAGGCGTGGGGGTCGGTTATCGTCGCCGGCCCTGGCAAGCCGGGCGTGCCTCGAGCCTCGAGCGAGCGCACACGAGAGGACATGCCCGCGGGGGCGCTTAGCTCAGCTGGTAGAGCGTTGCCTCGACAAGGCAAAGGTCACTGGTTCGATCCCAGTAGCGCCCACCAACCTCGACCGGCTGTTCGGAGTCTGAAAAGCGCCAGCCCTCCGAGTCCCAACCAAAACGAAGACGGCTCAGGCACCGAGCCACCGCCCAAAAGGTCCGTCAAGTAGGACTCGGGACCACGGTGAACGTAGCCGGAAAGACCCCATCTGTGCAATTGACCACGGACTGCGTCGAATTGCCCTCGAAATTCTCGACAATCTCGACCGGCACGCCCTGCCCACCCACCGAGTTTGTCGATCGTGTTGTTGCTGTTGTTTGCCACGGTCCACCGCCGAATACTTCGCGCCCGACCCTGGCATGACGCAGCACAACGCTGCCGGCTCTGGCGTACCAAATAGGCTCTCGGCTGGCGCGTGTCGATTCCGCTCGGCCTCATTCGTCGCTTGTCTGAACCTGGAGGAGAAGCCATATGAAATATCTCACCTTGATTCGTCATTCCGAGTCGTACCGCCAGTCGCCGCCGCCCGCCGCGCTGATGCAGGCGATGGGCCAATTCGTCGAGAAGTCGCGCCGCAACGGCACTCTCGTCGATACCGGTGGGCTGCTGCCGAGCAAGGAGGGCGCACGCGTACGGCTCGCCGGCGGCAAGATCACCGTGACCGACGGCCCGTTCGCCGAGACCAAGGAAGTCATCGGTGGCTGGGCGATCCTGCAGGCGGATTCGAAGGCCGAAGCGATCCGCATCGCCACGGAGTTCATGGAGCTGCACCGCAAGTACTGGCCCGAATTCGAGGGCGAATCGGAGCTGCGACCGATGTTCGACCCCGGTGTCGGCCCCTAGAGCGGCTCGGCGCGCACCGCGGTTTCGACCGCGCTCACGGGGTAACCGGCCGCGCACCAGAGCTCGAGCCCACCGCGCAGCGGCCGCACGCGCTTCACGCCATGCTCCATCAACAACTTCGCCACACGTGCCGCCGATGCCTCGTTCGGGCAGCTGCAGTACACGATGACCTCCGTGGCGCGCGCAAACGAGGGCAGCTGTGCCTCCACCTGCTCCGGTGGCACCTGCACCGCGTTAGGGATCGCGCGCGGGTCGAGCGCACGGGCGCTGGACGAGCGCACATCGAGCACGATCGGTGGCGGTTGTCGCTGCAGCATGTTGTGCAGATCGCTCGGCTCGACGCGCGCCATGCGCAGCCGAGCGCGGAACCGATACCGCTGCCACCATTTGAGCAGCACGTAACCCGCCAGCAACACCAGCGCCACTGCCACTGCCCGGCCACCGACCTTGTTGAGGATGGTCAACACTGAGGTAATCTGCGGCGCCGCCAGCACCCCAACCAACAACGGCGCCGCGATCCAGAGTGCCGAGCTCAGCACGGTCAGCCCGAGAAACAGCGCCCAGTGCATACCCTGCGCACCGGCCAGCGGCACTGCGATCACCGTCAGCCCGGGAATGAACTTGCCGACTACGAGCGCCTTGACGCCCCAACGCTCGAAGCGTCGGTGGGTCTGGCTGACGCAGGAGTCGGGCGACAGCGAGATGCGGCACAGCAGCCGCATGAGCCGATTGCCGTAAAGCCGGCCCGCAACGAACCAACCGCTATCAGTACACACGCAGGCGAGCGTCGCCACCGCGAACACTTCGATGCCCCAGCGCACATGCGCCGGAACAACCAAGGACCCTGCAACCAGAAGGATCGGTATCGCAGGCACCGGCAGGCCGAGCTGTTCCACGAGCACGTTGCCGAATATGACCGCGATGCCCCAAGGCGCTGTGATGAGATCGGTTTGCCAGCCCGACATCGGTGTGTTCCCTCAGCTCGGCTCGGCTCAGCTCTGCTCAGCTCGGATCAGCTCAGCTCACGACGCCATTGTGCCCCGGAATATTGCTCAGCGTCCCGGACGCTGCACGAGTCCGACGCGCGTCTGCAACTGCAGCGCTAACCGACCGGTGCGCGTCACCTGCGCGCGGGTGGCATCGGTCACGCGGATATTGCCGCGGTCGAGCCGCACAATGAGGCGCTGGAAGCCGCCAGCCGGCAGATCGATCGTGACGCTGCTGTTCAGATCGGTGAACCAACCGCGCTGAGTAATCTGGTATTCGAGCGTCGGCACGGGCTTGGCGGCGAACACGGTGGCGGCAGACAGCTCACTCGTCGGCAGACCAAAGCCGTGCAGCTCCCCGTGGATGACAACCGCGGAGGAGGGGCCGTCGACGAGCGTGACCTCCACGTCCGCACTTTCCGCGCTCACCTCGAATACCTGCGGCGGCTGTGGCCACGAGGACAAGGGCACTTCGCTCGCGATGCGCCTGCCATGCGGGGCCGCGAACAATGCCAGCAGCACGATCGCGGCCCCGACTGCGGCGAGTGCGGCCATGGCCGCGCGCCAACCGCGCCCCGTCGCTGGCACCGCAGCTCCGAGCGCACGCGCCTCCTCGGCCGGAATGCGCAGCACGTAGTAGTAGAGTGCGTGTGCGACCCCAAGCGCGATCAACGCCGACCAAAGTACGTCCGAGAGAAAATGGCCGCCGGCCGCCATGCGTCCGGCTCCGAGCGCCAGCCCGGCGAGCGCTCCGGTCGCGAGCGACGCCCACGCGGCACGCGGCCGCCTTCGCCTCCACACCCACCAGCCGAGCGCGTATAGAAATCCCACCGAGCAGTGCCCGCACGGAAACGAGGCACCGCCTTCACCGCGCAGGGGCGCGACGACGTAGTGCAATGGGCCACCGAACTGTACGACGTCGCGCGGCCGCGGCCGATCCCAGTGATCCTTGAAGACCACATTGATGAGCAGACCCGGCCCGACGATCACGGTCAGCAGCACGAAGACCGCGTAGCGACGCCCGGAGGGACGGTGGCGCAGCACACTCGCCCCGAGTGCGAGCAAACCAATCACCACCAGCGACGCGGTAATCCAGGGCGAGGCACCATAGAGCAGCGACCACGGCATCCGCAGCGCCAGCGGCCAGGGATCCGCAGAGGCTGGACGATAGAACAAGCGCGCTGCGGCCATGTCTAGCGGCGTGAGCGCGAATAGCAGCGTCAGTGCGACGGCGATCGCGACCGCCACCAGCAGATCGCAGCGCCACCGCCTCGCGACTGCAGCGTCCGCAGCACGATCCATGGCCATAGGAATGCAGTGTCGCACGCTCTGTAGGGCAGAACACGACAGCGCGCCGGCATGCGGCGGAAGGGCAATACCCTTGCCGCTCCAGCCGATCCAGGGTAGCGTGCCGCACGTCTTTGGGGGCCCCCTTACAGGACACCTGCTGACCGTGTCAGAGCTGCACAAGGCCTTGGCCGAGATTCGTTCCATGCGTGACCAGATGGCCCGCGGGATAGAATTCCGCGGCTACGGCCCCTCGACACTCGCGGTGACGGGCCTGTTGGCCCTCCTGGCCGCGAGCGCACAGGCCCTGTGGCTACCGGATCCGTTGCGCGACGTGGGCGCGTACCTGCGTCTCTGGACACTGACGGCCGCGATCTCTTTCACCGTGATAGTCGTCGAGACCGTGCTGCGCGCACGGCGCGTACACTCGACGCTCGCGCCGCAGATGGTGCGGGCCGCGCTCGAGCAGTTCATGCCCGTCATCGTCGCGGGCTTGCTGCTCACGGTCGTGCTCTCGCGGCGCACCGGATCGAGCCTGTGGATGCTTCCCGGACTGTGGCAGGTCATGTTCAGTCTCGGCGTGTTTGCCTCGTGCCGCTTTCTCCCGCGGCAGATGTTCGCCGTCGGCCTTTGGTACCTGACTGCAGGCCTCGCGTGCCTGGCGCTCGGCGACTACCGCGCTTTTTCGCCCTGGGCGATGGGCATTCCGTTCGGTGGCGGGCAGCTGCTCGTCGCTCTGGTGCTGCAGTTTGGCTACCGCGATCCGGTGCTTCCGGCAGCCGATCCCAATCAATGAAGTCCGGAAAGTGGTCGAGCCGCATCAAACGAGCATGGCCGAGCATGGCGGAAGATGCGACAATTGTGCTCGTCCATGAGCGGCAACAAAGCAAGGAAGCGCCAGCCGCCGTTCGCGTACAGTGGTCTTGACCGGGTCATTCATGAGCGCGCGCGCCTCAGCGTCCTGACCTCGCTCGTGAGCCACCCCAAGGGACTGCTGTTCAGTGATCTGAAGCAGCTGTGCGGCCTGACCGATGGCAACCTGAGCCAGCACCTGCGCGTGCTGGAGGCGGCCCATTTGGTCGAGATTTCCAAGGACCGGGACGGGACGCGACCGCAGACGACTTGCCGCCTCAATGCCGAAGGTCGCAGACGCTACCTCGACTACCTCGCCGTCCTCGAGCAGGTGCTGCTGGACGCCGCGGCTGCGGTCAAGTCGCGCTCGCCGGCCAAAGGCAAGCGCGATGATGCCATCGCCTGATGCCCTCGAGTGATGTGAACGCCTGACGCGACCGCCTGATCCGTTCGCCATCGGCTGACGCCCCGCGACACGCCCCGCAGCCCCCGGCCGAATCGATTGGCGGACTCGCCTGCTGGGGCTGCCGCTTGAGTTTTATCATCCTGGCTCTATAGTTCGTGGCCGTCACTTTGTAGTGCAAAGTTAGGCGCTGCCTGGACGCTACGCCGAGGGAGAGCGCGTCATGGTGCACGTCGTGATGCTTCGAGCTCGAATGTTTGCCTGCCTGCTGCTGCTCGGCTGCGCCGCAGCGGCTCCGAGGGGGGCGCTGGCGGCGGGGGGCCCGTTCGGCATCGATCACGAGTGGGGCTACGATCAGACCGGGATCTGGTCCCGAGGCTATTCGGAGGCGCTCGAGTGGGGGGCCATCGCCACCGAGGGCATCGGTGCACTCTGGCTCGGAAATGACGATCCCCTCGGCCACACATTCTGGCAGTCGATCGATGCCTCAGCCCTGTCGGGCATCGCTGCGGAACTGATGAAAGTCTCCTTCAGCAGAGCCCGCCCCACCCAGGGAGACAACCCCAGTCTGTGGTTTCAGGGCAGCTGCTGCGACAGCTTTCCGAGCGGCGAAGTGACGCTGCAGGCGAGCTTCGTCGCGCCGTTCATCATCGACTACGCGCCGCAGCACCCGTGGGTCTGGGCACTCGAGGCGCTGCCGATCTATGATGGCATCGCACGGCTGAAGGCTCAGGCACACTGGCAGTCGGACGTGCTCGTGGGCTGGATTGTGGGCTCCAGCTTCGGTTACTTCAGCACCACCTACAAGACTCCGTTGGTAGTGCGGGTGCTGCCGCGCGGGCTGACCGTGGGGCTGCAGAGGCACTTCTGACCGACCGCCGCAGCGCCCCGGCGTGCCTGGGGGCCGCCTGGCGCTGCGACAGAGAGCTATTGCACAGTGCACGTTGCGGAGAGCGTGCGCTGATCCGCGGACCTGCGCCCAGAACCTGGCGACAATCCCCAGGTCTTGGGGCGTTGGGATCGTCGCTTTGCGACTACGACTACCACGTCAGGGACGACCGCTACGATCATTACGATCGCGTTACGAGTACGACGAGCTCAGTCCAACGTGCTTACACCCAGCGCTCAATCCGGGGTCAGCAGCGCCCGATCCGGGGCCCACCCGGCGCATGCCGGTACGGCATTGCCGGCACCGGTTCCCGGAGCGCGGGAGCCGAGCCGCTGGCATTGGACTTGGCCGTATACGCTCGCACGCGACTCCGCCCGTGCGATGATCGATCTGCTCTATCGGCTTTATGAGCGGCGCCTCGAGCGCGAGGTGCGCAGTGCCGGGCGCGGTCCGGAGCACATCGCACTTATCCTGGATGGCAATCGACGCCACGGCGTGCGCCACGGGCTCGATCCGAGCGAGATCTACTCGCTCGGGGCGCGCAAGCTCGACGAAGTGCTCAGTTGGTGCGCCGACCTGAGGGTGCCGGCGGTCACGCTGTGGGTGCTGTCGACCGATAACTTTGATCGCCCGATCGAGCAGATATCGGGGATCCTCGAGGCCATCGCCGCGAAACTGAGCGCACTTGCCGTCGACCCGCAGATTCATTGCCGGCGCGTGCGCATTCAGGCGATCGGTCGTCTGGACATGCTGCCGGCACAGACGCGCACGGCGATCGAGGCCGCGCAGCAGGCCACGGCTCAATACGATGGCATGGTACTGACCGTGGCGGTCGCCTACGGCGGCCGCGCCGAGATCGTCGATGCGGTGCGCGCGCTGCTGGAGGATTACGCACGCCGCGGGGTCGCTCTGCCCGAGGCGATCGGCCAGATCGATGCCGACGCGATCAGCCGCCACCTGTACATGGCGGACATGCGCGATCCCGATCTGATCATCCGCACCAGCGGCGAGGTCAGACTGTCGGGTTTTCTGCTGTGGCAGAGCGCTTACAGCGAGTTCTACTTCTCGGACGTCTACTGGCCCGCCTTCCGCCGCATCGACCTGCTGCGCGCGATTCGCGCTTATCAACAGCGCCGGCGGCGCTTCGGCGCCTAGTCCCACTTCCTGACGGCGCCGCAGATCATGCGGCCGACCGCGTTGCCGATCGCGTTGCCGGTCGCGCTACCGACCGCGCCGATCGCGCCGCGGTTGCTGCACCGCGCGGCTGCATGTGACAATCGCCGCGCCGATAACTAGACTCAAACTCAACCGTACCCAGCTTCCCGGCTACCCCAGCTCCCATTTAGCCAGCTCCCATTTCGCCAGCGCCCATCTCGCCCGTGTCCACTTCGCCCGTGCCCATCTCCTCAGCGCTCGTCGCGCCTCTCTAAGTGCCAGTCGTCACCTTGCCTGACGGCAGCCAGCGCAGCTACGAGCGCCCCGTCAGCATCGCCGAAGTCGCAGCCAGCATCGGTTCGGGCCTCGCGCGCGCCGCGCTCGCGGGGCGCGTCGACGGCAAGCTGGTCGATACCTCGTTCGTGCTCGATCACGACGCCAAGGTCGCGATCGTGACCGACAAGGACCCCGACGGCCTCGAGGTCATCCGCCACTCCACCGCACACCTGCTCGCGCAGGCCGTCAAGCAGCTCTACCCGGACGCGCAGGTGACGATCGGCCCCGTCATCGAGGATGGCTTTTATTACGATTTTGCCTACGAGCGGCCGTTCACGCCGGAGGATCTGGCCGCGATCGAGGCGCGCATGAAAGAGCTCGCCAAGGCGGACCAGAAGGTCGCGCGCACGGTGATGCCGCGTGATCAGGCGGTGGGCTTCTTTCGCGACATGGGCGAGAAGTACAAGGCCGAGATCATCGCTGCGATCCCGGCGGGTGAGCCGATCAGCCTCTATGGCCAGGGCGATTGGGTCGACCTGTGCCGCGGACCCCATGTGCCTTCCACCGGCAAGCTGCGCGCATTCAAGCTGACCAAAGTCGCCGGGGCTTACTGGCGCGGCGATCCGCGCAATCCCATGCTGCAGCGGATCTACGGCACGGCCTGGCCCGACCAGAAGCAGCTCGACGAGTACCTGCACCGGCTCGAGGAGGCGGAGAAGCGCGATCACCGCCGCATCGGCCGCGAGCTCGACCTGTTCCACATGCAGGAGGAGGCGCCCGGTGCGGTGTTCTGGCACCCCAAGGGCTGGCAGGTGTTCCAGACGCTGATCGGCTAC
>JASHTF010000198.1 GCA_030040715.1 Gammaproteobacteria bacterium | reverse complement strand
CAAGGATGTGTCGCGCTTTCAGCTGCTCCAGCAGAGCGAGGGCTCGCCGGTGTATGTGGTGTTCGATTGTCTATTTGTCGACGGCAAGGATTTGCGGCGGCAATCGCTCGCGACCAGGCGCAGCATGCTCGAGCGGGTAGTTACGGCGAAAGACGGGCTCATGCTTTCGCGGCGCCTAGCCTCGAATGGCCGTCGTGCGTACCGCATCGCAAGACAGCGGGGCTACGAAGGCCTCGTCGCCAAGGATCTCTGCGCCGCATATGTCGAGGGCCGCTCGCGGTCCTGGTTGAAGGTCAAGGTGCACCAGGAGGACGAATTCGTCATCGTTGGCTATACGGCTCCGGAGGGGGCGAGGAAATACTTTGGTGCGCTGCTGCTCGGCGCGTATGAGGGCGGTGTGCTGCGCTATGTCGGCAAGGTGGGAACCGGGTTCAACACGACGATCTTGGCGGAACTGTACCGAAGGTTTCGCCCCCTGCTCAGCGCCAAGGCGGCGGTCGTGGACCCGCCGCGCAGTAGCGCCGGCATCACGTACCTCAAGCCGCACCTGGTTGCACAGGTTTCGTATGAAGAATTGACCGCCGATCGGAGATTGCGGCAGCCGGTTTACCTCGGCCTGCGCGATGATAAAGACGCCAAGGATGTGACCTTACCGCGGGTCGATGCACGCTAACTCAGACCGTCTGACAGAAGCTGACCAGCTGCCCTAATAGCAGCTCGCGCCCATGTTGTGGCCGATCGAGATGCACGAAGTGCGTGGCGCCCGGAATCATCAGGATCCGCCCCGATTGCGCCCGCACGGCGTCGTGAATGAAGCTCGTCGCATCCCCGGGACGGCTCCAGAAGTCGCGCTCCGAGCGCACCACCAGCACGTGCGCGGTGATGCTAGAGGCATCGTAGAGCCTGCGCCCCCCGGCTTGGTAGAAACTATCCTCGATGGCGCCCAGCGGGGCTCGGAATGCGGCGGGCTCGTGTCGGGAGGATTGCGGGTCGCTGGCCAGCGCGGCGGCTACGTAAGCCTTTACGAGCGTAGGATCACGCCATGCGGATTTGTCCACCGCGGGAATCGATCGGTCCCAAACCGGTAGTAGAGAGGCGCCCGCGTACAGCGCATAAGCGCCGGTCGCGGGATTCAGTCGATCCGGGTGCGCAGGATCGGCGGTGTTCGAGCTTGGTCCGAGGAGGGCGTGCGGGGCGGCGGCACCGTACAGCGCGTTTAGCGTGACCAGGTGCGCGATCCGCTCCGGCCACAGCGAAGCGTAGTACGCCGCCCAGGCTCCACCGGCAGCCCAGCCGATCAAATCCGCACGCGAACTCCCTGCCAGCCGTGTCGTGGTGCCGACCACGGCGTCAATGTCGCGGACAATCTCATAAGCGCGGGACAAGGGACGGTGTTCAGCCGGTGGTCTCTCCATCGCCGACGGACGATCAGAGCCGCCGTACCCGCGGGCGTCCATGACGTAAACGGTTCGGTTCAGTTGCAGCGCCAGATCAGCTGCTAACGACCCGTCGGGCACATCGAGGTCGAACGAAGCGATCCCGGGAACCCGAGCTCCATGGATGAGGAGCAGAGGCTCGCTCCTCGTGGCGGCTTCTGGTTTGACCTCCCGCACGCGAATGTGCACGCCATCCGCAGTCGTGACACGCAGATCGCGGCGCTTGAGCGAAGCGGCCGCCGACAAAGCCGTTGCTATCGGTGCGCTCGCGAGCGCAGCGACCATCAATCGCCTGGAGATGGACATTGCCGTGTCCTCATTGCATCTGTGCCCTCAACGCGCATGCGCCTGGAGCGGCGTGACGGCCCCACCGAGCAGACAACCGATGGCCCGGTCGTCGGCAAAGCCGATACGTACGTGGATTTCGGACAGCTGGCCCATGGCTCGGCCCTGGAATATCCGAATCATCCGGTCGTCATGGTCGATGGTCGCGTCCGCGAGCAGGCCGAACGCCAGGGCCGCAGCCGCTATGCCGGTGGCCGCGTCTTCGGGATAGCCGGACGACCGGGGAAATTGACGGGCCTCGAAAGTTCGTGCAGCTCGATCGACGACCGCGTACGGATAGAGTCCGGTCGAGCCAATGCGACGGCAAACCTGCTCCACCCGAGTGGGGTTGGCTACCAGCGCGTTGAGCAGCTCGGCATCCTTGAGCGGGATCAGAGTCTTGGTCCTGGACGTCACTGCGTTGTATAGCGGCAGCTGCTCGAGGGCATCGCGTCCGACGCCGAGCGCGAACAGCACAGCGTTCGTTTGGTCACCCGTGAGTCGGGTAACTCGGCCGGGTGGCTGCGTGATTTCAACCCGCGGTGTGCCGTCTGCGTCGTTAGTCAAGAACCCCGTGACTGGTCCGCTGCGCGTGGCCATGCGTACCGTAGCGCTCGGAAGGCAACCACGGCTGGCGAGTAGCCACAGTGCCCCGACAGTGGCGTGCCCGCACATCTCCATCTCATGATTAGGCACATAAAATCGCAGCGTCAGATCGTAATCTTCCGTATCCGGCGGCAGAACGAAACCGGCTTCGAGTCCATATCTTCGAGCCACAGCCTGCATCTCGTCAGCGCTCATGCCTCTGGCCTCAATGACCAGAGGGCAGCGATTTCCCCCCGTGCCGTTATGAGTAAATACACTGACGATGTCGACCGCTGCCACGGCTGCACCACCGCTACCAGGCGCCACCAGGCTCGCCGGCGTCAAAAAAGCGCCTCCAGGTCGTCGTGCTCACTTCTGCCGGGGGCGCGGCCGGGCTGCTGCGCCCGTGGAAGGCGTTGCAGCCGTGCCACAGAGGCAGCCTCTGCCCATAGTCCGACGCGACGATATCGCGTACCGCTGCACCTGTGGGCATTCGCTGCGCCCCTTCAGATCCTCGCCAGGATGCGGCGCTTGAGCTCCCGGATGCGTGGCTCATCGCGCCGATAGAACGTCCACTGCTTGATGCGCTTGCCGCGGATGAGGCCCGCCTGCGCGAGGATCTTTAGATGCTCGCTGACGGTAGGGTGGCTGACTCCGAGCTTGTGCGCGATCAGCACGCCGCACACCCCGTCCCTGATCAGGTCGCCGTCGACCTGCGCCGGGAAGTGCTCGGTGGGAGAGCGCAGCCAGTCGAGGATCTGCAGGCGGCGCCCGTTGGCGATGGCGCGCAGCAGCCGATCGTTTGACAATTAGGCACCTGGCTAAGTAGCATTTAGGCATCTGCCTAATGAAGTGATGATATCACCGGCCCGACTCGTCGGCGAATTCGGCGCCCAGGAGGTAGCCCGCCTCATGATCGACCGCGAGAACATCACGCGCACACACGCAGTGATCGGACCCTACCTGCGGCGCACACCGGTCATCGAGACCGACGCGGCCGATTGGCAGCTCGGCCGTTTCCAGGCCGTCTTCAAGCTGGAGCTGTTGCAGCGGACCGGCTCCTTCAAAGCGCGCGGTGCCTTTGCGAACCTGTTGCTGCGGCAAGTACCCGCCGCTGGCGTGGTCGCGGCCTCGGGCGGCAACCACGGTGTCGCCGTCGCCCATGCGGCCCGCTGCCTCGGGGCGCGCGCGCGAATATTCGTGCCGCGCGTCGCGTCACCGGCAAAACTTGCACGGATCGAAGCCGCCGGCGCCGAGCTCAGCGTGACGGGAGAACGCTACGCGGACGCGCTCGCGGCGAGCGAGCGGTGGGCGCTTTGCTCCGGCGCGATGCAGGTCCACGCCTTTGATCAGGCCGAGACGTTGCTGGGTCAGGGCACGGTGGGGCTCGAGCTCGAAGCGCAGGCGCCGCGGCTCGACACGCTGCTCATCGCCGTCGGCGGCGGAGGGCTGATCGGCGGCATCGCAGCCTGGTACGCGGGTGGCGTGCGCCTCATCGGGGTCGAGCCGCAAAGCGCACCGACCCTCACGCGCGCGCTCGAGGCGGGTCGTCCGGTCGAGGCCGAGGCCGGGGGTATTGCCGCCGACTCGCTCGCGCCGAACCAGGTGGGTGAACTGATGTTTCCCCTCGCGCGGCAATACGTCGAGCGCGTCGTGCTGGTCGAGGATCAGGCGATTCGCGCTGCACAGTGCAGCCTGTGGGAGATGCTGCGGATCGTCGCCGAGCCTGGCGGAGCGGCTGCCTTCGCGGCACTTCAATCAGGAGGCTACCGCCCGCGCGAGGGAGAGCGGGTCGGCATCGTCCTGAGCGGCGCCAACACTACGGCTGTCCACTTCGGGGAGCAGCCCGCGAGCGCATGAGGTGCGACCGCCCCCGGCACCGCCGTTGGTGAGGTCGTGGTGCTACCGCTGGTGGCGCCGCTGGTGCCCGCGTCATGACACCTCGTCCCACAACTGGTGCGCAAGCCGCTTGAGCTCGAGCGCCTCCTGCCAGCGGTCCGACAGCTCCTCACCGCGCGCGTCCGTGATCGCATAATTCGGCGGTCCGAGCTCGCACAGAAAGACCAGGTCGGACGGCTGCGCCTGAGCGCGCCACAACGCAAAGCCGGCCCGCCACCAGGCCACGAAGGTCTCGAACCAGGGGCGGTGCTGAGGAAAGGCGATCGGCACCTGCACCTGACTGCGCGTGGCCACGCGACCCTGGAAGGAATCGGAGCGCTCCAGAATGCGCGTGACGTACTGCTGCATGGTCTCCGAGATCGGCAGCACCATCTCGCGATCGACGACGTAGTGCGACAGATCGGCGGCCAGACGCATCTCGGGCACGGCCTCGAGCAGCAACAGGGTTGAGTAGAGGTCATTGGTGATGCAGTTGCGATGCGTTTCGAACTGGATCGGCACGCGCTCCTGCTGCGCGACCCGCAGCCAGTCGCGAATCACGGGCACCATCTCTTCGACCCGCAGCGGCATCACCCGCCCGATCACGACCACGAACGGCGCACCGATCTCCTTGGCGAGGTGCAGCGCCGGGCGCAACCCCTCGATCGAAGTCGGGAACGCCATGACCAGCCCCTTCAGGCCGGTGCGCACATACTCGGGCACACAGCTGCGTGCAATTTCGAGGTCGGTGGCACCCAGATCGATCGCGAGACCATCGTAGCCCGCTTGCTTGACCCGATCGAAGCGCTCGGGGATGGGTCGCTCGGGCACACCCGCGCGCCGCAGCTCGGTGGCCCAGAGCGATTGGTAGACGAGCAGCTTGCCCATGCGCCGCCCGCGTCAGGACGGTACGCGCGGCAGCGCCAGCGTCTCGGCGTCCACGTCCTCGCGGATCCAGGCGACGTCGTCGGGATAATCGGCCTCGCTGCGACCGTGTCTGAATGCTCGCAACACGGCCCGTTGAAAACCAAAATAGGTCATCGTCGGGGGTTGACGCCCCTGGGAATCGAACATTTGCCGGTGCAGCTCGGGCAGTCGATAGCACGGCACCCCCGGGAATGCGTGGTGCGCGGTGTGATACTGCATGTTCCACGCGAGCCAGCGCATCAAAGCGTTGGTGCGCGTCGAGCGGGTGTTCTCGGTGATCGAGTTGACGTGTGGCAAGCCCAGATGCTCGATGATGTTCTGTAGCTGATGGACCGGCTTCATTGCCAGCATGGGCAGCAGCCACAGCTCGAGTGCCAGGGTACTGCGCAGTGCGATCGACAGCAGCGCGATCGCTCCGTACCCGGTCAGATGCCAGCGGGCTTCACGGACCAGGGCCGCCTTGCGGTCCGCCGGCACGTAGGGTTCGGTGATGATGCCGAGCGAGAACAGCACGATGCGGCGCACGCGCGTGTACCAATAGCTGATGCCGCTCATCCACAACAGGTAGCGGAACAGTGTATAGCGCGGGCGCAGCAGCTCACCGTCACGCTGCCAATTCGCTGTGAAGCGATGGTGTGCATAATGTTGCACTAGATCGAAATCGTGCGGAAACAGCAGGACGAAGCCGAACACGCGCCCCAACAGCTCATTGGGCCACTTGGTGCGAAACACGGTCCAGTGACTGAGCTCGTGCTGACCAGCGTAGAGAAAAT
>JASHTF010000197.1 GCA_030040715.1 Gammaproteobacteria bacterium | reverse complement strand
GAGCGGCTGCTCGCGGGGCGCTCACCGTTCATTGCCGATCGTCGCCATATTCATTATCGCCTGCTGGCGCTCGGCTTCGAGCACTGGGAGGCAGTCAGCATCCTGTATTTGCTGCAGGCGTCGCTGTTTGTAGCGGCCTGGTTCATGCGCTATGACTCGGATCTGGTCGTGGGCGCGACCTTTGTTGCTTTCGCCGTGCTGGTCGTGACGCCGATTCGCGTCGCGCAGCACCTGGGATGGCGCATCCGGCGGACGCCGTCGGGCGCCGATGTCGGACCTCGGGCCCCCGATCCGTTGTCCTCTCCCGATACCGTTGCGCCGATGAGAGCGGACCTTGCGGGTGGCGCGGCGGTGGATACCTGGCGTCCACGGTTCCCGGTGCGGGCGATCGGCAGCTTCCTGCTGGGCGCGACACTCGCCGCCTACGCCGCCTGGGTATTGATGACGGGCAGGCCGCCCTCGCGCGACATGCAACTGCTGGCCTTGAGCCTGGCGGTGATTCTGGGTGCGGGGCTGCTGCTGCGATGGCGCCGCCCCGACGCGGCCTGGACCGATAAGGTCGCGCTCTATTGCTGCGCGGCGCTCGCCGTGTTCCTCGCGCACCACGGCCTGCCCGCCGCGAGCGTTCTGCACGAGCTGCGCGTCTCCGTCCCGCAGGTCGTCGAGTACGGTCTATGCGCGCTCCTCGGGCTCGGGATGCTGGTCTGCATTCGTGGATCCGGCGAGCGACCGTTCAGGCTCACCTCGCTCGATATTCTGGTGCTGCTGGTCGTGGCCACGGTACCGAACCTGCCCGATTCGGTGGCGAGTGCGAAGTCGCTCGGACTGACGGTCGCGGAGTTGGTGCTGCTGTTCTACTCGCTCGAAGCGCTGAGTATCGCGGCCGGGCGGCGCTGGCGCTGGCTCAGCGCCGCCGCCGTGATCTTTCTGGTCGGGCTCGCGCTGCGCACGAGCCTGTAGCAGCAGAAGAGCGGCGGCGCCTGCGCCTGCGCCGGCGCGCGTTCATTGCACCGCGGCGACCGCTGCGGGGTACCAATCCCAGTCACGAACGGCGCGCATTGACTCCACCAGGTAGACGCGACGCGCAAAGGTCGGGGCGGCCGCCACTCGATGCAGTCTCCCGTTCGCGAGCCATGGCGCGGCGATGCGCTTCGGCAGGTATCCCTTGGCGCCATGTCGCTGCAGATATTGCAGTGCCCAATCGGATGCGGCGATGGTGACCGGCGAGGGGTCGGCCCCGAGAAAGGCTTCGACGTGCTGGCGGCGAAACTCGTCGCCGTGATCGACGTAAACATAACTGCCGTCGATCTCAGCCCCGGCGTCCGCTGTCGCGGATACCATGATCAACTCATCCTCGAACAACAGTCGGCTGGCGTAGCCCTCTCCGACCCGCACCAGGTAGCAAAAGGCGATGTCCACCAAGCCCAGGTCCAACCAGCGCTGTAGCTGCTGATCCTCGCCCGGCCAGATGGCCGACGCGACGCGCGGTGAGTGCTGGCGCAGGTGCTCCAGAAATCGACTGCCCAGGTCGTGCCACAAATCGAACGCGACGCCCGCGTTGCATACGCTGACGACGCCGGGCGGGAGCGCGAGCTCGTGGCGTGCTTGTCGCCACAGCTGTGTCATGAGCTGCGCGTAGCGCTGCAGCTTGAATCCAGCCGACGTGAGCTCGGCGCCGGACTTATTGCGGTGCAATAGTTGACAGCCGAGCTGGCCTTCGAGCGCGTTGATTCGTGCCGTCACGGTCGAGGGCGTGACGTGCAGGCGGGCCGAGGCGGCCGACAGGGTGCCGCGATTGATGATTTCGAGGAAGGTATGCAGATCGTCGAGGTTCATGATTCGAAGATATTGAATAAAGTAGCAAATTAATTTCAATTTATCACACTACGGCATTCTGGCAGGCTTACCGCGACCGCAGAAGGGCTCTGGTCCGTGCATTTCAATAATTTTCTGGGTGCCTACTACCGCGACACGAGTTACGGCGCCGATCGTCTCTATGCCGACATGCTGGCGCAGGCGAAGACGGTCGAGCGGTTGGGATTTCGGGGAGTGACGATTCCCGAGCACCATCTGATCAACATCCTGCTGATCCCTGATCCGCTGCAGTTCGCGGTCAAGGTCGCTGCCATCACCCGCGCGCTCGAGGTCGTCACCTCGGTGTGTGTACTGCCGCTGCACGACATGCGCGTATTTGCGGGCCAGGTCATCCAGGCCGACGCGCTGTGCGAGGGTCGGCTGGTGCTCGGCGTCGGTCGCGGAGCGTTCGCCTATGAGCTCGGGCGCATGGGTAAGCCGATCGAGGAGTCGCGCGAGCGCTTCGATGAATCGCTCGATGTGCTGCTAGCGCTGCTGCAGCGTGAAGAGGTCTCCTGGAACGGAAAGTACTACCAGTTCGGCCCTTTGACGGTGATGCCGCGACCGCACGCCCATAAGCCCCCGCCGATCATGATCGCGGCACTCGCGCCGGAGGGCATCGAGGCGTGCGCCCGGCGGGGATTTCACGTCCAGACCACGCCGCTGAATGCATCGGTTGAGACCATGCGCGCCCAGGTGGCGGCGTTCCAGCGTGGCAAGGCCGGCAGCGGGGCGGGACGCGATCAGCGGCTCGCGCTCATGCGCGTGTGCTGTGTCGCGCGCGACGATGCCGACGCGCGCCGCAAGCTCGATTTTGCCTACGACTATTACGGCCGCTTCCACAACGTGTTCAGCGGACCCGGTATCGTCGAGCACGGCGCGATCAGGTGGCTGCCGCTGAAACAGACCAGGGAGGAGCTGCGCGACAACCTGCTGATCTGCACCGCTGCGGAGATGATCGATCGGCTCAAGGTGTACGAAGAACTCGGCATCGATGAGCTGATCATCAACGTCAACATCGGTCACAGCCACCCCGAGGCGCTCGAGGCGCTGGAGCGCTTCGGCAGCGAGGTACTACCGCATTTCGGTACCCCGCGGCCGGCGCTGTGCGCCGAGACGGCCGCTCTGGGATGAGTGTCACGCGCGCAGCGCTTGTGCGCGCCATGCGGCGATCGGATGTCATATCGATGTCACCTCGCGCTCCTAAGCTCCCAGCCTCCAACAGGTCATCGAGCCCGGAAGAGCCGCAGATGCTCTCAGGGCCGGATTTTCTATATGAATCAATCGTCACGCCGCATGCCGCGCCTCTGCTGGCCGATCGGAATCGTGCTGCTTGCCGCGCTCCTCGCCGCCTGTGGCAGCGCGGAGTCCCGCAAGACCGGTTACATCCAGCACGGGATGAGGTATTTCAACGCCGGCAATTATGACAAAGCGCGGGTCGAGTTCAGCAACGCGGCCCAGATCGACCCTAAGGACGGCTACGTCCACTTTCTGCTCGGGCAGGTCGCCGAGAAGCTGGGAGACGCGCGCGGCGCAGCCGGTCAATATCAGGCGGCGATCAGCGAGGATCCGAAGCAATCGGCGGCGCGCGCCTCGCTCGCGCGGCTCTACCTGTACGCCGGTCTGCCGGATAAGGCGATGGAGTTGGTCGAGCCAGGGCTGGCCGCCGAGCCGAATAACGCCCAACTGCTGACCATACGGGGCGGGGCCCGTGCGCAGCTCGGCGACGCCAAGGCGGCGATGACCGACGCGCAGGCGGCGCTGAA
>JASHTF010000196.1 GCA_030040715.1 Gammaproteobacteria bacterium | reverse complement strand
GCCAGAATTGCCGGCTCCTCGGCAGCGCGTTCTTGCGGAATTAGCATAGAGATCGGCTTGCCAAGCGCCTCTAGCGCCGTATATCCAAATAGCTTCTCCGCACCGGAGTTCCAGCTGATGATGATCCCGGAGAGCGTCTTGCCGATAATCGCGTCTTCTGAGGAGTCTACGATCGACTGCACTAGAGTGGTGCTTGCGTGAAGCGCTTCCTCCACGCGTTTGCGATCACTGATGTCGCGAAGAATGACCGCGAAGATTTTCTGATTGTCGATCTGCGCCTGTGAGATCGAGGCTTCAATTGGGAATTCCTCCCCGTTAGCACGCAAGCCATAGATGGCGCCGAGATTCCCCATGCTGCGCCTACTGACGCTGGTCCGGCCGAAGGCTTCGATGTGGCTCTTGTGCAGGGCTCGGAAACGCTCCGGAATCAACCGATCAAGCGGCTGACCCAGGACTTCCGCAGCGGTGCGTCCAAACATCCTCTCCGCGGCAGCGTTCAATAGAATCACGCGCTGGTGTCGATCGACAGCCACAATTCCATCCATTGCCGAGCCGACGATTCCAGCCAGCACGGCGTCAGACAGTTGCACTCGGCCTGATCCCACCGGATCGCTACTCATAACGCTGCCGTTCCTTCCCGGGATTGGGCGCCTCCACGAGCCGATCGATACCTATCCGCAGTTAACATACTGCGCATAGAGCCGGAAAACCTGAGAACGGTGTCACGGAAGAACGTCTCTAAGGGTGATCAGTGTTGGCTTGATGCAATGTTGGAGTGCACGGCTAACGGCCCTCGTGCTCAGGCGGAGGGATCGGGATTAGCTATCGCTTCGAGTCTCGGGGCCGAAGGTTGTTGCCCTTCCCGAACGCGGTTCACCGACGAATCTCGGCAAGGGTTAAGGATTCAGCGGACACCTGCCCACCGGTCACATCGGGCCCGGGTAGCATCGCGCATTGGAGCAGGCGTCCGATGAATTCTTTAGCAATCTGGATTATGCTGGACTGAACCGGAAGACGCGGATTTGCGGACGGATTTCAGGCTCCGACGCGTCCGCGATTCGATGCGTGTCAAACAGGGGGCCGTCATGACGACAAGAATACCGCGCACAATTGCAGTCCTCGCCACGACGCTCGTGAGCATTGCGCTGCTGACCGGGGCATCGAAGCCCGAAAGCAGCGCAGCCTCCTTCATCGAAGGCATCTACGATCTGCAGGAGTGGCATACCGATGCAGGTGTGTTGAAAACGCCGCAGATCTACGGCCACTTTGTCGTCCTGAGGGGCACGATCACGACCGTGCTGCACAACGGCGCGAGCCCCGAGAAGACGACGATTGCGGGAATCGGCCACTACTCCTTCGATGCCAACGGCCACTTCTCGTACGCCTACGACGACTCGGAAACGATCACCGAGGACAGCTCGGGCCTTAAGGTCGAGCGCAAGCTTCCGTGGACAGGCGAGAAGGTTTTCACCCAGGTGGAACGGACGCCCACGTCTTTGCGTATCAAGACGGCCGACGGTGGCACGGAGTTCTATTTCACGAAGACGAGTTTCGCGGCTTTCGACAACGGCAAGCCGCTGCGTTCCTATAAGCGCGTCATAAAGTAGACGCTATGTTGAGTCGCGGCGGTCAGCCTGGAGGCTGCAACGCTCATCGGCCGCGGTAGACCTGATCCGGTGTCACGCAAAGGTGCCGCGCACGAGAAGTACGCCGCCCGCCTGGGTCACTACGGCCGGAGCCGCGGTCTCAGGTCGGTTTGTTTGGAAGCGTGAAGACAGTCAAGCTCTCGAGCCTACATCGGTCCAGACTCTCGCTCGATGCCCAGGTACCCCCGAAAAGCATTGGTGCGTCTGGCTCGATGAACGGCGCGGTAGTGCGTTGGCTCTTTGGTACCTGCTCGAGCTGGTCAAGATCCGCGCCTCGCAGATTAACGGCTGGAACCGTCTCGCCGTCGGCTTCGGGCTCTGGGCCGAGACAGTGCGTTCGCGGCGTTGACGCGCAGCGCACTGTTGGTGTGACCAGCCACTGGCACAATTGACCACCCCGAGCGGCCGCGGGCACCGGCGTCTGCTAATCTTCAGCATCAATGCCCTTAGCGCTGCCGCTACCACGAGCTACCGGGGGGGTCAGACATGAACGAGAAGCTTTGGCAACTTGGGGCGGTCGAGATCGCTTCCGGCATCCGAGCACGGCGTTTCTCGTGCGCCGAGGTAATGGAATCGGTCGTCCAACGCATTCGCAAGGTCAACCCCCAACTGAACGCGATCGTCACCGATCTGACCGATCGGGCGTTGAAGGAAGCCGCCGAGGCAGACCGCAGGGGCCCTCCCCCCGACTCGCAGGAGCCGCTGTTCGGGGTGCCGATAACCGTCAAGGTGAACATCGACCAGGAAGGGCAGGCCACGACGAACGGTCTTCGCGCGCTCGCGAATCTGGTCGCCCCGGCTGATTCTCCGGTGGTACGGAATCTGCGGCGTGCGGGCGCGATAATAGTGGGCCGCACCAACACGCCGGAGTTCTCACTCCGGGCCACCACGTCCAATCCGTTACACGGACGCACGTTCAATCCATGGAACCCCGACGCCTCTCCGGGCGGATCGTCCGGTGGCGCCGGAGCGGCGGCCGCTGCGGGGCTCGGTGCGATTCATCATGGCAACGACATAGGAGGCTCGCTTCGGTTTCCGGCCTTCGCCAACGGGGTGGTGACCATCAAGCCGACTCAAGGGCGCATGGCTGCATTCAACCCATCCGCCCCGACGGAGCGTTGGCTGCTGTCGCACTTGACCTCGGTGCAAGGTGCGATTGCGCGTTGCGTAGCCGACGTGCGCCTGGCAACCCGCGTGATGTCGGGCGCCGATCCGCGCGATCCCTGGTGGGTGCCGGCTCCCTTCGAAGGCGAGCCGCTCGCGAACCCCATCCGTGTCGCCGTGACCCGAAATTCCCACGGGTACCCGATGCACAGTGGTATCGCCAAGCTGATCGACGTAGCCGCGGGTTACCTGAGCGACGCCGGGTACGAGGTGGTGGAGATCGAGCCCCCACCGATTACGGAGCCGGCCCGTGGTTGGTTTACGGTGCTGCTGACCGAGCTCAAGGCCAGCTACGGTCCGTCGATCGAACAGATGGGAAGTGAGGAGATCCGCCACATCTTCGATTGGTACTGCCAAATGGGCAAGCTGCTCGACTTTCAGGGCTACTGTACCGGGCTCGCAGATAAGACCCGCATGATGCGCGCGTGGAATCTATTCCTGGAGCGATACCCGCTGGTGTTGACTCCCTTCCTCATGCGGCCGACATATCCCTGGAATTACGATGCCCAGGGTCTAGAGCAGACGCGAGATCTGTTTGATGCCGCAATCTACAGTTACGGCATCAACTACCTGGCTCTTCCCGCAGGCGTTCTGCCCATTGGATTGGTGGAGGGGCTGCCCGCGGGCGTTCAGATAGTCGGGCGCCGATTTCGCGAAGATGCGATTCTCCACGCCATGACGTCGGTCGAAGAGCGCGCGGGTCGACTCATCCCGCGACTGTGGGAGCAATAGCACGAGCACGTCGGACCGAGGTGGTACATGCATCGCTCGCGTATCAACGGCTTACTGATCGATTGCAAGACCGACGACATCGACGCTGCCGCCCGCTTTTGGGCGAAAGCCTTGGGTCGTGCCGTCGATCTCGATCATCCGGGAAGTCGCGGCAATTACCGTATGCTCGAGACCCCCGCGGACGAGCTGAGTGTGCAGATCCAGCGCGTGGACCATGAAGGCCGCGTACACGTCGACATCGAAACCGACGACATTCCCGCCGAAGTCGCGCGGCTCGAGAAGCTCGGCGCCACCATAGACAAGCGTATGGAGCGCTGGGTGGTGATGCGCGCACCAACGGGTCAGCGCTTCTGTGTGGTGCGCGTGCAGCGGGCGGGTTTCCCGAAGAACGCCACGACGTGGGGTTAGCCCTCGCCGTGGCTCACCGCTGTGAGGCTCAGTGCCCTCACAGTGATCACGCAGGCGGGCGCGCTGCGGTCACCTCGCGAGGCCGCAGACATCTTTGAGGATCTGTGGCGAATCGCCCGACCCGTGATAATTCTTCCCTGGCCCTGATAACAGCCATGTCAGTGGAACGGGAACAGGAGCGAGGGTTTGATACACCGTGAGTGTCCAATGCCTTGCTCTTGGGGGCGTCTTCGCCAGCGACCATTCGTTCCGTGATAGGAAGACCTGAACCCCGGCGCAGTCCGAACGGGCCGCCAGCTGAACCGTCAGCAGTTTCTGCAAGCGAGAGGCTCTTTCTACGCACACCTCTGGCACGCAACCACCCTGGTTAGTCACTTCGATGAGTAGCAGGGATTCGGGTCCACTGCGACCGCAGGCCGACAGCATACCGAGCAACAGCGCCATCGGACCGTATCGGCGTACCAACCGCAAGGCGACGGTACTCATGGGTCAGGCGTCGAGTAGCGAATCCAATCGCCTGCTTCCGCGATGACCTTAGGCTTGTTGCCGCCGGCCTCGACAATTATTGGGTGCGAGATGATTCGCGGCATGTCTTCTCTGGCTTGTCGGTCCGCTTATAGTAGATGAATTTCAGCAATCCCATGCCAGCGCGTACCCGCGGCGCCATAGGTGTCCCAGGCAGCGACCTCAGGGCGCCCGCCCGGCAACCAGCACCTTACGCATCGGCACGAACGTGATCGTGAGACCCCCCGGAAGCGGATGCTCGATCGAAGCGCCCGGCTCGTAGCCGTAGCGCGAATACAGCCGCTGTCCCGGCAAGGTCGCCATCAGTTCGCAACGGGTAAAGCCGGCCCGAGCGGCCTCCTGCTCGCAGCGCTCGAGGAGCGAGCGCCCGATGCCGCGGCGGGCGTGAATCGGATCGATGAAGAAGGCGCGCACCTTCGCCGCGTCGATGGCCGGATCGAGCCACGATTCGTCTCGCTCGGCGCGCGCATCGCTGCCGAACAGTGTGCGGCGCCGGCTCCAGCCGCCGCATCCTACGATGCGCCCATCGGTGTCCAAGGCGACGAAGTAGGTCGCATCGCGAATAAGTGAGGTATCGACACCGAATGCGCCGGTGAGGGCGGCTTCGATCTGTGCCGGGGTGTAATCCTCCGCCCCGAGAGCCCGGATCGAGCGGGCGATGAGTGCGTGTAGCTGCGGCTCGTCGGCTAAAGTCGCGACTCTTATAGGGTAGCTCGCCTGGCGTGTCGCCTCGGTTTTGTTGGTCACCTCGGTACCTCTGCCGCGCCTGCTACGCGACGAGGACTACTTTGCCGTTGACATGCCCCGTCTCTGCCAGCTGCTGGGCAGCGGCGGCCTCGCTCAGATTGAATTTCCTGGCGATCGGAATCGCGAGCTTGCCACTTCGAACCGCCTCAGTCATACGCGCGAGGCGCGTCGCATTGGGCTGTGCACTGAAGGTCTCGATGCGAATGTCCCTGCCCTCCGCGGCCTTGGGACTCCCGAGCACCGAACCGAGCACCCCACGGCGCTTTAGCTTCGGCAATAGGTTGCCGATGACCTCGCCACCCACCGTGTCGGCGATCGCGTCGAGCTCTGGGAGCGCGCTGACTTCGCTGTCCGAATCGAGCGCGACGATCTGCGCGGCCTGCAGCGCTTGCGCTTGCTGCTGCTGGCGTGCACGCACGCCGACGATCACGCGCGCCCCGCGTTCCAGGGCGACATACACCGCCGTGCGCCCTACCCCTCCGAGCGCTCCGGTCACGAGCACGGTATCGCCGCGCCGCGGTCCGATGCGTTCCATCAGTTCGGCGCCAGTCGAAACCACCAGCGGCAGTGCACCAGCCTGCTCGATATCGAGTCCCTCGGGGACCGGCACGAGCGCGGCGGTCGGCACCGTCACGAACTCCGCATAAGTGCGACTCCCCAGCGCCATCACTTTCTGGCCGACCTTGAAGTCCGAACCGCCGGCAGCAGCTGCACTGATCTCACCGGCGATGTCGCGGCCGAGTATGACCGGAAACTGCAGTGTCATAGTGGTCTTCCGATCGCCGCGTCGTATCTTCCAATCGATGGGATTGACGCTCGTGGCCGCGAGTTTAACCAGCACTTCATTCGGCCCCGGGATAGGTGTCGGCACCTCCTCGTACCGAAGCTGCTCCACGCCTCCGTATCCGTGCATCTGGACGGCTTTCATCTCGACGACCTCCTACGGTCGAAGTCACGCCCTTGGGACTATATCGAACCGGATGACACCCGCGGAAGACGCTTCATGGCAACGCATATGCGATCAGCGTGTCGCTCCGTGTCTCCTCGCTTATGTACCAGTGACCGCCCGCCGCGATGACGACGTATTGCTTGCCATGAGCCTCGTAGGTCATCGGCATCGCGTGCGCACTCGCTGGCAGTCCGGCGGACCACAGCACCTGACCCGTATCGGCTGACAAAGCGCGCAACTGTCGGTCCATCGTGCCGCCGATGAAAATGAGTCCACTGGCGGTCACGATCGGGCCGCCGAGGATCGCCGAGCCCGTCAACTCCTGGGCCATGGAGGGAAAGGGCTCGCTCATGCGACCCAGGGGCTGGTGCCAGACAATTTTCCCCGCGGCCAGATCGACGGCCATGAGCTCGCCCCACGGGGGCGGTGTGCAGGGCAGCCCCGACGGTGCCCGCAGCGGGCCACGCGCCACGGTATAGGGTGCTCCGAGCTGCGGCCCGAGTTCCGCGCGGAACGCCTCAAATTTTCCGTCCGCAGCTTGCTGGCTCGGCAATAACCGGACTTCGTATGCGAAATTGGTTACGGCGACGATGAGCCGCTGGTGCTTGGCATCCCAAGCGTATCCGCTCCAGTTGATGCCACCGATCGGGCCCGGCACCGACACGGTACCCTGCAGGCTCGGCGGGGAAAACACTGCGTGTCCGGAGAGCTCCCGCAGCGTCGCGGCGCAGGCGCGACGATCGGCATCGGTACGGCCCCAGGCGGCGGTCGAATCGAGCGTTTGTCGTGCGAGCGGCGGAATGGTCACTGGAAAAGGCTGAGTGGGCGAGGTCGTCTCACCCGGCACCGTGCTCTGAGCTACCAGTCTTTCTTCGACCGGCAGCAGCGGCTTTCCCGTAGCAGGATCCAACACATACAGCATACCGGTCTTGTTGCCGGCGATCAGCGCCCGGGTGAGCCGACCGTGGAGTGTGAGTGAGGTCAGCAGCGGCGACGCCGCCGTGTCGTAATCCCAAAGATCGTGATGTACCAGCTGAAAGCCCCAGACGAACCTCCCCGTGCGCGCTTGCAGCGCCACGACCGAATCTGCCCAACGGTCGTCCCCGGGCCGTAGCCCACCGTAGTAGTCGGGACTGGCGCTTCCCGTCGGGACGTACACCAGCTGGCGCTGCGGGTCTGCCGTCAGTGTCGACCAGGCGTTGCCCGCTCCTGTCTGCCATGCACTCGACGCGACAGCCGCCGGCTGCACCAGCGGCTCCCAGCTCCACAGTAACCTTCCCGTGCGCGCATCGAACCCGCGGACGACACCGTCCGGCATCTGCGCGCGGATGTTATCGCTGATGGCAGAACCAACGATTACGACGCCGTCCACCACCGTCGGCGGCGAGGTCATGTGATACCAGCCGGCGTGAAAGTTCCTGACGTCACCGAGATTGATTTGTCCGCGGGTCCCAAATGCCTCGCAGGGCTTGCCGGTTGCCGCGTCCACGGCGATCAGCCGAGCATCCAGGGTGGCTTCAAACAGCCGCACGGCACAGTCGGCTCCGCGAGCCGACGGATCGCGCCACGCTGCAAGTCCGCGGTTGATCAGCCCATCGCCGTAGGGTAGCTGCCGATCAATCTCAGGGTCATACGACCACAACTCGCGCCCGTTGGTCGGATCGAGCGCGATGATGCGGTTGAAGCCGGTCGTGAGAAACAGTCGACCTTCCAGCATGAGCGGTGTTGCTTCGAAGCCGCTCCTCACGCTGGTCTCGTGATTGGATCCGCCCGCGACATCGCCGGTATGAAAGACCCAGGCCTGCTGCAATTCCTTAACGTTAGCCGGTGTGATCTGTGCCAACGGGGAATAGCGCGTACCACCCGGATCGGCACCGTAGTAGCTCCAATCGCCGTGAGCGGTAGAGTTCGAGGCCGCGAGCGCGTGCCCGGCGTTGACCGAGACCAGGTACGCAAGCATCGCCGTTGACAGCTTTGCCTTCATGCGGGCGTCCCCCTCGTATGACTTCCGTTGATCGTCTGCTGCAGTGCCGCCCAAGCCCGGTCAGCACGCGCAGCGAGACGCGGGTCCTCAATTCTTTCAGACCAGGCACGCAATGCACTCGTGGGGCCGTGCCACTTCAACTCGTCTACATCCGCAAACAACCGCGCATCGGTGCGCAGCGCTGCCAGCTGTTTGAAAAGCAACGCGCGCTCACGGCGCTCACCCAGCACGGAGGGTGGGAAATCCTCGATTCGACCGTAGCGTGTCAGCAGACTCACCGCGCCCTTGGGCCCGATTCCGGCGACTCCGGGATATCCGTCCGCGGCATCGCCGACGAGTGCCAGGTAGTCCGCGATCAATGCCGGACTCACGCCAAATTTGGCTCGAACGGCCTCGGCGTCCCGTATCTGCTTGTTGCGCCGATCTACCTGCACCACGCGATCCGCGACCACACATTGGGCGAGGTCTTTATCGGGGCTCCAGATGCACACCTTCTGTACTCTACTGTCCCTTGAGGCCGTCGCAGCCGCCGACGCCAGAGCATCGTCGGCCTCCAGATCGACCATGGGCCATACAACGATGCCCATCGCGGCAAGAGCCTGTTCGAGCGGATGAAACTGCGCTAGCAGCGCCGGATCGACTCCATCACCGGTCTTGTATGAGTCCCAGAGCTGATTGCGAAACGACTCGATTACGTGATCGGTGGCGACACCCAAGTGCGTCGCACCTTCCTCGATCATCTGTAGCACGCTGTGCAGTACTCCGCCGACGGCCCCCAGTGGCCGCCCGCCCGGCTTTACGAAGCGACGCAAGCCATAGAACTGGCGGAAAAGCTCGTAGGTACCGTCGATGAGGTGAACGATCATCGCGCTGAACGACCGGTTACGGCAGCTCCCACATCGGCTCGGACACATCGCCTCGCGCGCTCGGGAGCTCAAGCCATGCCAGCAGATTCTCCCTCATCGGCCGAGCCGTGGCGACGCACCTTGCACACTGGGACCCATCGATCCCGGGAAACAGACTGACAGCTCTTGACTTGACCGTGGGCTGGAGCGACGATCCGTGGCCACGTGATCTGCCGGCAAGTGCCGGTGTTTAACATCGCAATCGGGGGGAAAATCCGATGCGCCATATACTCGACTCAGCGGTAGCCCGTAGAAACTTCATCGCCAGTCTCGGTGGAGCGGCAGCGGTGGCATTGATGTCTCACGAAGCCCGGGCCGACGCGCTCGAGGGAGCGCTGAATGCCGGCGTGTCGCCGAACATGAAGGACAGTCAGTCGTGCACGCCCGAGGGCAACCACCACTACCCCACGGTCGCCGAAATTGAAGCGGAGGTTCCTACCAGATCCTACCGGCGTTGCGTCGGGGGGCTGCTTTTGAACACCAAGGGTAACGTCAAACAGCTCGCCAAAATGCCAGCGCGGCCGACGCTGTGGGACTTTTTTGAGCTGCGCTTCATGGGGTCGCGCAATCATTGCTTTCAGAGCGCCAACAAGGCACTGCATAACGGCGTGGATGAAGAGATCGTGCTCGCCTGTCTGTTGCACGACACGGTGCAGGAGCTGGTACACACCGACCACGGGTTCTGGGGTGCGCAGATGTATGAGCCGTACGTACCGGCTCAGACCGCATTCGCGATCCGCTATCACGCGGCGCTGCGCTTCTACCCGGACGCGCAGGCCGGCTATTGCTATCCCGACGAATATCGAGAGATGTTCGGAATTGATTACGAGCCGCCACCCCACATTGTGCAGAGCTACAAATATGCCCGCGCGCATCGCTGGTATGGGGCGGCTCGCGCCGTCACGGTGAATGACTTGTATTCGTTCAATCCCAATTCGATGGTGAATCTTGATCCGTTTAAGGACATCGTCGGACGGCACTTCAAGCAACCAGAAGAAGGCTTGGGAAATGACAACAGCCCGTCGGCGCATTATTGGCGGACGTTAGCCAACCCAGACCTACCGCTCTAGCGTCTATCGGCACCGCCGCGCACGGGGTAGTCCTTACCCCGTGCGTGGCGAGTCGTGCTCGCTCTGAGGCGACGCGCGACCGGACTTTTCCGGTAGAGCTTTCCCTCACACTCCGAAGACGTTGATCCGGGATTGCGTGTATTGTTGTCGCGCCGGAGGACCTATGGCCGAGTCACGCTATCTGCAAGGCGCCTGTGTTTGGAAGGGGGCCGAGATGAGGCAGAATCATCGGTGGCTCAAACAGATCCCCGCGACCGTACTGGAGCAGATTGATGCTGCGCTTGCAGCGGTCGAGGGATTCGAATGGCGTCAAGTCACCGATCGCAATTTTGCCCTCCCGGATGCTGCGGCATTCTTCGATGAGGTGCGTGAGGAGCTCGAGAACGGCTCCGGCATGGTAAAGATGTGCGGTCTGGACGTGAGCCGCTATAGCCAAGAACAGCTGCGCCACATCTGGTACGGCATTGGCTGGCATCTCGGCACACCCATGTACCAGAACCGTCGCGGTGAACTGATGCGCGACATCAGGGATGAGGGTATGGAAGCCGTCAAGCTCTACGGCGCGACCATCGACGCTTCGGGCAAGCAGTTTCTCTCTTCGGGTGCCCGCACGTTGTCAACAGGGGCGTTGCGCTTTCACACGGACCGTTGCGACGTGGTGGGTCTGCTCTGCGTGCGTCAGGCTTGCGAGGGGGGAGTCAGCAAGCTGGCCAGCAGTGCCATGGTCTACAACGAGATTCTGCGACGCCGACCGGACCTGCATGCCCTACTCTGCAAGCCCATCCCGCGCAGTCGATTTGGTGAGGAGGCGGGCGGCGAACACGTGGTCTACGACCTGCCGGTGTTTGGAGTCCGCGACGGCAAGCTGACCAGCCACTTCTCGCTCACCTACATTGAGAACGCGCAGTTGTTGCCGAATAGCCGCAGGCTCACCGACGCCGAATATGAGGCGATTCAAATGCTGATGGATGTGGCGGAGGAAGTATGTTTCGAGATGCGCTTCGCGCCTGGGGACATGCAACTACTGAACAACCACATCATCTATCACAGTCGCACAGCGTTCAGAGACGATGTCGACATGGGACAGGACCGCCTGCTCATGCGGCTGTGGCTTTCCGTACCCAACTCGCGCCCTCTGCCTGAGGATCACGCCGTCCTCTGGGGCGACGTTGGCGCTGGCAGGCCGCGCGGCGGTATCGCCCAGCCCGCCACGGCGATCGCCGTCTGAAGTACGCCGCATAGTCCGGCCGGCGTGGCGAACCGGAGTGAGCGGGTCTCACGGCTCGCGCCTGCTATCCGCTTCGGCTCACCGAAAACCTGGAGTCTTCCATGAAGCAACACCAGAACACGCGCTCAGGGATCGAGTCGCCCGGCATGCAGGTGGGTGCCTTTGCGCTGGTGCTGGGCGCGTTCGCGGGGATTGCCTCAGCAGCGTCTGGCTACGGCAACTGCGCCGTATCCGGCAAGCGCGGATCGGTCAAGCTCGAGACTGTCGTTCCGGGAGCGCTCTCGGTGCGCCCGAATTTGCCCGCCCCGGGATGGTGGAATGGCGACTCGCCAGATACGGTTAAAGACGGTTTCGAGTACTGCCTGGCTGCCAATATGGCTTATCGTGCAGGCCTCGATCGGGTAATCGTCGTCAATCGCTCCTTTGCTCAGGTCCTGACGGGTCAGGCGAAGGGATTCGACATCGCACTGAGCGAGATCACGATCACTGATGAGCGCAAGAAGGTAGTGAACTTCACCGCACCCTATTTCAACTCGGACCAGGGTGTCCTGGTCAAGGCGGGCGCTAAAATCGATAAGGACAACATCAAGAATATGCGCCTGGCGACCGAGCTGGCGACTACAACGCTGCAGTACATCCTGGACCACATCAAGCCGGCGCAGCCTCCAAAGGTATTTGCCTCACCCGCCCCCATGTATGCGGCTCTCGCTGCCGGTCAGGTAGACGCGGTACTTTATGACACGCCAAACGTTTTGACGCGCGCCAAGGAATCCAACGGCAAGCTCGAAGTCGTGGGACGCTACGACATGGGTGAAAGGTGGGGCGGTCTGGTCAACAAGGATTCGCCCAACCTCGCGGCCTTCAACCAGCTGATCGAGGATCTAAAGAACGATGGCACTTTGGACAGACTTGCCAGCAGGTATCTGACCCCAAATCTGGGGATCGATCCGGCCAAGCTGCCGGTGTTCACGCCCTGAGGGAATCGGTAGCGTCGTAACCCCGTGTCTCGGCGATCATTGCCCTGCAAGCTCAAACTCGAGTGCCACCCCCAGGTCTCCAAAAACTCTGCTCGCCTCAGGAAGCAGACTGAAGCTGCCCACCTCGCTGCCGAACAGGGTGACCAGCAGGGTAATTTCCCCGCCGCCGGAGCGAATGCGACGCAACAGCTCCGCATGATTTTTCAGCACTCGAATGCATATCAAGGATAGCGTCCAGGTGAGATTGTTCCGGACCGCCTCGAGTTGTCTCTCGCCGATCCGCGGAGCGCCGAGAAACGATGGGCCCAATGGCTGTTCCGCCGTCGGCAATTCTCCCAGCCAATAGCTCTCGGAGCGCACCGATGCAGTTGTCATCCCGCTACGAGAAGGGCGCACACTGCCGGCCCGAAACGAATATTCCGGCTCAATGCCGAAGGCGCGGGACAGCTCTGCGGGGTCCATCGACGGGTGGCGCACGCGCAAAGCCAATCGGAACGTTTCTGAATTGGCCGTCGACAATCTCCTGGCTTCCATGGCAACCCGCAGATGAAGTTGATGATCAACGAGCTGCGAACACTATCGCGCAGGGCGCCGAGCTACAAGGGCTGGCAGTGACTGCTCGGCTGGCACAGAATAAAGCCCCGCGGTACGGCGGCGGCAGGCGTAGATAAAGGCGCCAGCGGGAGGCATGGGCGTGGTCGCTTCAAAGTACACACTCTATGGTAGAGCTGGCAGCGGTTCGGACATCGTCCGCATGTTGCTCGAAGAGATTCGGGCTCCTTATGATTTCGTCGCCGTCGGCAAGGATCCGGCCGAGCTTGACGACTACCGGCGTCTCAACCCTACCGGTAAAGTGCCGGCGCTGGCTCTGCCACAGGGCTCGACGATGTTCGAATCCGCGGCGATCTGCATGCATCTGGCCGTCGCGCACCCCAACGCCCGGCTCGCACCCGTACCCGGGAGCGTCGAGTATGCCCGCTTCCTGCAGTGGATGGTCTACCTTTCGGCCAATCTGTACGAATGCGCTCTGCGCATCTACTATGCGGAGCGCTACAGTCGCGCGGGCGAGCGCGCTGCCGAAGGAATCAAGCAACAGGCGACCCAGGACTTCTCGACCATCCTGAGCGTCGTCATCCCCGCACTGTCACCGTACGTCCTCGGCCGGGAGATCTCCGCCGCGGATTACTACCTTTATGTGGTCGCCGGCTGGAACCCGGACGGGCGCGACCCCCTGCATGCCAAGTGGCCGGCACTCGCGCAGCATACGCAGCTACTGGCAGCACGCCCCTCGGTGCGCAAGGTCGAAGCCGATCAGGCAGCATGAGATTGCGCACCTGACGGCCGCGGCCGACCATTCGCTAACCAGCCCCCAGTTCCTCCAGCAGGCAGCACTCCATCCAGATCGTGGCATCGGCAAACCTGGGAGCAACGGCCCTGTAGGGCTTACGGACCTGGAAGTTAAAGTTCCGGTAGAGCTTATGCGCGGCGTGCATGAACGTCGCGGTCTCCAGGCACATGGTGTCGTAGCTCGCAGCCTTGGCTTCGCCGCGAATTCGCTGCAGCAGAGTCGATCCTATTGCCCGGCCCCGATGACTGGGGCGTACGTAAACGTTGTAAAGCTCGCAGGCGCTGGCGGTCAGCCGATGAAAAGCTGCGCAACCGACCGGCCGGATCTCATCCACAGCAATGATGAGACATCCATCGGGCTGGATGCTTTGACGCCGGATGGCTTCGATATTGTCCGGGTAAAAGACACTGATTACTTCGTCAGCAGCAAACCCGAGCGCTTGCGACTGTCGTACGTCCCACTCCTTGAGTTCGGTTATCAGAGCCTCCGCGTGCTTCCATTCGTCATCGGTACTCGGAGTCAGCAGCCGAATCGCAACCGGAGTATTTTTCGCATCTGGCACGGGATGCCCGAGAGCCGACTCAAAATCCGATCATAGCGCCCAGAGCGGCCCTCGACGATCCACCGGATGGGTCCTGCGCACGGAACCTGCTCACGATCCATGACCTGCCGGGCGACCATTACCGCACCGTTCGACCGCCACAGCTCGCAGCGCTGGTCGCCTATCTGTCGAACCGGCTCGAGCAATCAGAACTGCCTGGCGCTGCCGCGGCGTCGCCGAGGCCCGGCGGAGCACTTCTCAGCGCCACCGCCGGTGTCGCCACCCAGTGACCCAAATGCTCTATGACTCGGCCGCCTCCTTGCTGCGGCGCGAGTAGGCGTTGACCAGCTCCTGTTGCAGGCGCGGCAACGCCGGCTCGTAGTGGCTGAACTCGGTGGTATAGATCCCCTCCCCCGCCGTCAATGCCTTGAGTCGGTGCGCATAGTCCTTGAGCTCCGCCAGCGGCACCTGCACCGAGATCACCGCCTGCCCATCGGGCTGCACGGTCTGCGCATTGATGCGAGCGCGAATGGAGCTCAGATCGCCGGCGATGCCTCCGAGTGCCGTGGTCGGTGCGGTGATGCTCAGGTGGACGATCGGCTCGAGCACGATGGGTTGTGCATTGGAGATGGCATCGAGAAACGCCTTGCGTCCGGCGGTGATGAATGCGACCTCCTTCGAGTCCACCGGATGGGTCTTGCCGTCGTAGACCACCACCCGCACGTCCTGAATCGGAAAGCCCGCGACCGCGCCGGTCTGCAGTACCTGACGTACGCCCTTCTCCACCGCGGGAATGTACTGCTGCGGAATGGTGCCGCCGCGCACCGCGTCCACGAATTCGAAGCCGCCGCCCCGCGGCAGCGGCTCGATGCGCAGATACACCTCGCCGTATTGACCCGCTCCGCCGGTCTGCTTCTTGTGCAGATGATGACCTTCGGCGCTCTTCAGCACCGTCTCTCGATAGGGCACGCTCGGCGGGCGCGTCTGCAACGCGACGTTGTACTGACGCTTCATGCGCTCGAGTGCCACGCGCAGATGCAGCTCCCCGCGACCATAGAGCACGGTCTCATTCAGCGACGGCACATGCTCTAGCCGCAGACTCGGATCCTCGGACATCAGCTTATGCAGCGCGTCGGCGATCTTCTGCTCATCGCCGTGACGAGCGGCCGCGATCGCGATGCCCTGCATCGCCGCGACCGGCTCGGGGGACTTCAGGTGATGGTGATCCTCGTCGTGCGAGTCATGCACCACGGCGTCGATATGCAGCTCGTCGACCTTGGTTAGCGCGCACAGATCCCCGGGCGCGGCCGTGGTGATCTCCTGTAGCGCTGCGCCTTGGAGCTGGAACAGGTGACTCACCTTGAAGGGTTTGCGCTGGTCACCGACAAACAATTGCATCCCGGGCTTGAGCGTGCCCTGATGTACGCGCAACACACTCACGCGGCCCTGGTAGGTGTCAATCGTCACCTTGAACACGTGCGCCAGCGCATGCCGACCGGGCTCCGGCACGATTGCGACCGGCTCGACCTGTGGCAGCTCGCCCTTCACGAACACCGGCGGGTTTGCCTCCAGCGGGCTCGGTAGCAGGCGCGCGATCAGGCCCAGGAGCTCCTCAATACCCGCTCCGCTGGTCGCCGAGGTAAAGCACACCGGGACCAGATGGCCCTCGCGCAGCGCACGCTCAAACGGATCATGCAGCTGTTCGGCGCTGATCGACTCATCCCCGCCGAGATAGCGCTCGAGCAGATCGGCATCGATCTCGATGACCTGCTCGACGATGTTACGGTGCGCTTGCTCGACACTCGAGAAATCCGTCGCCGGTCCTTCGCGGGAAAAGAAGCAGTCCACTACCAGCTTCCCCTGATTGGCGGGAAGGTTGATCGGCAGGCACTCCGGTCCAAACGTCTGCTGCAGCTGCGCCACCAGCTGCGGCAGATCCACGCCCGGTTGATCGATCTTGTTGACAATAATGATGCGGTCGAGCCCGCGCTGCACCGCCGCTTCGCTCATGCGCCGGGTAGCGATGCCGATTCCGGCCGTCGCATCGACCACAATCGCGGCGGTTTCCACGGCTGCGAGCGCCGCCTGCGAGCGCCCGAGCAGCTCCGAGTACCCAGGAGTATCGATGAGGTTGACCCGTCGCCCCTGCCATTCGAAGTGGCAGACGGCAGTGTCGGTCGAGTGCTGCAGCTCCCGCTCCAGTGGATCGGAGTCGCACACGGTGGTGCCGCGCGCCAGCTCGCCCATGGCGCGAGTGGCGCCGGCGTGATAGAGGAGTGCCTCCGCGAGCAGCGTCTTTCCGGCGGCAACGTGCCCAACCAGGGCGAGATTGCGGATATCCGAGATCGTATACGCCATCTCTGTACCTCGTCGGCCGACTTGCTCGCGGCCTCCATCACTGCGCTTCTGCATATCATAACCGTGCGGCCCGAGGCAACCATTCCGAGGCACACCGCCCCGGGGAAGCTCGAGCCAGCGTGCAATTCTGGGCCGCGCGTGCAATCCTGAACTGTCGCTGAGCCCCGGCCGTCCCTCGGCCATGCCGGAACTCCTGCAGCGCATGTTGGAAATCGATGAAGACGCTTTCGAGCGTGAAGTACTGCAGGCGTCGCGCTCGCTGCCGGTTGTGTTGGACTTTTGGGCACCCTGGTGCGGTCCCTGCCGCGCGCTCGGACCGCTGCTCGAGCAGCTCGAGCACGGCTACGCTGGACGCTTCAAGCTGGTGAAAGTCAATGCCGATATCAACTCACAGCTCGCCGCACGATTCCAGGTACGCAGCATCCCCTACGTGCTCGTGTTTCTCGATGGGGCCGTCGTCGACGGCTTCGTGGGCGCGCTTCCGGAACAGCAGCTACGCGCTTTTCTCGATCGGATGGTGCCGTCTGCCTCCGAGCTGGAGCGACGCCGGGCGCGGGAGCTGGCCCAGCGCGGCGATGGCGCCGCGGCCACGGCGGCACTGCGCTCGGCGCTGCTGCTCGATCCGAGCAACGCTGACGCCGAGCTCGATCTGGCGGAATTGCTGCTCGCAGACGCCGCGCCGAGCATGGAGGCTTCGCGGCTCGATGAGGCCGAGCGCGCACTCGCGGCGGCGCGCGGTCTGCGCCGCGACGAGGCCCGCTTCCGGGCGCTCGAGACTCGTCTCGCGAGCCTGCGCGCGAGCGCGGCTTTGCCGAGCCTCGATGAGCTACGTCGGCGGGTAAGCGCTGATCCGGCCGACCTATCGGCACGGCTGGCGCTCGCTCAACGCTACATCGCCGTGCGATGCTTCGAGCCCGCGCTCGAGGAGCTCCTCGAGGTCCTGAGGTGCAAGCGCGGTCCGGAAGTCGATGCCGCGCGCCGTATCATGCTCGACGTGTTCGAGCTGGCGGCAGATCAACCCGAGCTGGTGGCGGGCTACCGTCGTCGGCTTGCGGCAACGATCAATCGCTAAGAACGCACACTCCTCTGCTCCCACGGCGGGGCGCCCATACGGCAACGGCGGTATCCGATGAACCACGGCAAGAACCAGACATTTCTCATACGGTTGCGTTGTGCATGCGCCGGGATCGGACACGGGCTGCGCAGCGAGCACAGTCTGCGGCTTCAGGCACTGGCGCTGGTTGCGGTATTGATCGCGCTGGTGATTCTGCGCCCAGCGCCGCTGTGGTGGGCACTCGTGATTCTGGCCAGCAGCGCGGTCCTGGGCGCCGAGCTGTTCAATACCTCGGTCGAGCGTCTGGCCGATCACTTGCATCCGGATGCGCATCCCGAGATTCGGGTCGTCAAGGACTGCGCGGCAGCGGCCGTGTTGATCAGCTCGGCCGGTGCGCTCGGCGTGGCGCTCGCCCTGATCGTGGCGCTGAGCCGCGGGAGCTCGTAGTCCCTATCGGATTGCGCCGACGCGAGCGTCAGCGGCGGTCAATAGGCGAGCGGCTTGCGCGGCGGGGCCGAGTCTCTTCGGGGGGTTCTCCTATAGTTACGCGCCAGGCGGCGCTATAGCGTCGCCGATACACGCAGCTTCGGGGAACCAGCACGAAATGCGCCGGTCTTACGCGCGTCAGCTCAATCTGGCTTCAGATGCTGAGTCGAATCTGTCGCGAGGCAACGCTATGACGCCAACCCGTATCGCTGCCAACTACAAGGCCGTGGGTATTACTGCCGGGGTGGCATTATTTGTTGCCGCCGGCTTGTTCCTGACGATGGGTGCCAATCGCACCGTAGCGCTGAATACCGCTGCGCTGCCGCCGCTGTCACCGGCCGTGATTGCCCCGGCCGAGGCGCTCGGCCGTGCATTCGCCGCAGTGGCCGGGCGCGTCAAGCCGGCCGTAGTCAACGTGTATTCCGAGCGCATGGTCATGCAACAGCAGCCACAGTCTCCCTTCCCCTTCGGCGACGATTTCTTCGGACAGTTCTTCGGGCAGCAAATGCCGCAGCAGCGGCAGCGGCGCGTGCCGGAGCGCGGGCTCGGCTCGGGCATGATCCTCGACCGCGATGGATACATTCTGACCAACTACCACGTGGTCAAGGACTTCACCACGATCCAGGTACAGTTGGCCGATCAGCGTAAGTTTCCCGCCGAGGTCATAGGCACCGATCCCAAGACCGACGTAGCGGTCATAAAGATCAAAGGCTCAGTGCCCAGCGATCTGCCGACGGTGCAATTGGGCGACTCTGATGCGATTGAGGACGGCGATCTGGTGCTGGCGGTGGGAGCACCCTTCGGGTTGACCCAGACGGTAACCAACGGAATCATCAGTGCCAAAGGTCGCTCGGATCTTGGTATCGCCGACTACGAGGATTTTCTCCAGACTGATGCCCCCATCAATCCCGGTAACTCCGGCGGCCCGCTGGTCGACATGCAAGGCCAGGTGATCGGCATGAACAGCGCGATTCTCACCGGCGGCACGGCCCCGGGCAGCGAGGGCCAATTCGGAGGCGTCGGCTTCGCCATCCCGATCAACATGATCAAGGCGATGCTGCCCACGCTGATGAAGGGCGAACCGATCGTCCGCGGCATGATCGGCGTCGTCATCCAGGAGGTCAGTCCCGACCTGGCGAAACAATTCAATTTGCCGAACACCAATGGCGCCCTGGTATCGCAAGTCAATCCCAACTCGCCGGCCGCGCGGGCGGGATTGAAGGGTGGTGATGAGATCGTGCGCTTCGACGGTCACAGCATCGGCAACACGCGCGATCTGCGCAATCTGGTCGCCGCGACCGCTCCGGGGACCAAGGTGCCACTGGAGATCATCCGCGACGGTCAGCAGGAGAGGCTCACCGTCACTATCGGCAGGCTCACCAGCACGGTCGCCGCCGCGACGCCCGATCGAAGCGGCGCCAACGAGCTCGCCAAGCTCGGCCTGCGCGTGCAGACGCTGACCCCGGAGCTGGCGAACCGGTATGGGCTGGAGGAGGACCAGGGTGTCGTCATCACCAACATCCAGGAAGGATCGGCCGCTTCGCTGGCGGATCTGCAAGCGGGCGATATCGTCGTGCAAGCCAATCGTAAGCCGGTGAACAGCGTCGCCGAGCTCGAGAACGTCGTGGCTAGCGCCAAGAATCAGATCCTGCTGCTGATCTCGCGCCAAGGCACGAGTGCCTATGTGGTGCTCCAGCTGCAGTAGGTAGCTCGCAGTGAAGCGCAGTCCATCTGTCACAATGTGATCTAACTGACGGATCACTCGGCTCGATCGCGCGCGTCGAATTCGGCCGCGAGCTCGAGCAGTCGCCCGGACACCTGCACCGGATAAGGCCCGCTCCCCTGGGTCGCATCGGTGCGCGCCGCCTCGAGCCGCCGCAGCACTGGCGGTAAGCGACCGAGCTGCTGCTGGCAATGACGGCGCGCATCGGCCAGTGACGCCAGCGCCATCGAGCATCGTCCCGCGTGCATCACCGGTTGCAGCAACGCCTCGCCCTCGAGCAGCTCCCCCTGGAGCCCGATGCAGTCGCGTAAGAACTCGCCGCTGGCCGCTCGCAAACGATACACCTGCTTGCGCCCCGGAAGCGTCGCCTTGCCCGGCGAGCGCTTGCGGCGCGGCTCTCCTCCGTAGGAGGCAAGCTTGTAAGCCATATCGAGTGCCGGCGTATCTTGCGACACCATCAGGTCGGTGCCGACGCCGAACGCGTCTACGGGAGTGCCCGCCTCGAGCATGCGCTGCAGCTGCTGCTCGTCGAGACCGCCGCTGAGGACGATCTGTATCGCCCCGCAATCTCCCTGGTCGAGAATCTGGCGCACGTTGCGCGCCGCGCGCGCGAGATCGCCGCTGTCGATGCGCACTGCACCGACGCGCTCGGGCCTGCCCGCCGCGCGCCGCTCGCGCACCAGCTGTACGACGCGCCGGGCGGCACGCTCGCAGTCGTAGGTGTCCAGCAGGAGTGTCGTGGGCCTGCTGCTGGCGTCCACGAAGGAGCGAAAGGCGTCTTCCTCGCTGATGTGTGCTTCGATGAAGGAATGCGCCATCGTCCCCGACAGTGGCACGCCAAAACGCTCGCCCGCCTGCACCGTGGCGGTGGAGTCAAAGCCCGCCAGATACGCGGCGCGCGCGCCGTAGAGCGCCGCCTCAGCACCGTGCGCTCGCCGCATGCCGAAGTCGACCAGACGCCGTCCCGCAGCGATCAGCACGAAGCGCGCCGCCTTGCTTGCGATCAGCGTCTGCAGATGCATCAGGTTCAGCAGCCGACTCTCGATCAGTTGTGCCTCGATCAGCGGCGCGGTGACACGCACGATCGGCTCGCCCGCGAAGAACGGCGTGCCTTCGGGCATAGCGAGCACCGAGCCGGTGAAGCGCAGTGTCGCCAGGTAATCGAGGAATGCCCGGGAGAACAGGCCGAGACCGGCCAGGTAGTCGATCTCCGCAGCGTCGAATCTGAAGGCCTGGAGATACTCGAGCGCCTGCGCGAGCCCTACGGAGAGTAGAAAATTACGCGTGCGCGGCAGTGTACGCACGAACAGATCGAATACCGCCTCGGCGTGCATGCCGCGCTCGAAGTACACCTGTGCCATCGTGAACTGGTACAGGTCGGTCATCAGCATGCCGACCGGCGCGCCGACGCCAGCGGCTCGGTCTCCGCCTCCGGCCGATTGCGCCTGGCTCATCGGCAGACGTCCGCGCTCTGCTCGAGATGAACGCCCTGCTGCCGTAGCTCGGCGAGCGCGCGCTCGCCGTCGCCGGGATGCACATCGACAGCCCGCACCGCGTCCGCCAGTACCACGGTCTCGAGCCCGGCACGCACCGCATCGAGCGCCGTGGCGCGCACACAGTAGTCGGTCGCGAGGCCGCCGACGAACACACGCTGGCAGCGGCGCACCTGCAGTTGCGCCGCGAGCTCGGTGCGGTCGAAGCCAGAATAGGCGTCGGCCTCGACGCCGGTCCCTTTGGAGATGATGCACGCGTCCGGCGGCAGCGCCAGGGTCGGGGCGAATTCGGCTCCGCTCGAGCCGGCGACGCAATGCGGCGGCCACGGGCCGCCGCGCGCTCGAAACGAGCAGTGATTGGCCGGATGCCAGTCGCGGGTGGCAAAGATCGGCAACCCGTGCTTGTGAAAAGCGGCCACGCAGCGGTTGAGCGCCGGGATGACCGCAGCACCCTCGGGCACGCCGAGGGCACCGCCGGGCAGAAAGTCATTCTGGACGTCGACGATGATCAAGGCATCGTGCTTCCGTAGCATCCGCGCTTTGTCCTGCATGCGTGCGTCTCCAACCCGGCGACAGCGCCTGTCGCGACGGGCACCTCCCTGCGGCGCTCACCTCTCGACCGCTTCGCGCCGGTGCGCCCTCCCGGCAAGACTGCCGGAGCGCACCCGGTCATCGCCGAGCGCGCAATTATTCTCCGGCCTACGGTCACGCAGCAGCAACCGACGGCCGCCGCGACGGCCCGCGCGCCCCGTGTGGGCCTCGCGTGCGGCGCGCTGCTGCAGTGCCATATTACCGGTGTGAGTTCGGCACCTGCGTCGGGGTCCACTGGCATCGCGGCGATGTGTCGGCGCGCTCGCAATGTCATGACTGCGCTGCAGACTTATGGCGAGTAGCGGTACCCCGCGGCGTCAACCGGCCTTATGATTAGTGCGTTTATGCAACAAGCGGGAGCAGCTCGACCCCGACGGCGGAATTTGAAGGTGATCCTATGAAGAAGACCCCTACAGTCGCACGCACACTGACGGCAACCGTGGCCGCATTGGCGCTTCTCACCGTCTCCACTGGCAGCGCTTGGGCGCAGCACGCCGGCGGTGGCGGCGGACACGGTGGTGCTGGATTTGGTGGCGGAGGATTCCATGGCGGCGGCTTTCATGGGGGTCCAGCCATCCATGGCGGGTTCCGTGGCGGGTACTACGGGGGATTTCACGGCGGCTACGGCTTTCACGGCTACGGCTGGGGTTGGGCTCCAGGTTGGGGATGGTGGTGGTGGGGCTGGGGCTGGCCGTTAGGCGTGTATTTGTCCGTCCTGCCCGCGTACTACTCGACGTATTGGTGGAACGGGGTCCCGTACTACTACGGCAACGGCGACTATTACATCTGGAACGGCACGGCGGGACAGTACGAGCAGGTTCAGCCTCCACCCGAGGTCGCGGAGCAGGGTGCTGGAGGTGCCCCCTCGGCCGGTGGGCCACCGACGGGAGCGCCGCCGATGGGTGGGCCGCCGATGGGTGGGCCGCCGATGTCCGACGAGCTCTACGCTTATCCGAAAAACGGTCAGTCGCCCGAGCAGCAGAGCACCGATAAGAGTCAGTGCCGCGCCTGGGCGAGTGGCCAGGTAGCCGGCGCACCGCCCGCACCGGGTGGCGCTCCGAACGCGGTACCGGGTACCCCCGGAGCCCAGGGTGCTCCCGGGGCAGCCCCTCCCGGCGTGGCGCAGCGCCAGGACTACCTGCGTGCCGAAGCGGCTTGTCTGGAAGCTCGCGGTTATAGCGTTCAGTAACCGGTAGCGGCAGCACGCTCCCGGTAGCGACAGCGCGATGGGGCGCCGCGGCCGCGCGGCGCCCCTGGCCGCGGCTCGATCAGTTCGCTGGCGTGGCCGCGGCTATTGAAGCCGCACGCTATCCTCGAGGATCAGCTCGTCGCCGCTCTGCGATGCCATCGCGCTGGGAGGTCGCGCATCGGCCAGCGGTCTACCGAACGGCGGTAAACCGTAGCGCACCTCGGCGAACTCGAGCTCCGATGCCGCCCTCGCGCCCGTAAGGGTGATCGTCGCATCCCGACAGTCGTGGCTGACACACAGGAGCCACGTGTCACCCTGCCAGCCGGCCGGTGCGCTCAAATGCTGGCCGCCCAGATCGACGCTCCGCACCCCCGCGCTGCTTGGAATGAACAGCATCATGGCATCGGCGTTCTCCGAACCATGCAGCTGCACGATCGCGCTAGGGGTGAGGACGACCGTCGCAGTAGGCAGTGGGAAGCGGCCGGTACCGGCGTCGGCGACATACTCGGGACCGCTGCTCGGCAGCTGCAGTGTGGTTCGCGCGAGCTGAAAGCGGCCGGCCTTGAGCAGCGATCGTGGGAGCCGCGCTGCGGGGCCACCCTTGAAGGAGGTATCGGCGACCCACTGCGCCGCGCCTCGATTCTGGAAATAAATGAGATTCAGCCGCTGCGGCGAAGCCGCGCTGAAGGGCGGCAAGAGCCCGGCGGCCGCCGCGGCCGTTACCGCAAGAGCAGCACTCGCTGCGGTGGCGCCGGCAGAGCTGCCGCTGGCTCGCTCACCGACGGCGCCGGACCCGCGGGTTGCCGCGAGCAGTGGCATCACCCCGAGCAGACCGAGCGCTGCAGGCACGGTGAACAGCAGGTGCAAACGCAGTCCCATCACCGACTCACCCGCGGTTAGCAATCCGGTCCACACCACCAATGACGCGATCGCGGCCAGCAGCAGCGCACCCCGCCCGAGTCGGCCCGTCCAACCGCCGGGAGCGAGTGCCCCCCCGAGCAGCGCGATGGCGGCGATCAGCGCCGGAAAGATGAAGTACGGACTCAGCCCGGGCAGCAGCGCTGCACTGAGCACCCCGAGCCCGGCGATCCACAGCCAGCCACTCGCCGCCGCCGCGCGGGCATCCGTCCAGCGCGCGACCACCAAGGCGATCGTCCACACACCCAAGGCCAACGCCAAGCGCAGCGCGAGCGGGTAGGCATAGCTCGGATCGCGCGTTCCGGACAACATCTCAGCGATGCCCGCGAGCACGAAGCCCGACAGCGCACTGCCCAGGATCAGCGCGGGCGGCATCAGCGCCGCGCGCAGCAACGCCCCGCCCGCCTCTGCTCGAGCTGCCACCCGCGCACCGACGGCGCCGCCGACCCGCAGCCCGCCGTCGACCCGCAACCCGCCGCCGACGCTCGGATCGCTCGTGGCCCGGCGAGCAGCCCCACGACGCTCAATCCAGGCCGCGAGCGCAATCACGAGCCAGGCGAACACCGCGAGCGCCAAGGCCGCGCTCGCCCGCACGCGCGGCACGATGCGATTGAACAGACTCAGATAGACCGCATCCTCGCCGCGCAACTGCGGGTACGGCGTCTGCACCAACGCGCTCACCACACCGAGCAGATTATCGCCCTGCATCTGCAAGCTCGAGTCGCTCAGCCGGCGGCGCTGATCAAGCGGCGAGTGGTAGTAGCGCACATTCTCGATGAAGGCGAAATTGAAACAGGGGAAGCCCGCCCGGAGAAACGGGGTCAGATCGGTATCGTTCGGCAGCCGCCGATAGATCTCGGCGTAGAGCGAGCTGGTCGCCGGCGCGGGCACGCTGTGCACGTACAGATCGACGAGCGGGCCGTCGCCAGGGCTGGTCTGGAACAGCAGGCTCGGTCCGGCAGTGCCGCGCGCATCCACGTTGACCACCGCACCGACGCGAGCTCTCGAGTCTGGGTTCTGCAGAAATGCGTACGCGCCCAACATCCCGGCTTCTTCGCCGTCCGTGATGAGCGCCAGCACCGGATGCTGCGGCTCGATGCGGCTCGCTCTGAGCGCACGTGCAGCCTCCAGAACCGCCGCCACGCCCGACATGTTATCGGCGGCACCCGGTCCGGCAGGCACCGAGTCGTAGTGAGCCATCATGACTACGCTGCGACCGGGGCCGGGCAGCACCTCGGCGATGACGTCGTTCGCCGTTGCACACACGATGCGCTCGAACCCGCGCCCGGGGTCGCAGGCGAACGCCTGATAGGTGTGGGCGTGGATGCCGAGCGCGGCAAACTCTTGCAGCAGGCGGGCGCGCACGGCCGCGTTCTCCGCGCTCGAGACCGGGTGCGGCCGCTCGGGGCCGAGTAGACGGGTCAGCACCTGCTGCGCTCGCTCCGAGGAGAACTGCGTCTCCGGAGCCGACGCCGGCAGGAGCCGATGTGGCTCGCCCAGGACGGCCGACAGCATCCAGATGGCCACCACGAGCAGTGCAACAGCAGTCCGTTTCATCGGTGTGGGCGTTGACTCAGCGCTTTCGAGCGCCCGGTGTTCGAAGTTGCTGTCGATGCGACATCATTCTAGCCTATGAGGGCGACCCACACCGATGCGCGCACGCACTACATCGCCTGCCCCATCGCCCGCCGCGCTCGCCGTGCTGATCGGCGGCGCCGCGCTGCTGACCGCCGCTGGCCTAGCGGTCGGCCAGCCCACACCTGGGAGTCGCGGCGGCACCGACGGCGCCGCCGGCGCCAGCATCACCGCGAGCGGCAGTGGCGATCTGCTGGTTGCTCCGGATCGCGCCGTGTTCGTGATCATGATTGATTCGGATGCCGCGAGCGCCGCGACCGCGGGCGCCGACAATGCACGCATTCATGCCGAGGTGACCGCCGCGCTGATCAACGCCGGAGCGCACCCCGACCAAATATCGAGCATCGGCTACTCGCTCGAGCCGCGGCCGCAATACAACCTCAACCCGACGCCACCGGGCTATCGCGTCACCAGCAGCATTCGTGTCGAGATGTCGCGCCTCGATCGGTTGGGCGCGTGGATCGACGCCGTGCTCGCGGCGGGCGCCACACGCATTGGCCAGATACAGTTCGAGCCCAAGGATCCGCAAGCCGCGCGCCAGCAGGCCCTGGCGCTGGCCGTACGCAACGCGCTCGCGGACGCAGAGGCGATGGCGATGGCGGCGGGAGGCGCGTTGGGGCCGCTCGAGGAGCTGTCTACGCAGTCCCCGAGCCCGCGACCGATCGGGCCGATCATGCCTCTGGCGGCCGTCGCCGAGGCCCGTCGCGATGAGCAGACCGAGATTCGACCTCCGGAGCTGCGCGTCGAAGCCGTCGTAACGGGCCGCTGGGGCTATCGGGCCGAGTCCGGCGCGCGCTAAGTAACGCCGTTGCTGCGGAACGATGCATCAACCGCGACGCTTCCTTGATCGCCGCAGCGCCGGACACGAGCTGGCGCAGGCGTTCGAGGCACGCAAGCTTCCGGCCGTGCCCCTGGTACTCGGTCTGCCGCGCGGCGGGGTGCCGGTCGCATATGAAATCGCGCACGCGCTGCACGCGCCGCTCGATGTACTGATCGTGCGCAAGATCGGTGCGCCGCATCAGCCTGAGCTCGCAATCGGCGCGATCGCATCCGGCGGCATCGTCGTGCGTGAGCAGGAGACCGGCTTCCATAGCGGCGTATCCGATGCGGCCTTCGAGCAGCTGCTGCGGCAGGAGCGCGTCGAGCTCGAGCGCCGCGAGCAGGTTTACCGCCAAGGCCGCACTGCGCTCGAGCTGCAGGCCAAGACCATCATTCTGGTGGATGACGGGTTGGCCACCGGCACCACGATGCTGGCGGCAGTGCGCGCGGTGCGCGCGGCCGGTGCCGCCTCTATCATCGCGGCTGCCCCGGTCGCCTCCACTGACGCCGTGGCGCTGGTACGAGGCGCGGCCGATCAACTCCTCGTTCTGCACGCGCCGTCGCGTTTCCTTGCCGTCGGGCAGTGGTATCAGCACTTCGAGCAGACCACGGATGCGGAGGTCAAGGAGTTGCTGGCGTTGGGGTCGGAACTGCCTACGCGCGGCGCGGCGATGCCGTTATAATCCATCGGCGCGGATGGGCCGAACCTGGGAGTTCAGGCAGGGTGACAATCCCGCGACAGTCGGGCGCCATCGAAGCGGCAGACGAGCTGCCACCGGCCCCGTGCAGCCCGACACTCGAGCGCGGACAGTTACCGCCTCACTCCGACGACGATAAGACGCCCGAGGATCCGAGCGCACTCGCGTTCGGCTGTGTCGATTGGTTCATGTACCGCGCCGAGGCTTCAGACTGGCGCCCGCGCTAGCGGCCACGGCCGGTGAGTCGCGACACGACCAGCGCGGATACGGCCGCCAGCACTACAAAGCCACCCGCCGCGCCGAGCGCTGCCGCGGTACGGTGACTGTCCCACCAGACCAGCTCCAGTGCCACCGCCGCCGCCGCCGCGGCGCTCCAAGTGAACAACAGCACCGCACGGCACAGGAAGTAGACGGCGAAGGCGCGCCTGAGCTCGGCGCGGTAAGCGTCGAGCACGCCGTTAGCCTGAGCGCGCACTGCGTCGACCGCGGCGTCGGCGGCGCGCTGCGCAGTCTGGCGCAGCGCGTCGAGCGCGCGCGTGAAGCCGCTGGAACTTTCCTGCCCCTGAGTCTGCGTCTGCATCGGCTTCCCTCCCAAGAGGCCGGCGACCGCCCCGTGGGAGCCAATCGCGGCCCATCCGACCATAGATCTCTTATCAGGCTGCGACCACGACCACTTGGCATATGTTTGAATGAGCTCATTATGCGCCGAATCGCACGCGCCCTGGCGCTCGGCGAGCGTGCGCCGCGCACGGCGAGCTCGGCGCCAGGCTCGCCCCGGGGTCGCTGCGAGCTTGATACGATAAGGTAACGGCGCGTGCGGAATATCCCTACAGCGCGCGACACCGCGCCTCCGGCAGACTGCGCCGCGAACGTTACCGCGCTCGAAGAGCAAGCCACGCCGGGGTACAGGCCATGAGCGAGAACGCGACCGCTCTGCACGAGGACAGCGCACGTCAGCTGCTGCAACGACTGGCGCTGGATTTACGTTGGTCGTGGAATCACGCCGCCGATGAGCTCTGGGCACAGATCGAGCCCGAGCTGTGGGCGCGCACGCATAACCCCTGGGTGGTGCTGCAGACCGTGTCGCATCAGCGCCTGAGCGCGTTGCTCGAGCAGCCGCAGTTCCGCGCGCAAATTGAGTCGCTCGTGAGCGTCGCGCACTCGGCCGTCGATGCGCCGGCCTGGTTTCAGCAAGCACACGCAGACTCAGCGCTGCGATGTGTGGCCTACTTCAGCATGGAGTTCATGCTGAGTGAGGCACTACCGATCTACGCCGGCGGTCTGGGCAATGTGGCGGGCGATCAGCTCAAAGCCGCCAGCGATCTGGGCGCACCTGTCGTCGGCGTGGGTCTGCTCTACCAACAAGGTTATTTCCGCCAATCCATCGCCCTCGATGGCAGTCAGCAAGCGCTGTTTCCCTACAACGATCCCGGCCAGCTGCCGCTGACGCCGTTGCGTCGGCCCGACGGGCAGCTGCTGCGGGTGCAGCTGCACACGCCGGGGTACTCGCTCTGGCTGCGTGGCTGGCAGGTCAATGTCGGTCGCTTGCGCCTGCTACTGCTGGATAGCAACGATGTCGCCAACTATCCCATCTACCGCGGCATCACCGGCGAGCTGTACGGCGGTGGATCGGAACTGCGACTGCAGCAGGAGCTGGTGCTCGGGATCGGCGGCTGGCGCCTGCTCACTGAGCTCGGGCTGAAGCCCGACGTCTGCCATCTCAACGAGGGGCACGCCGCGCTGGTGATCCTGGAGCGCGCGCGCGCCTTCATGCAGGCGAGCGGGCAGTCGTTCGAGGCCGCGCTTGCAGTCACGCGCTCCGGCAACATATTTACCACCCATACCGCGGTGCCCGCCGGGTTCGATCGGTTCTCAACCGATCTGATGGAGCTCTACTTCGGAAATTATGCGCGCAATGAGCTGCACATCTCGCTCGATGAGCTGCTGGCACTCGGACGCCAGAATCCGGCCGATCGATCCGAGCCCTTCAACATGGCCTATCTGGCGATGCGCGGCAGCGCCATCATCAATGGCGTGAGCCGCCTGCACGGCGAGGTCAGCCGCCGTATCTTCCAACCCCTGTTCCCGCGCTGGCCACAGCGCGAAGTGCCGGTCACGCACGTGACCAACGGCGTGCACACCCCGAGCTGGGATTCCGCCGCCTCCGACGAGCTGTGGACCGCGGCCTGCGGCAAGGATCGCTGGATGGGCACGCTCGAATCCATCGGCGCAAAGCTCAACACCATCGACGACGCCCGCATCTGGAGCAGCCGCTCGACCGCCCGCGCGCAATTGCTCGCCTACACGCGCAAGCACCTCGGCCTGCAGCTCGAGGCCATGGGCGCGCCGCCTGAGGAACGCGAGGCGATTCGGCATCTGTTCAGCCCCGATGCGCTCACACTCGGGTTCGCGCGCCGCTTTGCCACCTACAAGCGCCCGAATCTGCTGCTCAGTAATCCCGAGCGACTGGTGCGGCTGCTCACCAATCCCACGCGTCCGGTACAATTAATCCTGGCGGGCAAGGCCCATCCGGCCGACGAGCCGGGCCAGGAGCTGATCCGTTCCTGGGTGCGGTTCGTGCGGCGCGCGGACGTACGCCCGCACGCGGTCTTTCTCGCCGACTACGACATGCTGCTGACCGAGCAGCTCGTACAAGGCGTGGACGTCTGGATCAACACGCCGCGCCGGCCGTGGGAGGCCTGTGGCACCAGCGGTATGAAAGTGCTCGTGAATGGCGGCCTTAACCTCTCGGAGCTGGACGGCTGGTGGGCGGAGGCCTACACCCCGGAAGTCGGCTGGGCATTGGGCGACGGACGCGAGCACGGCGAGAGCGCCGAGTGGGATCAGATCGAGGCGCAAGCGCTACTGGATTTACTCGAGCAACAGGTCATTCCCGAGTTCTATGAGCGTGACTCGCAGAGCATCCCCCGCGCCTGGGTGAGGCGCATCCGCCGCAGTATGGCGACTCTCACCGCGGCGTACTCGGCCAACCGCAGCGTGCGCGAGTATGTCGAACATTGCTATCTGCCCGCGGCGGCTGCCCACCAGGAGCGCGCGCGTAACGGCGGCGAGCGGGGCACGCAGATCGTCAACTGGCGTGCGGCGCTCGCCTACAACTGGCCGTCGCTGCGCTTCGGTGCCATCACCGTCGAGACGCGCGATGGACAGCATCACTGGCGCGTGCCGGTGCATCTGGGGGCGCTGAGCTTCCAGTCGGTCACCGTCGAGCTGTACGCCGACACGCCCGGTCAGGGCGATCCGGTACGCCTCCCGCTCACTCACACCAGCCAGCCGGGGCAGAGCAGCGGCGATCACCTCTACGTCGGCAGCGTTGCCGCCGACCGCTCGGCAAGCGAATATACGGCGCGCATCGTGCCGAGCTTTCCCGGCGTGAGCGTTCCGCTGGAGGCTGCATACATTTTGTGGCAACACTGAGCTCGTGGCAGCGCTGAGCGGCGCGGCAGCGCATTGGACGCTGCTCGCCCTGTATGTGGTCAGCGCGGCAGCGGCAGCGCTGCACGCGCTGCTGACCACACGCGATCCGCGCAGTGCCCTCGGCTGGATCACCGCATGCTGGCTGTTTCCGCTGGCCGGCGCGCTGCTCTATCTGCTCTTCGGGGTCAACCGAGTACGCAATCGCGCGCACCAGCTGCGTGCAGGGCTGCGAACGCAACCGGCCCCGATCGCAGCGGCCGCTACGGACGATTTTGCCGCCCAGCTGACGCGCATCGGCGATGCGGTCACACAGCGCCCGCGAGTCGCAGGCAATGATGTGCTGGCGCTCGAGAACGGCGAGCACGCCTTCCCGTGCATGCTCGAGGCGATCGGGGCAGCACGGCAGTCGGTGTGGCTCGCGACCTATATCTTCGAGACCGATCCGGTCGGCCAGAGCTTCATCGACGCACTCGCCGCCGCCGCCGCCCGCGGCTTGCAGGTACGGGCACTGGTCGACGGGATCGGCGAGTGGTACAGCTGGCCGCACGCCGTGCGACGACTGCGCCGCGCGGGGGTGAGCGCGGCGCGCTTCCTGCCGCCGCGACTGCTGCCACCGTCCCTGGCGTTGAACCTGCGCAATCATCGCAAGCTCCTCGTGGTTGACGGCGCCACCGGCTTCGTCGGCGGCATGAATATCGGTGGTCGCGAGGTCGGCAAGCCCAATCACCGCCGCATGGCCGATCTGCACTTCCGAGTGCGCGGCCCAGTGGTTACACAGCTCGCCGAGTGCTTCGTGGCCGACTGGCTGTTCGCCTCCGGCGAGAGCCTGACGGTGCCGCCGCGCGCGCAGTCCAGCGGCGCTTCGATCTGTCGCGTGATCACCGAGGGTCCGGATCAGGACAATGACAAGCTGCTGTTCGTCATGCTGGGCGCGATCTCGGTCGCACATCGCCAGGTGCTGATCATGACGCCGTACTTCATTCCGCCTCCGGAGCTGACCGCGGCGCTGCAAGCGGCCGCGCTGCGCGGCGTAGAGGTGTGTCTGGTGCTGCCGGCACGCAGCAATCTGCGCTATGTGGACTGGGCGTCCCGGCGCTGGCTACCGCCGCTGCTCGAGCGTGGCGTGCAGGTGTTTCTGCAGCCGCCCCCGTTCTCGCACACCAAACTGCTGGTGATCGACGGCAGCTACGCGCAGATCGGATCGGCCAATATCGATCCGCGCAGTCTGCGTCTGAACTTCGAGATCGCGGTAGAGGTCTACGACGCGGCGGTCGGCGCCCAGCTCACGCGCTATATTCTGAGCGCACGCGATCACGGCCTGGCGGTGACGCCATCACCGCAGCCGCGCCTGCCCGCCCGGCTGCGCGACAGCCTCTGCTGGCTGCTCTCGCCCTATCTGTAGCTGCGTCCGCCCGGCTGCTCCGGCCCGGGCGGATCGGCGCACACCATTGGGAAATATGCCTCACGCCGCCGTTGGCGATGGAGCAGTCCTTCGCCTGACCGCCGGACCCGTATCCGATGGTATTGGACCTCTTGCGAGCCGCATCGAATTCGTATATCAGTGCCCGCGTGCACGCGCACCGCCCAGCTCGCAGGCTCGCCCGCATGCTGATTGTGATTGCGGCGCTCGGCGCGCTCGGCGGCTGTGCAGGCTCGTTCCTGCAGCCCGCGGGTCCGATCGCACGCTCGGAGCGCCTCATCTTTCTCGATGCGCTCGTGATCATGCTCGTCATCGTCGTGCCGACGATCATCGCGACGCTGGTAGTTGCCTGGTGGTTTCGTGCCTCCAATCCTCGTGCGCGCTACCGGCCTGACTGGATCTTTTCCGGACGCATCGAGCTCATTACCTGGTCGATACCGGCGCTGACGATCTTCTTTCTGGGCGGCATCGCCTGGATCAGTGCGCACGATCTCGATCCGGCACAGCCGCTGGCATCACCAGCCGCAGCGCTCGAGATCGACGTCGTGTCGCTCGATTGGAAGTGGCTGTTCATCTATCCCGAGCAGCGGGTAGCGAGCGTCAATCGGCTGGTGGTGCCGGCGGGCGTGCCACTGCGCTTTCGCGTGACCTCGGCGACGGTGTGGAACGCATTCTGGATACCGCGACTCGGCAGCATGCTCTACTGCATGTACGGCATGGTCGGCACGCTGCATCTGCAGGCCGATCGCCCCGGCAACTATCTCGGCATGTCGGCGATGATCAGTGGCGATGGCTTCGCGACCATGCACTTCGACACCGAAGCACTGACGCCGCAGCAGTTTGCGACGTGGACGCGCAGCACGCAGGCGTCCGGGCCGGTACTCGATGAGGCCGCGTACCGCGCGCTGCTGCGCCCGAGTCGCGCTGTCGCGCCGTACAGCTATCGCGCGCTGGCGCCAGATCTGTTTGCCGCCATCGTGCTGCAGCGACTGCCACCCGGATACGGGACGGCGGTCGGCGCCGAATAGGCGAGACAGCGGGAGGCTACGGTGCACATCCTCGGCAAGCTCACCTGGGACGCGGTTCCATTTGATCAGCCGGTGGCGATGGTGGGCGCCGCCGTCGTGATCATCGTGGTCGTGGGCGTAGCGGCCTTGGTGCTGGCCAAGGGGTACCTGCCTTACCTGTGGCGCGAGTGGATCACGAGCGTCGATCACAAGCGCATCGGCATCATGTACTGCATCCTGGCGCTGCTCATGCTGGCGCGTGCCTTCATCGACGCCCTCATGATGCGCGCACAGCAGGCGGTGGCCTTCCATGCTCCGGGTTATCTGCCGCCCGAGCACTTCGACCAGATCTTCTCCGCTCACGGCACGCTCATGATCTTCTTCGTCGCGATGCCGTTCGTGATCGGGCTGATGAATTTCGCCGTGCCGTTGCAGCTCGGCGTGCGCGACGTCGCCTTTCCGACACTCAACTCCGTGAGTTTCTGGCTCACGGCCACCGGAGCGCTGCTGGTCAACCTGTCGCTGGTGGCGGGCGAGTTTTCGCGCACCGGCTGGCTTCCCTATCCGCCGCTCTCGGAGTTGGCCTATTCACCGGATGTGGGCGTGGATTACTACTGCTGGGCCATCGAGATCTCCGGCATCGGCACGCTCATCACGGGGATCAACTTCGTGACCACGATCCTCAAGACGCGTGCGCCCGGCATGCATTACACCCGCATGCCGATGTTCTGCTGGACCTCGCTCGCCTCGTGCTTGTTGATCGTGGCCGCGTTCCCAATTCTGACCGCGACGTTGGCCATGCTGCTGCTGGACCGCTACGCGGGCTTTCATTTTTTCACCGATACGGCCGGCGGCAATTCGATGCTGTTCATGAATCTGATCTGGGCCTGGGGCCACCTGGAGGTCTACATCCTGATCCTGCCGGCATTCGGGGTGTATTCCGAGGTCGTCTCGACCTTCGCGGCGAAGCCTCTGTTCGGCTATCGCTCGATGGTCATCGCGACCATGGCGATCTGCCTGATCTCATTCATGGTGTGGCTGCATCACTTCTTCACCATGGGCGCGGGTGGTGATGTCAATGCGGCGTTCGGCATCGCCAGCATGATCATCGCCATACCCACGGGCGTGAAGATCTTTAATTGGATGTTCACCATGTACGGCGGGCGCGTGCGCTTCACCTCCGCGATGCTGTGGGCGATTGGCTTCATGGTGAGCTTCGTCATCGGCGGCTTGACGGGCGTCATGCTCGCCATGCCGACCGCAGACTTCGAGCTGCATAACAGCCTGTTCCTGGTAGCGCATTTCCACAATGTCATCATCACCGGGGTGATATTCGGAGTGTTCGCCGGCTACAGCTACTGGTTCCCGAAGGCCTTCGGCTTCGTGCTCGACGAGACCCTGGGGAAATGGGCCTTCTGGCTGTGGTTCATCGGCTTCTGGGTCGCCTGGGGGCCAGGCTACGCGCTCGGTCTCGAGGGCATGACGCGACGACTGCAACGCTACGACGTGGCCGAGTGGCGCCCGTTGCTGCTGCTCGCCGCCGTCGGAGTACTCATCATGCTGGCGGGCATTCTGGTGCAACTGCTGCAGCTGGCGGTCTCGATCCGCACGCGCGCTCAGCGCCGCGATCTCACCGGTGACCCGTGGAACGGGCGCAACCTCGAGTGGGCCGTGGCTTCGCCGCCGCCGCACTTCAACTTCGCGGTACTTCCGCAGGTGAACAATCAGGAACCCTACTGGGACATGAAGCAGCGCGCCATCGACAGCGGACACCTGCAGACACCGGAGCCGCATTACGAGCCGATCGTGATGCCGCGCAACTCCGCGACCGGCTTCGTCTGCGCCGTGTTCGCGACCGTCACGGGGTTCGCGTTGATCTGGCACATCTGGTGGTTGGTGCTGTTGGGGCTCGCGGGCGCCTACGCTACGTTCGTCGTGTTCGCCTGGCGTGACGTCCAGGAGCACATCATCCCCGCCGATGAGGTCGCGCGCCTCGACCGCGCCAACCGCGCGGCGCGCTCGCAAGCCCTGAGCCGCATGCGCGCCGACGAGCTGGTGGTCCATGAGTAGTCCGAGCAGCGCGCTGCGAGCGGGCTCAGACCCCTATCACCTCGGTCACCACAACGAGTGGATCGGTACCGAGCCGGAGTATACCGGCGCGCGCTCGGGTGGCCCGGCGCCCAAGCGCATCGTCGTCGGCTACGGCTTCTGGATCTTCATCCTGTCGGACGTGATCATGTTCTCGGTGCTGTTTGCGAGCTACGCGGTGCTGGCAGGCAACCGCGCCGGCGGCCTGGGTCCGCGCGACTTGTTTGATCTGCGTGATACCGCCGCCGAAACCGCCTTGCTGCTGCTGTCGAGCTTCATGTGCGGCATGGCGAGCCTCGCGGTGGCGTGGCGCAACCAGCTCTGGACTCAGATCACATTGTTTATCACCGGATTGCTCGGTGCGGGCTTTCTCGCTCTGGAAGCGCGCGAATTCACTCATCTGGTCAGTATCGGTGCCGGCCCGACCCGCAGCGCCTTCCTGTCGGCATTCTTCACCCTGGTCGGCTGTCATGGCATTCACGTGACCGTGGGGCTGCTGTGGCTCGGAACCATGATGGCGCAGCTGCTCACCAAGGGCTTCCGCGAGAACATCCGCCACCGTTTTCTGTGCTTCACGTTGTTCTGGCATGCGCTCGACATCATCTGGGTCGGCATCTTCAGTCTCGTCTATCTGATCGGAACGATTCTGCCATGAGCTCCACGCAAGATCCCCACATCGATCCGGCGATCTCCCAACAGCTGCTGCGCTCGCGCGGCGCGGATGCCGGCTCCGTGGTCGGCGAGGACCGCCTGCCCGGTGAGCCACCGGAGGCCACACCGGGCGCGCTCGGTGCCGAAATACGCGTCTACGTCTATGGCCTGTTACTCGCGATCGCGCTCACCGTCGCCGCCTTTTGGGCGCTGCACACCCCACTGATCTACGGTCCCGGCATCATGATGGCGATCGTGGCGCTGGCGGTCGCGCAGATGGGAATTCACCTGGTCTACTTTCTGCATCTGACCACGGCGCCCGACAACATCAACAATGCGCTCGCACTCGCCTTCGGCGTGCTGATGGTCGGTCTGATCGTGTTTGGATCCGTGTGGGTGATGGCGCACCTCAACCACAACATGATGCCGACACAGCAGCTGCTGCAAATGCAGCCGTAACGATCCGTGGCCGGGGCGCGAGAGCTGACGAGCGCAGTGCTCATGCTGCTGGCTGCCCGGGCCGGCGTGGCACAGAGTGTGCTCTACGATCTGACGCGTCCGGAACTGCGCGCCGGCTATATGGTCGGCGCCGTCGTGCCGTTCTTCAAGCAGCGCCTGTTTCCCGAGCGCGGCACCAGCGACGCCAACGTCGAGCTGGTGCTGCCGAAGTACTGGCGCGCGAGCGGGTGGCTCGATCTGCTCGTGCCGCGGCTGCATCTGGGCGCCACCGCGAACCTCAACGGACGTACCAGCTATGCGTATGCCGGCGGCTTGTGGAGCTTTGACTACACACCGAGGGCCTTTGCCGAGCTATCGTTCGGCGGCCTGGTGCACAACGGGCAGCTCACCGGCGATAACCCACAGCTCTCGCGGCTCGGTTGCCGCGAGTTGTATGAGGTCGGATTCAACGTCGGCTATCGCCTCGGTGCGCGCGCGAGCGTGATGGCGAGCTTCGATCACGGCTCCAACGGCCGCCCGGTGCTCTCCGACTGCCCCTTAAATCAGGGACTCGACCTCTTTGGGATTCGCTTCGGCTACGGCCTCTAGTGCCGTGCTCTCCGCCCGGTCAATAGCCCTCGGCCACAGCCGGCAGCGCAAAGGCGACCCGCGCGATCGTCTGCGGCAGCGCGGCCGTGAGGCCGCGCGCAATCTCGCGAGTGATGAGGTGCCGCACCAGCTCGGGCAGCTGTTCGCGCAGCAGCCCGAGAAAGCGTGGCTCGGCGATCAGCACCAGCTTGTCGATGTGATCGCTACGCGCGAGCCGCGCGAGGCGCGCGGCCAGCTGGCGCGCGAACCGCTGCACCTCGCTCGCGCGTGGATCGTAGTCGCTATCGGCCCCCGATCGGGCGGCGATGCGCGGCCCAAATCGTACGTGCAGGGATGCCTTCTTCAGGCGACCGGTCAGGTCGGTGGTCAAATCACGCGGGTGCCGGTGCGCGTTCGGACGCTCGAGCCGCTCGAGCTCCTGCAATCGCGGCGCCAAGCGCTCGACCGAGCGCCTGAGGATGCGCGCGCAGGCGCTGTCGGCCACCACTACATAGGCGCTGCGATGCCTGGCCCAGCGCGGATCAAAGTTGGTTTGGCGAGTCATGACTTCGATATTACCGCTTCCATGCCTTCGGCGTCCTCACGGCTGCCGGCGGCGCTGGTAGCTGCACCGCAAGCACGCCGCGCACCGTGTGCTCGCTGCAAAATTTGCAGCGCTGCCGCTGCGGTATATCGAGCTGCTGAACACGATGCAGGTGGAGTTGCTCAGGCAGCCTTGCGCTGACGCAACAGGAAGAGGGCGTCAGCGAAGGTATACACTTGGCGATCAACACGATCGCCACGCCGCTGCGCAGCAGCGGCTGAGGGCGGCGGCGCCCCAGGCACCGTGGAGAACTCGATGCAACGAACCTGCTCTGCGCCGTGGTGCGCATACGCGGCCGCCGCGGCGGCCTGCGTGATGGCGGCGGCCGCAGCCCGCGCCACGGTCGTTGATCGCACCGCCAAGGTCGACGACACGACCGTCTACTACAAGGTCGTGCTACCGGACAACTTCGATCCTCACAAGAGCTACCCCGGTGTGCTCGCCTTCGGCGGCGGCTCTCAGGACATGAGCTCGGTCGAACGTGTCATCGAGCGCTACTTTCGCGATCAGGCCGAGAAGCGCGGCTATATCGTGATCGTGCCGGCTGCGCCCAGCGATCTGATGTACTACCAGGGAGGCGAGCGCAACATCTTTCCGGATTTTCTCAAGCAGCTGCTGGCGCTGTACCGGATCGAGGGCAACAAATTTCATGCCGCGGGTCCCTCGGTCGGTGGACTGACCGCGTTTCGGGTCGCGGCGCTCAATCCCGAGTACTTTCTGTCGGTGACCGCTTTCCCCGGCTACCTGCGCGAGGACACACCCGACCGGCTGCAGGCGATGATGAAACTCTGCGTCAATATGTTCGTGGGTGAGAATGACCCGCTCGGCTGGCAGCGCTATATGCAGCGGCAGGCCCAGGAGTTCAACGACAACGGTATCAGCGCCCAATACAACGTCGAACCGGGTCAGGCCCACAGCCTCGATACGCTTGCCGGCCCGAATCAGGGGCGGCTGTTTGATCTATTCGCTCGCGCACAGGACGGCTGCAGCAAGCAGCCGCCGCCGCAGTGAGTCACGAGCGGCCCGTCAACTCCCCGTCAGCGACGCTGCACGCTCGCTGAGGCGGCGTAGCCCTCGGCCGCCGCACGGTGGATGGCCTTGCGTATCCGATTGTAGGTACCGCAGCGACACAGATTACTGATCGCGGCGTCGATATCCGCGTCGGTCGGTGCGGGCTTGGAGTTCAGCAGTGCCACGACCGCGAGGATCATGCCCGATTGGCAATACCCGCACTGCGGTACGCTCTCGGCGATCCAGGCGCGCTGCACCGGGTGACTCTTGTCCGGCGACAATCCCTCGATCGTCGTCACGGATCGATCGGCGACGGCCGCGAGCGGCAACACGCATGAGCGCGTGACGTGGCCATCGAGCAATACCGAGCAGGCGCCGCACAGGCCTTCGCCGCAGCCGAACTTAGTGCCGGTCAACCCGAGCTCATCCCGCAATACCCATAGCAAGGGCGTATCCGGCTCGGCCTCGACGCTGTGCGTAGTGCCGTTGACCGTCAGGTTGATCATGGTCATGCCCTCTGTACTGCGAAGGTGAAGCCGAGCTTGGACAGCGGCAGTGTTCGCGCCCGCACCCCGGTCGCCGTGAAGATCGCATTGGCCAGCGCCGGCGCGATCGGCCCGGTGCCTGGTTCACCGACCCCGCCGGGGGCCGCCGTGCTCGGCATGATGAAGCAATCAATCCGGGGCATCTCGGCCAGGGTCAGCACCGGGTAGTCGTTGAAGTTGTTTTGCAGCACGGCTCCGCGCTCGAGCGTGATCTCCCCACGCAGCGCGGCGCTCAGACCATAGACCATGCCACCCTCGAGCTGCGCCCGAGTATTGTCCGGATGCACCGTCACGCCGCAATCGATCGCCATCAGCACGCGATGGACCGTGATGTGCCGGTCCTCGGCCGTGACCTCGACCACCGAGCCGGCGTAGCTGCCGAAGCCCTCGAGTGAG
>JASHTF010000195.1 GCA_030040715.1 Gammaproteobacteria bacterium | reverse complement strand
GGCAACACTGCGGCGTTGACGATCATAGGGTCATCGCGCAGCTTCACGTACAGGTGGCCGCCGCTCGGATGCGGTACCGGCAGTGAGTCGCCCGCAAATCCATCGGGCACCTCGACCGGATGAGCGAATAACGGATCGTTGGACAGGGCATCGATCAGGAACAGGTTGCTGCCCGAGAGCTTGCAGGCCAGCTCTGCGGTCTCCGGACAGGACAACTGTCTCAGCGTCGGCAGCCGCACCAGCGTGACCAGCGGCTGCCAGTCACCGCTAACGCCGTTCGTCACGATGCGAAACTGCAGCGGACCGAAGGCCGATGCGCCGAAGGCGCGGGCGGGGTCGAGGCTGGCGACCGCAACCCGCGCATCCGCGAGCGTGACGCCGCCGTTAGCGAGGCTGAGCTGCGTGGAGAAGGCCCCATCGGCCGTGGCAACCTCGATCTTGGCATCGTGCGCGAACACCGGCGGCGACTCGGCGCGTACCGAGAAGGTCAGCGCGGCATCGTGCGGCAGCTCGATCGAATCGCCGAGCTCGATGTGACTGTCGGCGCTATCCGGGGCGAGCTCGAGGCTCTTGCCAATCAACGTCACGCTCGGACGCGGTGCCATCACCGTGGTGTCCAGATTGAAGGTGCGGCCGTCCTTCAGGGCGACCTCGACCGGCTGGGTCTCGCCCGGCGTCAACGCGCTGACGGGCAGCGGCTCCTTCGCGGCCATCGCCAACTCATCGCCCGTGCTGCTGGTCGACAGCTTGCCTGGCAGGAAGATGAAGCCGCGCAGGCGCAGACTCGCCACCTGATCGAGCCTGCTGCCCCGGAGGTTTCCCTGGTTGTCGCCAGCGCGGATGTCGAAGCCGTCCAGCCGCCCGGCTTCCGAGAAGGCATGCAGCGGCACGGGCTCGGGCTGGCTCGCGCCGTACTGCGTGATCAACAGCGTCAGCGGCCCCGGCTGTGCCCGCTCGAGGGGCAGCTTGACCTCCAGGTCGTCGGCCTTGCTCTTGCTCCACTGCGCGTGCAGCTGCTTGCCGGAGGAGTCGCGCAGCATCACATCCTCGATGCAACTCACGCTGATGGCCTGCAGGTGCACGGTATCCTCGCGCCCGACGATCAGCGCGCCGCTGGTAGCGGCATTCAGCGTGAGCGTCTGCGTGTTCATGAGCTCGAAGCTCGGTCCGCTGTAGACGTCGAAGCCCCAGTAGCCGTGCAGCGAGCCCGTAATGTGGTCACCGAGATCGGTGCTACGCAGGCCCGAGGTATCGACGACGAGGCCGCCCTGCTCGGCGTCGGCTCGCGCCGGCAGCTCGATTGCGCGGCCATCCTTGCCGCTCAGCCGCAGGCTCAGCTGGCGCGCGTAAGCGCCGGAGAACACCAAAGGTGCGCCCTCCACCGGCAGCACCAGAGAAGTCTTGCGTGCACAGAACATCTCGTTCGGATTCACGGCGTGCAGCGGCGGCAGCTGCGGTGGTTCGACCGCGGGCAATGCAGCCACCAACACCGATTTGGGATCATGAAAGGACGGCGGGGTATTCAGCGTCAGCGCGAGCTGATCATCGTGCAGGGTTCCCAGCGCCGGGATGTACTGGTACTGGGCGGTGTCGAACGAGCCCATGATGCGCGCGATATCGAGCACCGAGGCGACGTAGGGGCTGTAGTACCCGTAGTTCAACTGCGGCGTGTAGCTGGCCTGCATCGCCAGATCGGCGGTAGGCCCCGAGGTCAGCTCCTCGACGATCGAGGTGCTATGTCCGTCATTCAGGATGAGCGCATCCTGCCCCTGCATGAGGCAAGGGACCTGCAGTTCGGGAATCTTGTCGAGACACTTCTCGTCGAGCTTGATCGCGAGGCTGCGGGCCAGCAGCGGCGCGCCCTGCTTGAGCTGCGCCGGACCCTGCTGCTGCAGCTGACGCAGCGCGGCCAGGTAGTGCTCCAGGCGCGAGCGGTCGAGCGTTGCCTGGTCCAGATCCTGCGAGGCGCGCACGAACGCTCCTGGCCGGCCGCGCACCGCGCCGCGCAAGGTCTTGAAGTCTCCCGTGGTTCGGGGCGCGAGGAACAGCAGTATCTGCTGCGCGCCCGCCGGTACGGTGAGGGTCAGCCCTTGCTGCGCGCACGGGCGTGCCCAGGTCTCGCAGCGAAAGAACCAGTTCGGTGGTGGTGGGTTGGTCGAGCCGCGCAAGAAGGTCGCGACCAGCAGATAACGCGCCGACTGTGTGCTCGGTAGCTCGGGCTTGATCGAGACATGATCGCCCACTACCAGATTCGGGACCTCGGCGATCGGCAGCGTGACTCCATCGCGCGTGACTTTGACCTCGATGCTCGGTCCGGCCAGATCAAACGGGGTCGGATCGGCGCGCGCCACGAACGCGGCGGCCAGAGCGAAGAGGGCAACAAGCAGCGTAGGAATTCTGGCGATCATGGTGCAGTCTCGGCCCCTGAGCTTCCGACCCGACGCATTCCGGATCAGTAAGCGCGGCGTGTCAACCTGTCTGCCGCGTTGCATTGCGACTTGACACACAGGACTGTGAACACGTGCTGAACGGAAGCGAACTTGCTGTACCTCACAACGATCGCGGGCGCGTACCCTATGGCCTATCGGGTAGATATCCTGTCACGGCTGGCCCATGTCACCGCTCAAAACGCGCTGCTGCGCGACTGCCTTGCTACTCGCGGGCTGCGGGCTGCTATTGGGATCAACCCCCGGCGAGGCGGCAGCGGGCGATGCGGTGGCGGGCGAGGCGGTGGTGGATGGCGCGACTGCGGTGCCGCGCGCTACGGTCGAGCGCGTGGCGGCTCTCATTCAGAGCCATTACTTCGACGCGGCCAAGGGAGCTGCCATTGCGGCCGCGCTGCGCTCGGCCGAGCAGAGCGGCGAGTTCGACCCGCTGCGCCGGCCGCTCGAGCTCGCCACCGCACTGACGACGCTGCTGCACCCACTTGATCACCACTTTCGCGTGTTGTGGTCGAGTGAATCGGGCCAGTACCTACCCTCCAGCGGCCCGAGCGGTCCGTTCTTTGCGTCGGCCGATGCCATCGAGCGCAGGACCGCCTATGGCTTTCGGCGCGTCGAGATGCTGCCCGGCGCACTGGGCTATATCGAGCTGCAGTCGTTCGCTGATCTCGCGGACGGCAAGCGCGCTGACCCGGCGCGGGCGGCGGTGAATGCCGCCTTGCAGCTCGTCAGCGGCGCCCAAGCGCTGATCGTCGATCTGCGGGACAACGTCGGCGGGTCTTCCGACATGGCGGCCTATCTCATCAGCGCATTCACGCCGCCGAGCGCCGATATCTACGACGTGATTCACTGGCGCAATGGCACCGACAGCGAACGACCGGTGCTGCGCTACGCACAACCGCGCCTGCAGGTGCCGCTATACCTGCTCATCAGCGCGCGCACCGCGTCCGCCGCCGAAGCAGCCGCTTACACGCTGCACGCCGCTGGCCGCGCCGTCATCGTCGGCCAGACCAGCGCCGGCGCCGCCAACGTCGGCGGCATTTTTCCGCTCGGTGGTGGCTTTGGCGTGTTCATTCCGATCGGGACACCGATCAACCCCCTGACCGGCGGCAACTGGGAGGGCAAGGGGGTTGCGCCCGACTATCCGGTCGCGGCGCAGGCGGCGCTGCCATATGCCGAGGAGCTGGCGCTGACAACGCTCCTCGAGCGCAACCCGGCCGCACCCGAGGCGGCGTACCTGCGCCGGGTGCTCGAAGCGCTGCGTGCGCAAGCGGCGCACCGAGCGGGTCCGCCGCTGCGCAGTTACGCAGGCGTCTACAGCGGGACGGTCGTCACGGCGACCGGCGGGGTGCTCGGGCTGCGCCAGGGCGATCGTATGCCCTGGACCCTGGTGCGGCTCCAGGGCGATGTGTTTTTTGATCAGGGCGACCCGGGCAGAGGCGTCGTGTTCGAGCGCGGTGCCGCTGGCACTATCACGGGCCTAAAGCTCGTCTACCCGAACGGCCATGAGGTATGGTTTCCTGCCCAAGCCGCGCGCCTGCCGCCCCTGCGCCTGCCGCCGACGTCGCGGCCGCTACCCCCGCCGCGGCCGCAGGCTTCGAGCCGCGGGGTCGGGTGCTATGATTCGAGGGCCGGCCGCGCAGCGGTATGAAGCGCGGTCAGGGTGGGACTCGATCGTGCGTGCTGTAACCTGGTCGCTCGCGAGCACCGCGGCGTGCGTCGCGGTCGTGACGGGATGCGCGACGGTGGCGCCGCTGCAGCAGCCGCCACGGCGGCCAGGCGCGACCTCGGTTCGGATGGTCCCGGTGGAGGTGGCACCATCGGCCTCGGTGGCCACGCTCCACTCCTCGACGCCCGTCGCCGCTTCCACTCGCCCGGCGGCTGGCGGCAAGACCGCCGCCGCCGCCGCGGGCGTCGGCGCTCCGGCGGCTAACGCCGCCAACGCACCGCCCCCCGAGCCGCTGTCGCCCTTCGATGACGGTCCCGTGATCTTCACCGTTGCCGGAGAGCATTTCACCCGTGGCGAGCGTGTCATCGTGACCGTGTGCCTCGCGCCCGATCACACCGTCGCGCGCGCGTACATCTTCGAATCCTCCGGCGACAGTAAATTCGACGCGCAGGCTCTGCAGTGGGCGCAGCGGATCGGGCTGCGCCCCGCAGCCAAGGGCGAGCAGCTCGCGACCTGCGGTGCGGTGCGAGTGGAAGTGCGGCCGGCCCAGGAGCCGCGGGTGTTCCACGCCCCGGGCGATTCACTGAGCTAGCACGCCAAGCTGGCACGCTGAGCTGGCGCTCTAAGCGAGTCTGCGCGCGAGCGCATCGCTCCGGTCTGTCAGCCGCCGCCGACGTCGAGAGCAGCGACGTTGCTGCCACGGTCCCGAAGCGTGTCGGTCTCAAAGCACCGGAGGAGCGTCTGACAATCGAGGCTGACGCTCTCGGCCGCAGGAGACGGCATGGGACAACCACATCCGGCCGGCATGCCACCCTGGGTGATCGCCATCATCGTGATTGCCTCACTGGCCGTTGCCTGCAGCGTGATCCTGGCGCACCGTCTGCTCGCCGTGAGAAATCGGGGACGGAAGATGCAGCGCCTGTTCGATCTGTTCAATGAGGGAGCACGCGACTATGCGCTCTGGGTGCTCGGCGCCGAGGGGCGCGTGGTGCAGTGGAGCGGCGGCGCCGAGCGTATCCACGGCTACGGCTCGGCCGAGATGATCGGCAGACACTGCTCGACGCTCTACACGGAGCAGGATCGCCATGCCCACGTCCCGCAGCGATTGCTCGAGCGGGCGGCACGTCAGGGCAGCTGCGCGATCGCGAGTACTCGGGTACGCAAGCAGGGCAACCCGCTCGCGGTCGAGAGCGTGTTGTACGCGCTGCGCGATCGGGCCGGACA
>JASHTF010000194.1 GCA_030040715.1 Gammaproteobacteria bacterium | reverse complement strand
CGCCTTCTTTTCCATCCCGAGTATGCGGATCGCTTCCAGCATCCGCAGCGCGCCCAGCGCGTCGGAATCCGCGGTGTACTCGGGCTCCTCGAACGACACCGCCACGTGGCTCTGGGCGGCGAGGTTGTAGATCTCGTCCGGTTGCACCTGCTGGATGATGCGGATCAGGTTGCTGGCGTCGGTCAGATCACCATAGTGCAGCACCAGGCGCAGGCCGGGCTGGTGCGGGTCCTGATAGAGATGGTCGATGCGCTCGGTATTGAACGACGAGGCGCGACGCTTGATGCCGTGCACCTCGTAGCCCTTATCCAGCAGCAGCTGCGCCAGATAGGAGCCATCCTGACCGGTGATGCCGGTGATTAGGGCGCGTTTCATGAGCATTGTCCGCGGCGATCGCGCCACCGCCGGCGGCAACGTGCCGGCGCGCGGTCGCGACCCGCCGCAGCCGTCAGCCGCCGCCGATCGCTCCGAGGAAGTCGCTCTTGCCGACCGGAACGCCAGCGTGGCGCAGCAGCGCGTAGGTGGCGGTGCAGTGAAAATAGACGTTCGGCAATACGAAGGTCAGCAGATAGTCCCAGCCATTCTTGAAGGTCAGCGTGCGACTGGGGAATTTGATCACGACCGGCTGCACCTCCGAGCTCTCGAACTGCTGCGGTCGAAAGCTGCGCACATAGGCCTCGGTCTTCTCGATGCGGGCCTGCAGGTCTGCGAAGCTGGCCTCGTTGTCCTCGAATTTGGGCGCATCGACGCCGGCGAGGCGCGCAACGCATCCCTTGGCCGTGTCGGACATGATCTGTACCTGCCGGGTCAGCGGGAACATGTTCGGATACAGGCGCATGTTTAGCAGCACCGCGGGCTCGATCTTCTCGTGCTCGGCATGCGCACGCCCCTTCTCGAGTATTACGGATAGGTTACGCAATGCCCGCTGCAGCGTCGGGACCGAAACCTCATAGATAGACTGGCTCATGACGGACCTCTGCCTCCTGTTGCGGCTCTCGCCTCGCCTGTGCGACGGGCCGCGTATCCTGCATCAACGCAAACGACGCGCGCAACCCAGGACGATTGTCCTCGAGCTGCAGTATGGTCCCGTGCAGCCGTGCGACCGCGTCGACTACGCTCAGTCCCAACCCCACGCCGGGCGTACCCCGACTGGCGTCGCCCCGATAGAAGCGCTCGATGACCTTGAGCCGATCGGCCGCGGCAATCCCGGGACCGCTGTCGGCCACCGTCACTTGGACCAAGTGATCCGGGCGCCGCTGGACCGAGACGACGATGTCACCGTTCGAGGGAGTGTACTTCAGTGCATTGTCGATCAGGTTACTGAGCGCCTGCGCCAGCAGCACCCGATCGCCCCTGACTGGCGCCGGACCCTGCTGCACCAGCTGCAGGCGCGAGCCGGTCAGCTCGGCCGCCGGCTGATAGAACTCCACCGCCGCCGCCGCGACCTCGGCCATATCGACCGCGACGAAACCTGAGCGGCGCATGCCGCTGTCGATCTCGGCCAGGCGCAGCAGCGCATTGAAGATGCCGATGACACGATCGACGTCGGCCACGGCCGCGTCGATCTCGGCGAAGGTATGCTCGCTGGTGGGTCGGGTGAGCGACAACTCCTCGAGGCGTGCGCGCAACTCTGCCAGCGGCGTGCGCAGGTCGTGCGCAATCGCGTTCGACACGTTGCGTACTCCGTGCACCAGCTGCTCGATCTGCGCGAGCATACGATTGATCGTCTGCGACAGCGTATTGAGCTCATCGCCCGAGCTTTGCGTCGGCAGCCGATGAGTCAGATCGCCCTGCATGATGGCCGATATGGTCTGCTGCACCGTCTGCACGCGTGTCATCAGCTCGCGGCGAATCAGAACACCGCCCAGGATACCGAACACACACAGCATCGCGACGGCGCCGCCGAGGGCGTACCAGAAGCGCCGCTCGAGCGGTAGCCAGCGGGTGGTGTCGCGTGACACCAGCAGACGATGCCCATCAGGCAGCGGCGCGACCATCACCGCGACCCTGCTCGGCTGGCCGTCGATGGGCATCGATATGGTGTAGCTGCCGGCCGCAGCCGGCACGGTCGCGGGCCAGGCGGATACGTTGCCGGCGATCGGCCTGAGGTTAGAGTCGGTAAACAGCAGCAGGTGATCGCCGCTGAGTACCGGGTGCGCCACCCGGGTGTCGATGTAGCCCTTGAGCCCCTCGACGCCCTCGCGCCGGTAGACCTCGCTCAGCCGCTGGGCGTCGGTCTGCAGCACCTCGCTCATTGCGCGGTCCAGCATGGCGTGCCAGCTGTACCACAACGGCGCCGCAAACGAGGCCAATGCGATCAATCCCAGGGCGAGATAAGCCAGCGCGAGGGTCAGTGCGGAGGAACGTAGAACTTTCATGCTCGATCTCCTCGGAACAGCCGAGCGTCCGCGCTGGTGCGCCGCCCGCGGCTCGTCCACCCGGCTAGTCGTGCGAGCTCAGCGTGTAGCCTGCATTGCGCACCGTGCGCAGTAACGGCCGCTCGAACTCGGCATCGATCTTCTGGCGCAGCTTGCTGATATGGACGTCGACCAGGTTGGTCTGCGGATCAAAATGATAGTCCCAGACATTTTCCAGCAGCATGGTGCGTGTCACGACCTGGTCGGCATGGCGCATCAGATACTCGAGCAGCTTGAACTCGCGCGGTTGCAGCGCGATGTGGCGTGCGCCGCGCGTCACCCTGCGCGCCAGCAGATCCATGCGCAGCTCTCCCACCTCGAGCTTGGTCTGCGGCGCTGCAGCCTGTGAGCGGCGGGTAAGCGCGTCGAGCCGCGCCAGCAGCTCTCCGAATGCGAACGGCTTGGTCAGATAGTCGTCGCCGCCCGCGCGCAGCCCGCGGATACGCTCGTCGACGTCCGACAGCGCGCTCAGGATCAGGATCGGGGTGCGATTGCCCGACTGGCGCAGCGCCTCGATGATCATCAAGCCGTCGATGTCCCCGGGCAGCATACGGTCCAGAATGATGGCGTCGTACGGCTCGCCCGCCGCCAGGGACATGCCATCGCGTCCGCTGCCGGCATGATCCGCGCTGTGGCCCGACTCCGCGAGTCCCTTCAGCACGAATTGTGCGACACGCTCGTTGTCCTCGACCAACAATACCTTCATGCCGCGTCCCGACTGACCGCGGCGGACGGCACCGGCATGCCGGATTCATCGAGGCCGTGGCCCGCGCCGGCGTGCTCGGCGGCGAGCGCGCGCTTATGAGTGCGCCGCCGGTTGGCCAGCCGATCCAGGTACAGATACACCACCGGAGTAGTGAGCAGCGTCAACGCCTGACTGAACACCAGGCCCCCGAACATGCAGTAGCCGAGCGGCTGGCGCAGCTCCGAGCCGGTGCCACGCCCGAGCGCCAACGGGATTGAGCTGAGCAGCGCCGCCATGGTGGTCATCATGATCGGCCGGAAGCGCAGCAGACACGCCTGCTTGATCGCCGCCTCGGGCGCGAGTCCCTGCTCGCGCTCGGCCTGCAGCGCGAAGTCGATCATCATGATGCCGTTCTTCTTCACGATGCCGATCAGCAGAAAGATCCCGATCAGCGCGATGACCGACAGATCGATGTGGACCAGCATCAGCGTCAGCAGTGCACCGACGCCGGCGGAGGGCAGCGTCGAGAGAATCGTCAGCGGGTGAATGTAGCTCTCGTACAGCATGCCGAGGATGATGTACACCACCACCAGCGCGGCGAGAATCAGGTACGGCTCGGTCTTGAGTGAGTCCTGAAATGCCTGCGCGTTGCCCTGAAAGGTGCCCGTGACGGTCAGCGGCATGCCCATGCCGGCCACGGTCCGCCCGATCGCGTCCACCGCATCCCCGAGCGCTCCGCCCTTTGGCAGGTTGAACGAGATCGTGACCGCAGGGAACTGACCCTGGTGATTAACCGACAAGGGCGCGACGTGGTTGGTGTCGTAATGCACGAACGTAGAGAGCGGCACCATCGACCCGGTGAGCGGCGACTTGATGTAGATTTTCTGCAGGGAGTTCGGATCCGCCTGTAGCGCCGGCGTCACCTCGAGCACGACGAAATAGCTGTTAACCTGGGTAAAGTACTGCGCGACCTCGGCCTCGCCAAAGGCATCCTCGAGCGTCTCATCGATCAGCGCGGGCTGGATGCCGAAGCGCGCCGCCTGATCGCGATCCACGACCATTGCCAGCTTGCCGCTCGACATCTGCTGATCCGTGGTGACGTCCGCGAGCTGCGGCAACTTCTGCAGCTTCGCCAGCACCCGCGGCGCCCAGCTGTTGAGATCGTTGATGTCCTGATCCTGTAGCGTGTACTGAAACTGGGTACGCGAGAACCGCCCGCCGACCTGCAGGTCCTGGCGCACTTGCATGAAGAGCGTCGCGCCCGGCACCTTCTCGGCCTCCTTGCGCAGGCGACGCACGATGTCGTCGGCGTTGGCGTGATCCTTGCGGTTATCGGGCTGCTTCAGGCCGATGAAGATGCCGGGATTATTGAGCCCGTTGCCTCCACCGCTGCCGACGCCGGTACCCCAGCTCTCGACGTCCGGGTCCCGAGCCACGATATCGCTGATCTGATGTTGCCGTCGCACCATCTCATCGAACGAAATGTCCTGGGGAGCATCCGTCGTTCCCTGCAGCAGCGAGGTGTCCTCCTGCGGGAAGAAGCCCTTCGGAATCATTACATACAGCACGACCGTCAGCGTCACCGTGATCACGAAACTCCACAGCGTGGCGCGCTGGTGCGCGAGCACGAAGTCGAGGGCACGGGTATAGGTTGTGACCATCCAGTCAAAGCCGCGCTCGATGGTCCGATACAGGCGCCCATGCTCGGCGTCCCTCTCATTGCGCAGGAACAGCGAACACATGGTCGGCGACAGCGTCAGCGCCACGAACGCCGACATCGCGATCGTGAGCGTGACGGTGATCGAGAACTCCCGGAACACGCGGCCGATGATGCCGCCCATCAGCAGCAACGGGATGAACACCGCCACCAGCGAGATGCTGATCGAGAGGATCGTGAAGCCGATCTCGCGCGCCCCTTTGAGGGTCGCCTGCAGCGGCGTCAGTCCCGCCTCGATGTGACGGTAGATGTTCTCGAGCATCACGATGGCGTCGTCGACCACGAACCCGACCGCGATGGTGAGCGCCATCAGCGACAGATTGTCCAGGCTGAAGCCCAGCAGGTACATGACGGCCGCGGTGCCGAGCAGCGCGAGCGGTACCGTGACGCCCGGAATGATGGTCGCCCAGACGTTGCGCAGGAACAGGAAGATGACCAGCACGACCAGCGCGGCTACCAGCATCAGCGTGAACTCAACGTCGCGCAGCGATGCCCGGATGGTGGCCGTGCGGTCGGCGATCTGTGCCACGCTGATCGACTTCGGGATCTGCAGCATGATCTTCGGCAGCGTCTCTTCCACCCGCCGTACGGTCTCGATCACGTTCGCGCCCGGCTGCTTGAACATCATCAGCTGCACGGCGTCGCCGTTTTGGGCCCAGCCGTCCTGATACAGGTCCTGCGGACCATCCACCGCCACTCCAATGTCGCGGACACGCACCGGCGCGCCGTTGTGATACGTGACCACAACGTCGTTCCACGGCTTGGCATGATCGAACTGGTCGTTGTCGTAGATGGTGTAGCTGTGCAGGCGGCCGTTGATCGCGCCCTTGGGCGCATCGACGCTCGCGATGTTGATGACGTTCTGGATGTCGTTGAGATCGATGCCGAGCGCCGCGATCTTGGCCGGGTCGACCTGCACCCGTATGGCGGGCTTGCGCTGGCCGCGGACGTTCACCTGGCCGATGCCGGGGATCTGCGAGATCTGCTGCGCCAGCACGGTTTCCGCGAAATCGTCCACGGTCGTGATCGGCAGCACATCGGAGTGCACCGCCAGCTGCATGACTGGCGGATCGGCGGGGTTGAACTTGCGGAAGTGCGGCGGGGCCGGCAGGTTATGAGGCAGCTGGCCCGCGGCGGCGTTGATCGCCGCCTGCACGTCGTTGGCGGCGCCATCAATGTTGCGTTCCAGATCGAACTGCAGGGTGATTTGGGTGTTGCTGAGCGTACTGACCGAGGTCATCTGCGCGAGTGACGGGATCTGCGCAAACTGATATTCCAGCGGCTGCGCCACGGAGGAGGCCATGGTCTGCGGATCGGCGCCCGGCAGGGTGGCGAACACCGCGATCGTGGGGAAGTCGACCTGTGGCAGCGGGGCTACCGGCAGCAACGGCCAGGCCACGAGCCCCACGAGCAGCAGCCCACCCATCAGCAACGAGGTCGCGATCGGCCGGCGAACGAACGGCTCGGAAATGCTCATGACACGTGCACTCGCGTCCCCGGCGCGAGGCGGAACTGGTTGGTCGTGACCACCCGCTCGCCGGCGTCGAGCCCTGAGAGCACCACAGTGTGCCCACCATCCTCCTGTCCGACCTGCACCGGCCGCGCCTCGACCGTAGAGTCTGGCTTGATGACGTAAATGAAGGTACCGTTCGCGCCGGGCTGCACCGCCTCGCTGGGGACGACCACCGCGCTGTGCAGCTGCGCGATCAGCACGCGAGCGTTCACGAACTGGCCGGGCCACAGGGTGTTGTGCGCGTTCGGGAACGTGGCCTTCAGCCGGATGGTACCCGTAGTCTGGTCGATCTGGTTATCGACCACCGAGAGCGTACCGACGTCGAGCTTGGTCCTGTCGTCGCGCGACAGCGCGGTCACCGAGGTATCGCCGTGATCGAGTGCCGTGCTGATCTGCGGCAGCGCCTCCTCCGGGAGCGTGAAGACCACTGAGATCGGCTGGATCTGCGTCACCACCACGATGCCGTTGGTATCGGTGGCATGAACGTTATTGCCGGGATCCACCAGCCGGATACCGGTGCGGCCGGCGAACGGTGCCGTGATGCGCGTGTAGCCGAGCTGCGTGCGCGCGTTGTCGATCGCCGCTTGGTCGATCTTGAGCTGTGCGTTGAGCCCCGCCACCAGCCCACGCTGCTGGTCAAGTTGCTGCTTGCTCGCGAGATTCTGCGGCGCGAGGACCTGATAGCGCGTCAGGTCGCGTTGGGCAGCCTCAAGCTGCGCGCTATCCTTGTCTTTCGTCGCCACCGCCTGATCGAGTGCCGCTTGCAACGGCCGCGGATCGATCTGCGCCAGCAGCTGACCCTTCTTGACCAGCTGCCCCTCGGTAAAGAACACCTGCTGCAGCTGACCGTTGACCTGCGCAGCGAGCGTGGCGGTGTAGAAGGCCTGAACGGCACCGAGCCCCTCCACGGTTACGGGCACGTCACCGCGTGTCGCCACCGCAGACTGGACGATGACCGCATTCGGCACGTCGCGCGTGGCCGCACCGGCCGGCTTGTGCTGCGTCCGCCACAACACCACCGCCACAATCGCGATCGCGGCGGCGATGCCGAGCCACAACCTCGGCCGCGAGCGCGGCTGCCCGGGCCGAAGGGCGCCCGACAGCCTGTCGCCACCTTCGCTCGATAGACCGGTGCCTTCGGTCCGCAAATGGCTATCCTCCGCCGAACTCACAGCCTCTCCTGCGACTGTTGCCAGCCACCCCCGAGAGCCTGATACAACTGCACCAGTGCTTCCAGGTGCTGATACTTGACCTGCACCAGCTCATTCTGCGCCGTGAGCAACGTCGTCTCCGTGTTCAATACCGTCAGAATGTTGGTGGTGCCCGCCGTCATCTGCTGCTGGGCAAAGTCGAATGCCTGCTGTGCTTTGTCGGCCGCATCCTGCTGTCGCCGTTGCTGCTCGCTGCTCTGCTGAACAGCGATCAACGCATCCTCGACGTTGCTGAGCGCCGAGATCACCGCCTTGTGATAATCGGCCAGCAGCTCGGTGTAGCGCGCCTCGGAGTATTGCACCTGCCCGCGCAGCGCGCCGCCTTGAAAGATATTCTGAGTGATCGTCCCCGTCAGCTCAAACACTCGTGCCGCCGGCGTGATCAGGTTGCTCAGCATGCTGCTGGCAAAGCCGCCGCTGGCCGTCAGATCGACGTCGGGGAAGTAAGCGGCGCGCGCCACGGTAATGTTGGCGTTGGCCGCGTGCAGATTCGCCTCCGCTTCAGCCACGTCCGGGCGGCGCTCGAGCAGAATCGAGGGCAAGCCACCGATTACAGGCGGCGCCGTGAGGGTCGCCAAACCGGCGTCGGGCAGCGCCAGGGACTCGGGAGTCACCCCCAGCAGCGTCGCCAGAGCGTCGAGGCTCTGGTGCAGCTGCTGCACGAGCGGCGGAATGGCAGCGTTTTCCGCCGCGACGACGGAGGCCTGCTGCGCCACGTCGAGGGCGGTGGCGGTGCCCACCTCCTCCTCGAGCTGCAGACCGTCGAGCACATGCTGCGCAGTCGCCAGATTGGTCTGCGCGACCTGCAGCAGGTCGTGATTCTCGAGTGCCTCGAAATAATCCTGTGCCACGCCCGCGATCACGCTCAGCACCACGGTCTGGCGATCGAAGCGGCTCGCGAGGGCCGCCAGCACAGCCGCTTGGTGCGTTGCACGGTTCTTGCCCCAGAAATCGAGCTCGTAGCTGGCGGTGAGCGTCGGCGTGTATTCGTTGTAGGTCACCGGCTGGCCGCCGGGCGAGAACTGGCGCTCCCTTAGCGCCTCGCCGCTGGCCGCGACCGCCGGGAACAGCGGAGCGCCGGCGATGCGCGCTTGAGCGTCAGCCTCGCGCACGCGTGCGATCGCGGCGGCGACGTCATCACCGCTCGCGAGCGCCTCACCGACGTAGCGGTCGAGGGTGGCCGAGCCGAAGCGATGCCACCAGTCGGCGTCGGGCCAGAGCGCCTGGGCAGGGGTCACGGGTGTCCGCCACTGCGAGGGGGTCGGTACCTGCGGCCGATGGTAGGCCGGTCCGACGCTGCATCCGGCCAGGATCACGAAGCCCGCGGACGCGAGCAGCCCAGCGCCAGCCACGACTGCGCTCGCGACGTTGCCCCCGCGCCGGCTCAGCGCAAGGCGAAGTATTGTCATTCTCCTTCCTATGACCTGCCCATACATAGAAACGTGCCCCAGAGCCCGATAAAGGTTGGAGCTCCAAACCCGCCTACGCTACATGAGCTGACGTTAATCGCGGGTGGTCGCAAGATTAAACTGTGTTAATTTAAATAATCGATCACGCCATCGGCGTCAGCAGTACCCGAGTGACCTGACTCGCCGGACGCACGCACGCACGCCTACGTCCCGATCGGCAGTCCCGCGTTCTTGACCACAGCGCGCAGGACGAAGCTCGATTCGACCCGCGCGACGCCCGGCAGCTTCGTCAGCACCTTGCTGTGCAGGCGCTCGAAATCCTCGGCGTCGCGCGCGACCACGCGCAATACATAATCGGACTCACCCGTCGTCAGATCACACTCGGTGACCTCGGGCACTCCGGCGACCGCCTGTTCGAAGGCATTCAGATCGCGGTCGATCTGCGCCCGCAGCGTAATGCGGATGATGAAGCTTAGCGCAAGCCCCACCTTGGCCGCGCTGAGCACAGCGGTATAGCGCTCGATGATCCGCGCCTGCTCGAGCAGGCGCACACGCCGCAGGCACGCCGACTCCGATAACCCCACCCGCGCCGCGAGCGCGGCGTTGGAGAGCTTCGCATCCTGCTGCAGCTCGCGGAGAATCCGGATGTCCGCGCGGTCCAGTCGCATAAAATTTCAATATATCTATTTTTTCACAATTTTCTGCCACATTCTCAGCGATAGCCGGGCGAGTTTGCAAATGCTCGTCGGCGCCCGTCGCTAGTCTTGCGGGTCTCTCATCACACGCTCCCGCGGAGACCAACCCATGCGCATCGGTGTGCCCACAGAGATCAAGACCCAGGAGTACCGCGTCGGCCTGGTTCCGGCCGCAGTGCGGGACCTGGTTGCCGGCGGACACGAGGTGTTGGTGCAGAGCGGAGCCGCCAGCGGCATCGGCTGCAGCGACGAGGATTACCGGTCCGCCGGCGCCACCATCGTGACCAAAGCCGAGGCCGTGTGGGGCGAGTCACAGCTGATCGTGAAGGTGAAGGAGCCGCAGCTCGAGGAATGCGCGCGCCTGCGACCCGAGCAGGTGCTGTTCACCTATCTGCACCTGGCGGCCGATCCTGCCCAGGCGCAAGCGCTGTGCCGCAGCGGCTCAGTCGCGATCGCCTATGAGACCGTCACCGCTGCCGACGGCTCGTTGCCGTTGCTGACCCCGATGAGCGAGGTTGCCGGCCGCATGGCGGTTCAGGTGGGTGCCGTTTATCTGGAGAAGTCCATGGGTGGTCGCGGCGTATTGCTCGGCGGCGTCCCTGGCGTACCGCCGGCCAAGGTGGTCGTGATCGGGGTCGGTGTCTCGGGCACCAACGCCTTGCAGATGGCGCACGGCCTGCGCGCCCAGGTCACCGCGATCGACAATTCGGTCCCGCGCCTGCGCCAGGTCGATGCGCTGTTTCATGGGACCGTGAACACGGTCTACTCGACCGCCGATGCGATCGAGCGGGCGGTCGCCGGCGCGGACCTGGTGATCGGCGCCGTGCTCGTGCCAGGCGCGGCGGCACCGAAGCTCGTGACCGCGGCGATGGTGCGGCGCATGCAGCCCGGCGCGGTCGTGGTGGATATCGCCATCGATCAGGGCGGATGTTTTGAGACCAGCCGACCGACCACGCACGCCGCGCCGGTCTATACGGTCGACGGCGTCGTGCACTATTGCGTCACCAACATGCCCGGCGCAGTGCCGCGCACCTCGGCCCTGGCACTCAACCATGCGACGCTGCCGTACGTGAAGGCGCTCGCCGACCTCGGCTGGGAGCGCGCCACGCGCGAGATCCCGGGTCTCGCTGGCGGATTGAACATCGTGCACGGCAAGATCGTGCATCCGGCGGTGGCGCAGGCGCTGCGCTGACACGCCGCTTCTGCCCTGGGACGCCGGCTGCGTGCGCTGACGGGCGGTCCCGTGCGGAGGCTCAATCCGCCTGCAGCAGTCGGCGCAGATCCTGCGCGACCTGGTCCGGCGGGTCGCTGTCGCGCGCCAGCAAGCGCGCGCGCCCCCGCTGATCGAATACGAACACGACGCTGCTGTGCTCGACGGCATAATTGCCATTGCGATCGGGGGGATCGCGATGGTAGCCAACCCGATAGCGCCGGATCAGTGGCCGCAGCGCCTCATCATCGCCGCGCAAGCCGACGAACTGCGGGCCGAAGTAACTCATGTAACGCCTCAGCAGCGGCGTGGTGTCGCGCGCCGGGTCGACCGTGACGAACAGCACCCGGACCTTCGAGGCGTCCGGCCCGAGTCGTGCGAGCGCCTGCCCGAGCGAGGCCAGAGTCGTCGGGCACAGATCGGGGCAGTGGGTGTAGCCGAAATACATCAGCACCAAATCGCCGCGATAGTTGGCCGCGGTGACCGGCCGGGAATCATCGTCCGTGAGGCTGAACTGCAGCGGCGGCATCAGGCCCGCGATGTCTTGCAGATGATAGGGAGCCGGGTGGCTGCAGCCGCAGAATGACACCGCGATCGACGCCGCCAGCGCCAGCAGCGCGCCGCGGCCGCGGCGAGTGCTGCGCAATCGCAGCGTCTGCGACC
>JASHTF010000193.1 GCA_030040715.1 Gammaproteobacteria bacterium | reverse complement strand
GCAGTTTCCCGACGGCATCGCGGCCTATGGGACCGACGCGCTGCGCTTCACCTTTGCCACGCTCGCCACCCAGGGGCGCGAGCTGCGCTTCGATCTCAACCGGGTGGACGGCTATCGCAAGTTCTGCAACAAACTCTGGAATGCCGCACGTTTCCTGTGGCTTGCGCTTGACGCCCAGGCGGGCCTCGGCGGCAATGCGGCGCTAGATGAGACCGGCGGCACGCAGCGCAGCCCACGGGCCGACCCCCGGCTGCCTACCGACGCCCCGGTCGCAACGACAACGATCGCTTCAACCTCCGATCAGGGAGCCATGACATTAGCAGTGGCCGACCGCTGGATTCGCTCGCGCCTCGGGAGCACGCTCGCCACGGTCGACCAGGCCTTCATCGACTATCGCTTCGACTTCGCCGCGGCCGCCTTGTATGAGTTCACGTGGTACGAGTTCTGCGATTGGTACGTAGAGATCATCAAGCCGGCGCTGCATCGACCGCAGGATCCGAGCGCGCGCGCCGCGCTGGCGACGGCCCTCGGCGTGCTCGAGGCGCTGCTGCGCGCGCTGCACCCGCTGATGCCGTTCATTACCGAGGAGATCTGGCAGCGGCTCGCACCCCTGGCTGGCATCACGGGCGACAGCATCATGATTGCGCCCTGGCCGCGGGCGAGCGATTTTGCGTCCGACCCAGCCGCCGAGGCCGAGCTGCGCTGGCTACAGCGGTTGGTGCTCGGCGTGCGGCAGATCAAGGGCGAGATGGACATTCCGCTGACCCGGCGCGTACCGCTGCGGCTGCAGCACGCGGGCGCCGAAGATCTCGAACGGCTGCAGCGTCATCGGGCATTACTGATGCAACTTGCGTTTCTCGAGGACATCGACGTGCTCGGCGCGACTGAGCGGGCGCCTCCAGCCGCCGCCGCGCTGGTCGGCGAGCTCACGCTGATGGTGCCGATGGCCGGCCTCATCGAGCCGGCGAGCGAGCTGCAGCGCCTCGACAAGCGGCTGCAGAAGATCGAGCAGGAGCTCGGCCGTGCGCACGGCAAGCTGGCAAACGAGCAGTTCGTGCGGCACGCGCCCGCGGAGATCGTCGCGCAGGAGCGCGAGCGGTTGAGCGAATTCGAGAGCGCACGCGCGCGCCTGCATCGCCAGCGCGAGCAGGTGCGAGTGCTGGCGGCGGGGGGACCACAACCGTGAGCCGACTGGACGCCGCCGTCGGCGCGATCGAGCACGTGATTCTCGGCAAGACCGCGCAGGTGCGCCTCTGTCTCGCCTGCCTGCTCGCGCGCGGTCACCTGTTGATCGAGGACGTGCCCGGGGTCGGCAAGACCACGCTGGCGCACACGCTCGCGCGCGTGCTCGGGCTCGAATGGACGCGCCTGCAGTTCACCAGCGATCTGCTGCCGGCCGACATCATCGGCATCTCTATCTTCGACCGCAACGCCCAGCGATTCCAGTTCCGTCGCGGCCCGGTGTTCACGCAGCTGCTGCTCGCCGATGAGGTCAATCGCGCCAGCCCCAAGGCCCAGAGCGCGCTGCTCGAAGCCATGGAGGAGCGGCAGGTGAGCGTCGAGGGCATCAGCCATGCGCTGCCGGATCCGTTCTTCGTGGTCGCAACGCAGAATCCGCACGAGCAGCTCGGCACCTTCGGGCTGCCCGAGTCCCAGCTCGACCGTTTCCTGATGCGCGTGATCCTCGGTTATCCGGATCCGAGCTCGGAGCGGCGCGTGCTGGTGCAGGGCGAGCGGCGCGATCTGCTGCAGTCGACGCCGACGGTACTGTCGGCCGGCGAAGTACTCGCGCTGCAAGCGCAGGTACGCGCGGTGTACGTGTCCGACAAGCTGCTCGATTACGTGCAGGCGCTGCTGGCCCGCACGCGCGTCGAGCTGTCGCTCGGGCTGTCGCCGCGTGCCGGGCAGGGCCTGGTGCGCGCGTCCCAGGCCTGGGCGCTGCTCTGTGGTGATAACGCGGTGCTTCCGGAGCACGTGCAGGCGGTATTCCCCGCGATCGCCGCGCACCGCCTCGAGCCGCGCGAGGGCGACAGTGCCGCTAGCGGGGCCGAGATCGCCGGTGCGCTCATCAGGGCCGTTCCAATTCCTATTTGAGCCGCGGGCCGCGGGTCTGCGCCGCGTGCTCGCCTGGGCGCGCGCCCGCCAGGGCGAGGATGCCTTACCGCTCACGCTGCGCGCGCGCCGCATCTACATCCTGCCGACACGCACGGGCGCGGTCGCGGCGGTGGTGTTGTTCCTGATGCTGCTCGCCGGACTCAATTACAACAACAGCCTCGCGCTGCTGCTGTGCTTCCTGCTGTCAGGCGTGGCCCTGGTCAGCATGTATGAATGCCACCGCACCCTGCTCGGGCTGCAGCTGCACGCCGCGGTCGCCGAGCCGACGTTCTCTGGACAGCTCGGCGAGCTCACGCTGCAGCTACGCAACGACGATGCCCGCGCGCGCCGCGCGCTCTCGCTACGCTGCGAGCCCTGCGCCGCGACGACGCTCACGCTCGAGCCGGGCGCCATGCAGCGCGTGCGCCTGAACTATCGCGCGCGCGGCCGCGGCCGCCAGCGCATCGAGCGGCTCACGCTCGCGACCGAGACGCCGCTCGGACTGTTTCGCGCCTGGGCCTGGGTGCATCTGCCGCTGGAGGCCGTGATCTACCCGGCGCCCTCGGGAACACGCCCGCTGCCGGTGGCACGCGCTCAGGCCGCCGCGGGCACGCACGGCAGTCACGAGAGCGGCGATGAGGAGTGGGCCTGGCTGCGGCCGTTTCGTGATGGCGACTCACCGCGCAGCGTCGCTTGGAAGGCGTATGCGCACGGCGGCCCACTGCTGGTGGCGCATTACGAAGCGCCCGCTGACGTGCATCGTCTGCTCGATTTCATGCAGCTGCTCGATCTGCCGCTCGAGCGGCGGCTCTCGCAGCTGGCGCACTGGGTGCTCGACTGCGAGCGGCTCGGCGACAGCTACGTACTGTCGCTCCCCGGACAGCGCCTCCCGCCGCGCCACGGCTTGGCACAGCGGCGCGCTGCCCTCGAAGCTCTGGCGCTCTACGGGCAATGAGTACCGCAACGCCACCGGGCAGCGCGCGGCCGGCGCCGGGGGCGCAACCGGCGCCGCAGACGTCGTCGCCGGCGTCGCAGCGCATCGCACAGACGCCGGCCGA
>JASHTF010000192.1 GCA_030040715.1 Gammaproteobacteria bacterium | reverse complement strand
CCGTGCCCGCCACCACCGCCGCCGCCGCCGCGACGCCCGCAGCCGGGTCGCGGACTCCCGCGGCAGTCGCCGCGCCGTCGGGGGTGCCCGCGGGGATGTCCGAGGCGCTGCCGGCCGAGGCATTGCCGGCCGAGCTCGGGTTGTCGCCGAGCGGCGCGCATGCGAGTCCTTCAGTACGCAAGTTTGCCCGCGAGCTCGGTGTCGATCTGTCTCGGGTACGCGGCAGTGGCGAGAAGGAGCGCATCACCGCCGAAGACGTCAAGGCATTCGTCAAAACGGCACTGACACGCGCTCCCGCGACCGCGCCGAGCGCGGGGTGGCCGAGGGTCAGCGTCCCCGACTTTGCGCAATTTGGCCCCGTAGAGGTAAAGCCGCTCGGCCGGGTGCAGCGCATCTCCGGCCAGCGCGTGCATGCGAGCTGGGTGAACTTGCCCCACGTGACCCAGTTCGATGAGGCCGACATCACCGAGCTCGAGGCGGCGCGTGTGCGTCTCAAGGAGCGCGCCGAGCGCGCCGAGGTCAAGCTCACGCTGCTGGCGTTCGTCGTGCTCGCCTGCGTCAAGGCGCTGCAGAAGTATCCGCAGTTCAATGCGTCGCTGGATGAGAGCGGCCAGAACATCGTCTACAAGAAGTACCTGCACATCGGCTTTGCTGCCGATACGCGCCAGGGCCTGCTGGTGCCGGTCATCCGCGACGCCAACCGCAAGGACGTCTACGAGGTCGCGCGCGCGCTCGCGCAACTGAGCTCGCGCGCGCGCGCGGGCCAGCTGACGGCCGCGGAGATGCAGGGCGGCAGCTTCACGATCTCGAGTCTCGGCGGCATCGGCGGCACCGGGTTCACGCCGATCATCAACGCGCCCGAAGTCGCCATTCTCGGTGTGTCGCGCGCGAGCACACGCCCCGTGTTCCATGAGGGCGGCTTCGTCCCGCGTCTCATCCTGCCGCTGTCGCTGTCCTATGACCATCGGGTGATCGACGGGGCGGCAGGCGCGCGCTTCATCACGGCGCTGACCGCCTTCCTCGCGAGCCCGAATGCGCTGCTCGAGGCCGTCCCGTGAGGCTCCTGTGAGGGTGCGGTCGTGAAGCGCGTCGAGGTCGACTGCCCGGCGCTCGGTGAATTCAAGGACGTGCCGATCATCGACGTGCTGGTCAAGGTGGGCGACACGGTCGAAATCGACACCCCGTTGGTGACGCTCGAGACCGACAAGGCGACCATGGACGTGCCCTCTACGGTCGCGGGCCGAATCGTCGAGCTGCTGGTGCAGAAGGGCTCGCGGGTTTCCAAGGGCACTGCGCTGGTGCGTGTCGAGACCGAGGACGGCGCGAGCGCGCAGGCGTCCGCGGCGAGCGCAGCCGCAGCCACGGCTCCCGCCGCGGCTGCGTCGATATCAGCCCGGGAGGCCGAGCCCGAGGCCACGCGCAGCACGCAGCTGCTCGTGCTCGGGTCCGGTCCCGGCGGCTACACCGCGGCCTTTCGCGCCGCGGATCTCGGCCTCAAAGTGACGCTGGTCGAGCGCTATGAGCGGCTCGGAGGCGTGTGCCTGAACGTGGGATGCATTCCCTCCAAGGCGCTGCTGCACGCGGCCAAGGTGATCGAGGAGGCGCGCGAGATGAGCGCCAACGGCATCGCCTTCGAGGCGCCGCGTCTGGACTTCGCTCGCCTTCGGGCCTGGAAGGACGGCGTCGTACGCCGGCTCACCGATGGACTCGCGACGCTCGCCAAGCAGCGTAAGGTCGAAGTCGTGCGCGGCAGCGGCCAGTTTCTGAGTCCCCACGTGCTCGAGATCTCCGCCGCGGGTCGCAGCGAGCGCCTGCGCTTCGAGCAATGCGTGATCGCCGCCGGCTCGCAGGCCGCGCGCCTGCCGTTCCTGCCCGAAGATGCGCGCATCATCGACTCGACCGGAGCGCTCGAGCTCCCGGCCGATCCTGGCCGCCTGCTGGTGATCGGCGGCGGCATCATCGGGTTGGAGATGGCCTGTGTCTATGAGGCGCTCGGCGCCAAGGTCGACGTGGTCGAGCTCACCGCGCAGCTGATGCCGGGCTGCGATGCCGATCTGGTGCGCCCGCTCGAGCGCCGCATCCGCCGACGTTACGGCAAGATCTCGCTCGATACGCGCGTGACCGCCGTGAGCGCGAGCGCTCAGGGCCTGCAGGTCAGCTTTCAGGGTGCCGCCGGCGCGAGCAGCACGGACACCTACGAGCACGTGCTGGTCGCCATCGGGCGCTCAGCCAACGGCAAGCGCATCGGCGCCGAGCGCGCCGGGGTGCGGGTCGATGAGCAGGGTTTCATCAGAACCGACCAGCAGATGCGCACCAACGTGCCACACATCTTCGCGATCGGAGACATCGCCGGACCACCGATGCTGGCCCACAAGGCGAGCCACGAAGGCAAGGTTGCCGCGGAGGCTGCAGCCGGACTCAAGAGCTTCTTCGACGCGCGTGCGATCCCGGCGGTTGCCTACACCGATCCCGAGGTGGCCTGGGTCGGGCTCACCGAGATCGCGGCCAAGGCGGAAAATGTTGCCTACGAGCGCGCGAGCTTCCCCTGGGCGGCAAGCGGTCGCTCGCTGTCGCTGGGTCGTGACGAAGGCTTCACCAAGCTGCTGTTCGATCCGGTGACGCATCGCCTGCTCGGAGGCGGCATCGTCGGGACCAACGCCGGAGAGTTGATCGCCGAGGTCACGCTCGCGATCGAGATGGGCGCGGATGCGGCCGACATCGGCCTGACCGTGCACCCGCACCCGACGCTCTCCGAGACGGTCGCCTTTGCCGCCGACGGCTACGAGGGCACGCTCACGGATCTGTACCTGCCGAAGCGCGCGCGCTGAGCGATGCGCTCAGGATCCCCAGCAGTTCCGCCATATTCACCGGCTTGATGAGATGGGCACGGAAGCCCGCGGCGCGGATGCGCTCGCGATCGCCTGGCTGGCCGTAGCCCGTCACGGCCACGAAGGTCGTCGGCTGTAGTGTCGGCAGCTCGCGCAGGCGCTGCAGCAGCTCATAGCCGTTCATACCGGGCAGACCGATGTCGAGCAGCGCGACGTCGGGCCTGAAAGCTTCGATCCGCTCGAGTGCCTCGCGTGACGAAAGCACCGCCTGCGCTTCGTGGCCCTCGAGCTGCAGCAACAGCGCCAGGGAATGCGCGCCGTCGGGATTGTCGTCGACGATGAATATGCGTTTGGGGGCCGAGTCGCTGCTCTGGCTCGCCGATTCGCTCGTGACCGGAGCCGAAACGAGCGGCAGGCGCAGCTCGAAGGTCGCGCCGCGCCCGATGCCGGCGCTGCGTGCCGATACGCTGCCGCCGTGCATTTCCATGAGCTTCTTGACCACCGGTAAGCCGATGCCGAGCCCGCCCTGGGCGCGGTCGAGCGTGCGTTCGCCCTGCACGAACAGCTGGAAGATGCGCGCGAGCTGCTCCGGAGCAATGCCGACGCCGCTGTCGGATACTTCGATCACCGCTGACTTACCTTCCGCACGGATCTCGAGCCGGATGCGCCCGCCCGGATCGGTGTACTTGATCGCGTTGGTCAGCAGGTTGCCCATGCATTGCACCAGGCGCGCGAAGTCGGCGCGCACGTACAGCGGCTCAGCGCTCGCGGTGACGCCGATCTGCTGGCGCTTCTCCTGCAGCAGCGACTCGACGCTCTCGAGCCCCTGCGCCACCGCGCTCGCGACCTCGACCGTGGCGCGCTTGAGCTCGATGCGCCCCTGGGTGACGCGCGCGACGTCCAGCAGATCGTCGACCAGCCGTGTCAGCTGCGCGGCCTGGCGGCGGATCACGGCCACCCCGGCCTGAGCCTCGGGCGATGCCGCCAGCCGACGCGCCAGCACCTCGGCGGCGTTACAGATTGGAGCGAGCGGATTACGCAACTCGTGCGCCAGCAGCGCCAGAAACTCATCCTTCTGTCGATCGGCGTCGCGCAACGCATCCTCGCGCGCGCGCAGCTCCTGCTCCATGCCGCAGCGCTGGATGAAGTCGCAGGCCTGAAGCAGGAACAAGTCCAACCGTCGCAGCTCCGCTTCACTCGGGCGATGAGCGGCCTGGAACTGCAGCGACAGCGCCCCGAGCAGCGTGCCATCGAAGCCGATCAACGGTGTCCACAGCAGCGCGCGACAGCCGGCGCGGCGTGCGAGCTCGCGCTGCGCCGCGAACCCGCGCGCGCTGTCGACGTCCACGATCTCGCCGTCGATGTCGTCGATGATGATGCGCTCGTGCTGCCCGGGTGCCTGGCCGGCGGTCGGGCCGTCGCCGGTGGAGAGCTGGCGCAGGTAATGCAGCGAGGCCGCATCGAAGCCTCGCTGCGCCGCGATGCGCAGCCGCCCGACCTCGTCCAGCAGCTGCGCGGCGCCTTTGTCGGCGTTGAGCAGCTCGATCACCGCGTCGAGAATCAGCTGCAGCCCATCGCCGAGGCCCTGCGAACGCCACACCCGCGTGCTCCACTCGTTCATGCGCTCGAGCGCGTAGGCCTCATTCCACAGTCGCTGCTCGCTGGCACGCAACGCGCGCTCGGCCTGCTGACGCTCGCTGACGTTGCGCGCGATCTTCGATGCACCGATGACCTCGCCGGAGGTATCCAGAATCGCCGAGACGGCGAGCGAGATCGGGACTCTGCGGCCGTCTTTGGCGAGGCGTACGGTGTCGAAATGCGCGATGTGCTCGCCGCGCAGCACCCGCTCGAACAACTGCTCCTCCTGCGCCCGCAGCTCCGCAGGGATGATCAGCGTGATGGGCTGCCCGATCGCCTCCTCCGGCGCGTAGCCGAACATGCGCACCGCGCCTTCGTTCCACGACTGGATGACGCCGCTCAGGCTCTTGCCGATGATGGCCTCATCGGAAGATTCCACGATCGCGGCCAGGTAGGCGCGGGCGCGCTCGGCTTCCGAGTGCTCGGCTTCCGAGTCGTGCGCCGGGGCCGGCGCCGGCTCCGTCATCGGCACGGACGGCGGCGGTCGGACGCTGAGCGGCCGGGGCGGGGCATCGCGGTGCATGGCTATGCAGGCCGGGTATTCAAGCCTGATCGTGCCGCCGTGCAAGACCGCGCCGCGCGGGAAAATAGGTGGTCAGATGAACCATCCTATTTTTATTCTATCGCGTCCACGGCCATTCGTCGCCACAACGCCTGGGCGTCGGTACATGATCGATGCGTCTTGGCGCAGCTCTTGTAAAATTTACGGCGTGTTTTCAGTAGATCGCAGCGGTGTGCGTGAGTTCCCATGGCGCGGGCCAGCTCGCGCCGTCGCGCGAACAAGTCGTACGCCGACGGCGATCCACTACCGAATCTTTAAGTGAGCAGCTCTGGTGCGTGTACTGTTGGTCGAAGATGACTCGATGATCGCGCAAGGACTGGAGACCGCGTTGCGCCAGGAGGGCTACGCGGTCGATTGGATGCGCGACGGGCGCAGTGCCGCGGCCGCGCTGGGCACGACCGGGTTCGATCTGGTGTTGCTGGATCTGGGCCTGCCCGAGCGCGACGGCCTCGAGGTGCTGCGCGAGCTGCGACGGCGCGGCGACGCTACGCCCGTCATAATCCTGACGGCGCGCGATGACATCCGCGATCGCGTGCGGGGGCTCGACGCCGGCGCTGACGATTACATCGTCAAGCCGTTCGACCTGGATGAGGTCAGCGCGCGCATGCGCTCGGTGCTGCGTCGGGTGGCGGGGCGCGGTGATCCCTGCATCGAGCACCGCGGCATTCGCCTCGATCCGGTCACGCACGCAGTCGAGCACCAGGGCACGGCGGTGCCGCTGTCAGCGCACGAGTACGCCGTGCTCGAGGCGCTGCTGCAGCGTCCCGGTGCGGTGCTGTCGCGCGCCCAGCTCGAGGATCGGCTGTACGGCTGGAGTGAGCCGGTCGAGAGCAACGCGGTCGAGGTCTACGTACATGCGCTGCGGCGCAAGCTCGGTGCCGATGCCATTCGTACACTGCGCGGCGTCGGCTATTTCATTCCCAAGTGAAGGCGGGCTGAGAAAGATGGGACCGCTGTCATCGATCCGTGCCCGCTTGCTGCTGGCGCTGCTGTCGCTCGTGATCGCCGTATCTGCGCTCGCCGGGGTGTTCACCTATCGGCGTGTTCTGGTGGAGACCTCGGCGCTGTTCGACTATCAACTGCGGCAAATGGCGTTGTCGCTGCGCAGCCAGGTGCCGCTGGCGCCACGCCTCGAGCTGCCACCGCAACAGGGCGATAGCGATTTCGTGGTGGAGATCTGGGATCTCTTTGGGACGCGTGTATACGTGTCGCGTCCCGGGCTGCCGGTGATCGGAAGCCCGGTCCTCGGCTACACCGATCTGATGCTGCAGGACCAACCGTGGCGGGTATACGGGTTGCGGACGGTAGACGGCGTGGTGCAGATCGCGCAGCCGCTCGCCGTGCGCCAGGCGCTCGCGCGCGGGGCGGCGCTGCGCCTGATGATACCGCTCCTGGTGTTGCTTCCGGTGCTGGGCGCCGCGATCGTCTGGGTAGTGCGCAGCAGCCTGCGGCCGCTGCAGCGTGTGGTCACCGAAGTGCAGCACCGTGATGCCCGCACTCTCGCGCCGCTCGCGACCACGCAGCTTCCGGAAGAGGTTGCGCCGCTCGTCGAGCAGCTCAATCGGCTGTTGGCGCGACTCGACGCGGCTTTCGCGGCGCAGCGCGCCTTCGTCGCCGACGCGGCGCACGAGCTGCGCTCGCCGCTGACGGCGGTGCGGCTGCAGCTGCAGCTGCTCGATCGAGCGCCGGACGAGGCCGCGCGGCAGACTGCGCGCAACGAGCTCGGCGCTGCAGTCGAGCGGGCAATTCACTTACTCGGACAGCTGCTGGCGCTGGCACGCAGTGAGCCGCAGCAGACGCGCCTCGAGCTGCGGCCGGTGGAGCTGGCGACCGCTGCCGCCGAGGCGATCCGCGATACCCACGCGCTCGCGCTTGCACGTCGTATCGAGCTCGATCTGGAGGCCGACCCCAACGCCGTGGTGCAGGGCGATGAGGAATCCCTGCGCACGCTGGTACGCAATCTGGTCGACAACGCCGTGCGCTACACGCCCGAGGGCGGGCAGGTACACGTGCGCAGCCGTCGCGCGGCCTCAGGCGCGGTGCTCGAGGTGAGCGACACCGGGCCGGGCATTCCGGCGGCCGAACGCGCCCGAGCATTCGACCGCTTCTATCGACGCGCCAATGCACCAGCGGGCGGATGCGGTCTCGGACTCGCGATCGTCGGGGCGATCGCCGAGCGCCACGGCGCTCGGGTGACCCT